>NZ_JBKQBJ020000004.1:0-418601 GCF_046825355.2 Flavobacterium sp. C3NV | reverse complement strand
ACAAATAAACAACTGATTATCAAATACTTAATTCATAAATATTACTTTTATAATTATTTATTTTAGCTTTAATAAAAAAAAAATGAACAAATTTTTGGTTTTTATTATATTAAAATTAACTTTGTCTATAGGATTAGTAGAGTATAAAAATATTTGAAACCATAAAGAATTATATTTTGAAAACAACCGAAAGCATAGCGTATTACATTCTTCCTAAAAAATATACTTATAACACAGTCTGTTATATGTGCTTCTGTTGCTAATTCTTAGCATTTTTTTCGTTTATATTCGATATCTCTTTTTTATCGAATCGATTTAAAAGACGAAATTTAAAATACCTCACAAAGATTACTTATTGAAATTACAAAAATCTGTTTGATACCCTAATTTATATCAAAAGGGTTGTTAAACTATACCTATAAACTAAAAGAAAATAACTAATAACTAAAAAAACAAAGATGAAAAAGATGCAAAATTGTTGCTGTAAATAAAAAAAGCCATTTCTGCGGCAACAGAAATGGCAAGGCTTAAAGAACATTTATCACTAAATCAAGAATACCATTAGAGAGTTGAAAAATCAACTTTCAAGGCCTCTTGTTAATTACTTAAAACCAGTACAAAGAAATGAAAAATTTTTTAAAAATAAACTCATTACTATTTCTCCTGCTTGTCACGGCAGGAATTAATGCCCAAAATACAACGCCACTTATACAGTCTAAGCTCGACGGAACTGTGGTAGACGACGTTACAAATCAGCCTATTATTGGAGCTTCAGTTGTTATTAAAGGAACAACACATGGCGTTCAGACAGATGCTGAAGGAAAATTTTATTTTCAAACCGGTCAAAAATTCCCTTATACTTTAATCGTAAGCTACATTGGATACAAAAAAGCTGAAATAATTGTAGACAAAAACCCAATTACAATTAATCTAAAAGAAGAACGCCAGGAATTAGATGAATTGGTTGTTGTGGGATACGGTTCTCAAAAGAGAAAAGACATTACAGGTTCTGTAGCTTCAGTTCCTAAAGCAAACTTATCTCAAGTGACCTCATCTGCAGATAACCTGTTACGAGGTGCGATTCCGGGAGTGGTAGTTACACAAAGTTCGGGTCGCCCGGGAGCTTCATCAAGTGTACGTATTAGAGGAGGAAACTCGATTACGGCCGGTAATGAACCTTTGTATGTTGTAGACGGAATATTAATATATAATGATAACAATAATAGTACCGCAGGAGTTACGAATGCCGGTGCAACAGTCAATGTTTTATCAACTATAAACCCGGCTGATATTGAATCTATCGAGGTATTAAAAGATGCTTCAGCAACTGCCATTTACGGATCGCGTGGTGCTAATGGTGTAGTTATCATTACTACCAAAAAAGGAACAAAAGGACAGGATAATATTTCGTACCAAGGTTATTTTGGATTTCAGAATGTATCGAAAAAACTAAACTTAATGAATGCCAGCCAATGGGCAAGCTTGCGCAATGATGTTCAGGCTAGTATTGGTCAGGCTCCATCTTTTACACCGGCTCAGATAGAAGCTTTTAAAACATCGGGAAGTTACGACTGGCAAGATGCTCTTTTTAGAACTGCAGCGCCTGTACAAAATCATCAGTTATCTTTCTCTGGTGGAGATGAGCGTTCCAGATATGCTATTTCTGCAGGATATTTTCAACAAGACGGAATTGTAATTGCATCAGATTTTAAAAGGATTTCGCTTCGTGTAAATTACGAAAGAAATTACTCTGAGAAATTTAAATTTGGTGTAAATGCCAACTACAGTAATTCGATTTCTAATGGTGTAGGTACAAATGGCGGTGCGGCTGCCGGAAGATCTCCAAACCCATTAGTGGTGGCTTTGTATCAACCTCCGGTAGTTCCTATTAAAAATGCAGACGGAAGTTATAACTTAACCAATAATCCGTATGCAACTGCAGTAAATGGTATTATCCCAAACCCTATCAACGACTTAGTCAGTACAACTAACGAAACTAAAATAAACAGAATTTTGACCAGCTTATTTGGTGAATATAAAATCACTAAAAAGCTTGTAGCAAAAGTAGCCGTGAGCGGTGACGTTATCGATACAAAACAAAACTATTATGCTTCGTCTACCACTACTGCCGGAGCAGGAACAAAAGGATTGGCTTCTGTGGGAGATCGTCTGGTAAGTTCTGTATTGAATGAAAACACGTTGAATTACAATACGACTTTTGGTGAAAACCATAAATTTTCGGCTTTAGGAGGATATACACTTCAATACACTCAAGGTGAAGTAGTAAATGCCGGATCTAATACATTTGTAAATGATGCTAATACGTATAACGCTCTGCAAGATGGTGTTGCGGTAAAACCTTATAGCGATGCATTTGAAAGTGTATTAAAGTCATGGTTAACCAGAATAAATTATTCATACAAAGGAAAATACAACTTTACTTTATCTGCACGTGCCGATGGTTCATCACGATTTGGATCGGAATCTCTTTGGGGTTATTTCCCATCAGCAGGGTTTTCATGGAATATTACTGACGAAGATTTTGCTAAAAATATTAAAGGTGTAACCGAAGCTAAACTTAGAATTACAGCGGGAACAACAGGAAACCAGGAAATTGGTAATTATCTTTCTTTAGCTCAAATGGGTTCTGTAAATTATGCCTTTGGAGGAACTTTACAGACAGGATTAGCTCCTACCCGATTGGCAAATCCGGATTTGAAATGGGAAAAAACAAATCAATATAATGTTGGTTTAGATTTATCATTATTAGATAGAAAAATCAATTTTGTATTTGATGTGTATTACAAGAAAACAAATGATTTATTAATTAATGTGCCTATTCCGCTTACTTCAGGTTATGCTACAGTTCTTCAGAATATTGGAGGGGTTGAAAATAAAGGTATTGAAATTGGTTTAACAACAGAAAATGTAAAAACTGAAACTTTTTCATGGAACTCAAATGTTGTTTTATCTGCCAACAAAAACAAAGTGGTTTCGATAGGAAACGGAGTTGATCAGTTTTTTCCTGTAGTGCCAAACGGATCTTTATTACAGCAACAACCTGTAACAGTAAAAGTAGGTTTGCCATTGGGAACTTTTTGGGGATATAAAACAAACGGAATTTTCCAGACTCAGGAAGAAGTTAATACGCAGCCAAAAATAAACAGTTTAGCCAACACAAAAGTTGGAGACAGAAGATATGTAGATACTAACGGAGATGGTGTAATCACTGCACTTGACAAAGGTAACTTAGGAAGTTCTCAACCTAAATTTGTTGGAAGTTTTAGTAATACCGTTTCTTATCGTGATTTTGATCTTAATTTCTCTTTTCAGGGATCTTATGGCGGAAAGATATTTAATGCCTTAAATCAGCAATTAGAGATTTCTACTCTTGGCACAAATGCTAATGTTACTCTGGACGATCGCTGGACTCCAACAAATCCAAGCAATGAAGTCCCGAGAGCCACAAGTTCTCCTCTTGGAATCGTTTCTGAGCGTTATGTAGAAGATGCTTCTTTTTTAAGATTAAAATTAATCACTTTAGGATATACATTGCCTAAAAGCGCTTCTCAAAAATTAGGAGCCAAAAGCATTAAATTCTATGTATCTGCTGAAAATTTAATTACATGGACAAAATACACTGGTTATGATCCAGAGGTAAGTTCATACGAACAAAACAACTTATATCCCGGAATTGATTTTGGTTCTTATCCAAACTCTAAAACATTCATTTCGGGTCTGAACATAACTTTCTAAGCAAAAAATATACACAATGAAAAAGATTATTATAACAATCCTATTTAGCGCCGGTTTATTTACATCGTGCGCAGATCTGGAGGTAACACCTACCTCTTTTGTTACCGAAGATAAATATTTTAAAACGCAGGATGATGCCGTTGCAAGTGTAACTGCTGTTTATGCCTCTTTAAGTCTTGATCCGGGAGAACAAAGTTTATTTGGCAGAAACCTTTATTTCTTAACCGATATGGCTACTGATTATGCTGCAGCAGGAGTTTCGGCAACAAACCCTCAGGTAAGAGCTTTAAGCAGTTTGACTCATGATGCCACTTCAGATCGTGTTCAGGTAGCATGGCGCCAGATTTACGCCGGAATCAACAGAGCCAATGTTTCTATCGATAATATCCCTAAAGTCGTAGGAAACGAAACTGTTAAAACAAGATTGATTAATGAAGCAAAATTCATTAGAGGATTATTATACTTTCAGGCAGTTCGTTTGTGGGGAGGAGTGCCAATTGAATTGCATGAACCAACTTCTATACAATTAGAAAGTTTAAAATCAAGAAGAGAAACTGTCGATGCTGTTTACACTCAGATTATTTCAGATTTGAATGCTGCCGAAGCATTACCTGCAACTTATCCTGCAAGTGATTTAGGACGTGCAACATCAGGAGCTGCAAAAGCTATTTTAGCAAAAGTATATCTAACAAGAAAAGATTATCCAAATGCCATTTTAAAAGCCAGAGAAGTTATTAATGGCGGTTACGGTTATGCTCTTTTTGAAAGTTTTCAGGATATTTTTACTAAAACAAAAAAGAATGGTAAAGAACATATTTTCTCTGTTCAGTTCGAGCCCAATCAGGCAGGAAACGGATCAAGCGGAAGTACTTTTCAATCGACATCATTTATAGGTTTTACTGCTACAGAACCAGCAGATATTATTTCAGATGTTGCTTTATTTTATGATATATATGCTCCTGGAGATACAAGAAGAGATGTAAGTTATGCCAAGACATTACCAATTCCGGGAACTGCAAATATTTACACTTTCCCTAAACCCATCTTCAAAAAATATTTGGATTTAACCAATGTGGCAACTCCGGGTAACGTCGCTATTAATTTCCCAATTATTCGCTATGCCGATATCCTGTTGTCATTAGCGGAAGCGATAAACGAACAGGGAACACCAACTCCGGAAGCTTATGAATTGATCAATCAGGTAAGAAGAAGAGCTTTTGGAAAACCAATTACAACGCCAGATGCAGCTGTAGATTTATCAGGATTAAATCAGGTTACTTTTCGAGCAGCAATCCAAGAAGAACGCAAAAAAGAATTCGTTCAGGAAGGGCAACGCTGGTTCGATCTGGTTCGCTGGGGAACTCTGGTAACCGAAGTGAAAAAAGTAACAGCTAAAAACTCTGTTTCAGAAAGAAATAACCTTTACCCTATTCCACAAAGCGAAAGAAGTATTGATCCTGTTGGTTTGCCACAAAACCCTGGATACTAATAACCGATTTTCATCCAAATAAATAAAATGATTAAAAAACTGTTCCTTATCGCCCTATTGGTTGTTGCACAATTTCAGCTATTGGCACAAAAAAAGCAACCTAATATCATCGTCATTTTGGCAGATGATTTAGGTTTCTCAGATATTAGTGCTTTTGGCTCAGAAATTAAAACGCCAAACTTAGATAAGCTCGCTAAAAACGGGCTTATTATAAAGCAGTTTTACAATGCAGGACGTTGCTGTCCTTCCCGCGCTTCATTGCTCACGGGTTTGTATCCACACCAGGCAGGAATTGGCGACATGGTTCAGGACAAAGGATTTCCTGCCTATCAGGGATATTTAAACGAGCATTGTATCACGATTGGGCAAGCACTCAAACAGGCAGGATACAATACAATTGTTTCCGGAAAATGGCACGTGGGTCTTGTACCATCAGCCTGGGCAGTTAATAGAGGGTTTGATGATTCTTTTACTTTACAAAACAATGGAAGCAGTTATTTCAACTCAGAACCTTTATATAACGACGGAAGAAAAGTCACTTTTATGAAAGGAGATAAAGAAGTTATTCGCAGGGATACGTCGACTTATCTGACTCAGGAAATAACCAATTTTGCTATTAGTTCTTTAGAAAAACAAAGAAATCAGCAAAAACCTTTTTTTCTTTATGTGGCTTATAATGCTCCACATTGGCCCATTCAGGCATTGCCCGAAGATATTGCAAAATACAAAGGCAAATATCTCGAAGGCTGGGATAAATTGAGAGAAAGCCGTTTTAAAAAATTAAAAGAACAAGGCATTATTGATAAAAATTGGGACTTATCAAATCGTTTTGAAAAAGTACCGGATTGGGAAAAACTAAGCGTCGAAGAAAAAGACAAATGGGATACGCGAATGGCAATTTACGCCGCCATGATCGACCGAATGGATGCCGGAATTGGAGAAATCCTGCAGAAAGTCAAGTCGTTGGGAGAAGAAGATAATACGATCGTTCTTTTTCTTTCGGATAATGGCGGAAGTGCCGATGATGTGAAAAACTGGAATTATGTTATACAAAAAAATGGAACACCAGGATCGGTTGCATCAATCGATAGTTACGAAAGTCCGTGGGGAAATGTGAGCAACACGCCTTTTCAATTATTCAAAAAGAACACTCACGAAGGTGGAATTGCTTCCCCTTTTATTGCTTATTATCCTAAACATATTAAAGCGGGAACAGTAAGCAACAGAGTAAGTCATTTGATTGATATTTTTCCAACTTTTCTCGAGTATGCGGGGTTTCAATATCCGGATTTTTTTCAGGGAAAAAAGCTAACACCTTTAGAAGGGATTAGTTTAAAAAAGGAATTTGAAGGACAACAATCTGATGCACATGAAGCTTTGTTTTGGGAACATGAAGGCAGCAAAGCGGTACGAAAAGGAGATTGGAAGGCTGTAGCCGAAAACAATCAGCCTTGGGAATTGTACAATCTTGCTACTGACAGAACCGAAACAAAAAACGTAGCAAAATCAGAACCGAAACTACTCCAAAACCTGATTGAATTACATCAGCAATGGTCCGCAAAAGTAGGCGTACAAGATTGGAATAAAATAAAATAGTTAAACAATGATTACGCATTAAATAATAAAAATTTAATCTAATGAAAAATTTAAAATTGAATACTAAAATCAAAAGTCCACAAAAAGGGCTGTTGATTACTGCATTAATATTGACGCAATTAGGTTTTGCGCAAATAAAACCTGATCCAAATTACAAAGGTGTAATTGGTAAAACCTTAGCCGATTCTAAAGAATATTGGCCAGATCCTGTAAAAGCTCCTGAAGGTGCGCCAAACGTAGTCTGGATTTTATTAGATGATGTGGGTTACGGCGCTACAAGTGCTTTTGGAGGTTTGATCAACACACCTACTTTCGAGAGTTTGGCCAATAATGGTTTGCGTTATACCAATTTTCACACCACTGCGATTTGTGCGCCAACCCGCGCCGGATTATTAACTGGTCGTAATGCACATGCCGTTCACGTAGGTGGATTTTCGCATACCGCCATGTCAGCTGGTTTTCCGGGTTATGATGGAAGAATTCCGTCTTCGGCAGGAACCATTGCTGAAATTTTACGCGACAACGGATACAATACTTTTGCTGTTGGAAAATACGGTGTAACTCCAGATGAAGATGCTACAGATGCAGGTCCGTTTGACAGATGGCCAACCGGAAAAGGTTTTGATCATTTCTACGGATTCTTAGGATCAGAAACAGATCAGTACAATCCGGATTTAGTTGAAGATCAAACTTGGTTAAACGGAAACACAAGACTGAATAATGCAGGAAATGATAAATCTAAAAACCAATTTACGGCTGATTTAAAAGGGAAACACTTAAGTGAATTAATCACAGACAAAGCCATTACCTATATCGATCGCCAGAAAAGTGCAGCACCAAACAAACCTTTCTTTTTATATTATGCGCCGGGAGCAACACATTCTCCGCATCAGGTAGCCAAAGAATGGAGCGACAAATACAGAGGTAAATTTGATGAAGGCTGGGATGTTTACCGTGATAAAGTAATTGCCAATCAAAAGAAGTTAGGTTTAATTCCGGCTGATGCCAAATTGCCTACGCGTGATTCGTATGTAAAAGCGTGGAATACTTTATCTCCTGACGAAAAGAAATTATACGCTCGTTTCATGGAAATCTATGCCGGATATCTCGAATACACGGATTATGAAGTAAGCCGAATTGTAAATCATCTGAAAGAAATAAATCAGTTAGACAATACCGTTTTCTACGTTGTTTTGGGTGATAATGGAGCTAGTAAAGAAGGAACAGGATCCGGAACAATCGATCAGCCGTTGTTGAAAAAATTATTTGGGAATGGTTCTAAAGAAGATGATGTAAAAGAAAACCTGGCTAAAATTGATCTTTTGGGAACTCCGGAAGCTATCGAGGGAAATTATCCTTACGGATGGGCTTTGGCTGCAAATACACCTTTTAAAAACCTGAAACAAGATGCACATTCTGAAGGAGGAACGCGTAATCCGTTGATTGTTTATTATCCAAAAGGAATAAAAACTCCGGGAATTCGTAACCAATACGGTCACGTGATAGATATTTTACCAACCACTCTGGAAACAGTTGGCATTACTGCTCCAAAGGAAATCCGCGGCATTGCTCAGGATTCTATTCAGGGAACTTCATTAGCGTATTCTTATGCTGATGCAAAAGCTCCTTCAAGACATAAAATTCAATACTATTATATTTTTGGATCAAGAGCTTTGTACAAAGACGGCTGGAAAGCTGCGGCACCTCATCATCCTGATTTTATCGATATTGTTGATAATGGCGCTTTGGCAAAAAGTACAGGTCCAAGTACCTATGACAATGATGTTTGGGAATTATACAACCTGAATACTGACTTTAACGAAAGAGTTGATCTGGCTAAAAAGAATCCTGAAAAACTAAAAGAACTTCAGGCTGCTTTTGATGATCAGGCGAAGAAAAATAACATCTATCCTTTTATCGACTGGCAGGATGTTTTGAAACAACGAGTTCACAAGAAAAATAAATAGAAATCCATCAGTACTATTCATCATGCTGTAAAGTATCA
The DNA here is from genome assembly GCF_046825355.2 of Flavobacterium sp. C3NV. NCBI lineage: Bacteria > Pseudomonadati > Bacteroidota > Flavobacteriia > Flavobacteriales > Flavobacteriaceae > Flavobacterium > Flavobacterium sp. C3NV. The sequence continues at coordinate 409,755 of NZ_JBKQBJ020000004.1, read as the reverse complement.
TGAATAGTACTGATATTAAAACAAGTAAATTATGGCAGTAACAAAACCAATTTTGAAAAAAGGCCTTTTCGCCTTGATTCTTGTAGTAATTGCAGTAAGTTTTTACTACCTCACGATCTGGATAACTCCTTATTATGTGCAAAAAAAGTTTGCAGAAAAAAGTCTTGGCGTTGTCAATACTCCCCGATTTGGAGATCAGCCCAATGCTGAAAACAGCAGAGTAATTCCGTTACCAAATCCGGATTTTTTGTATTCGACAATCAATTATGATTTGAAAGATGATGTATTGAAAATTTCAGGAATTGTTCCCGATTCTACTTATTGGTCTATCTCGGCTTATCAGGAAAATACCACCAATTTTTTTGTTGAGAACGAAGAAAAAGTAAAAGCCAAATTCGAATATTATTTAGCTCCTGAAGGTAGTACTGCCGAAGTCTTGAAAAATATTCCGAAGGAAAAAATCATTTACAGTCCAACGAATAAAGGACTGATTCTGTTTCGTTATTTGGTTTCGAAAGCATATCCGGTAAAAACATTGGCCGAATTGCAGCATGGTGTTACGGTAGAGAAATTAGGGAAGTAAGCTTAACCTTTGTCATGATACGCAGATGACACGGATTTGCTTTGCAAAGACGCGGATTTAAACAGATTTTTTAGTTTAATCATCATTCGCGATCGCAACCCAAAAGTTTGTCATCCTGAGCCAAGTCGAAGGACACACGCGAAACTCGACAAAGATTGTCCTAGCCCCGATAGAAGTGGAAATCCTTTTGTTCCGGGGTTCGGAACAAAAGATTGGAACGGATAGCGGGATTAGCTCCTGAAAAAGATTCGACTTTACATAGAAATCGAAATGGAAAAAACGTATGAAAGCTTTGTCAAAGTTTAAAACTTTGACAAAGCTGCCCAAACAAAACATTCAATTTAAATAAAAATTAAAATGGCTTTAAATCAAAAAATTAAAAAGATAGGACTTGCGGTAGCATTGATCATTCTCGCTATTGTATTCGGGAGTGCCGTTGGTGTTTACAACATCAAATCCGGCAAGAGCGATTCGCAACGCATTATTGGTAACTGGCAAACGGTTGATAAAGACAAAGACCTCAACTCAGCCGATTTGCTAACCATTGCACAAGTGGCAGTTTACGGACCTTATGCCCTAACTAAAAAAGAAGTTATCTACCTGAGCACAAGTACTGATAGCGAAGGAAACGCATTAGACCCAAAAGCTGACTATGTCATTAGCGGGAAAAAACTAGACGCGAAATATTGGAGCATTACAGCGTATGACGAAAATGGTTTTTTAATTAAAAATCCAATCAATAAATACAGCTATAATCTTGAAGATGTAAAATATGAATCTGATAGTACTTCGTATAAAATCAATCTTTCGGGAACTGAGAAAAAGGAAAACTGGCTGCCAATTAACGATGTTCAAAAAGCAAGTTTAATCATTCGTTTGTACTTGCCTTCTGAAAAACTCAGAGAAAATTTAACGGTGGAGACGCTTCCTACCATTCAAAAAGTAAAATAATAATCAATACGTATTATAACAAATTTGGAAAAAATCAATAAATAAAACTCTATTAATTCAATAGAATTAAAGTAGTACTTTATTTATTTTTACATTTATTAAAAACGCATTGATTTTCAATACAGTTATAAACATAAAAATTAGAAATCATGAAATCGCCTCTAAAACAAAATCTGTGCAAAACAAACAGCAATAATGGCGATTACATATTTGACAATTAAAAAATAAAATTCACAAATATGAAACGAGTAGACTATGAAATTATAGGAAAAAAAATCATCGTGGGAGCGATTGTTTTTTTAGTTCCGCTAGTCATTTTGGCGGGAGGTTTAGCATTAATTAGTAATTTTTTAAAATAAGATATCATGGCAATAATAGATCACAATTCAAGAAGCAGATTAATAAGAGATTTAAGTATTAGTTTCGTAATATATTCATTGCCGGTAGTGGCAATATTTCTTTATTTCAAACTAACAAATGGTGTTATAACGCAATCGCACCTTACCTTACCCTCGTTTTTAGAATTTACAAAACCCGCTTTCGAAAACATTCGTACCTGGGGATTAACTGTTTTTATGTTGGTTCTGGGAATTATAGAATTTACAGCCGGTTTGTACGATGATGAATGGACGGGTGAAGAACGCAAAATAGATATTATTTGTTTCCTGGCTCCAAAATTACTTTTACCACCGGTAATCGCATTTTTCAGTTTAACGGCATTGCCTTATTTGATCCCAAATTTGGCCAACTCACTTTCATGGGTTCCGTTTTGGGGAGGATTTTTCCTTATCGCAATCGCTGATGATTTAACGCAATACTGGTACCACAGACTGCACCATCAGGTTCCGTTTTTATGGAGATTTCACAGAACGCATCATTCGGCTCCGTATATGGGAATGGCAATGGCATCGAGACAAAACTTTATTTATACGGTTTTCTTTTCTCAAATTTATTTAACGGCTACCTTGACGTATTTAGGTTTAGGATTACCTGCATTGTTTGTTTTGGTGATCAAAAGTTTCATCACTCTTGGTGCGCATTCAAGTATCAAATGGGACAAACCATTTTACAAATACAGAATCTTACATCCAATTGCATGGGTTCTTGAACGTTTAATTTCGACTCCTGCAACGCATCATGCGCATCATGCCGATACTAGCGGAGACGGCGTTGGACACTTTAAAGGAAACTTTGGGAACATGTTTTTTCTTTGGGATGTGATTTTCGGAACTGCTTTAATCACCCGTAAATATCCAACTTCATACGGAATGAAATCGTACAAGCAAGAAGAATGGTACGCGCAATTTTTGTGGCCAATATTCAAATCTAAAAAAGAAGGAAGTGCTTTGGCAGAAGGAGTTTTATCTGTCCCAATAAAAGCCAAAATAGAAACAGTTTCTCCGAGCCCGGTGTATTACGAGCAGGCTCAATCTTAAAAATACCATGAAAAAAAATAAAATAACGACCCTGTTAATAGGATTCACCATTGCTGCAAACGCACAAGCGCCAAAACAGGCCTCAACTTTTACCCAAAAATCAAATGAGGCAGTATATTCAAACTTAAACTTTGATGATACTGCCGATTTTACCGACGCCAAGAGAGGTTTTATCGCCACTCTTGCCGACGGTAAGATTCTTTCTAAAACCGGAAATGTCGCTGTAAATCTGAACGATTTCGCCTTCATTAAAGGGAAATCTCCTGAAACAGTAAATCCTGCTTTGTGGCGTCAGGCACAGCTCAACAACATCAACGGATTGTTTAAAATTACCAATGGCGTTTATCAGGTTCGTTCTTTTGATGTTGCCAATATTTCGTTTATCGAAACCAAAAATGGTTATGTTGTAATTGATGCCTTAACGATTGGTGAAGCTTCTGCTGCCGCTTATGAACTAGTCAAAAAACACGTCGCTAATAAACCTATTTTGGCCATAATTGTAACGCACAGTCACGGTGATCATTATGGCGGTATTGAAGGATTGGTTGCTGCAGAAGATATCAAATCCGGAAAAGTAAAATTTATCACACCAAAAGGTTTTTATGAAGAAGCGGTAAGCGAAAATGTACTTTTAGGAAACGTAATGCGACGAAGAGCCGGATATCAATTTGGGTTAAGTTTAGAAAGAAGCGCGACAGGTCAGGTTGATGTGGGTCTGGGAAAACCGTTTTTAAGCGGAGGTTCTTCCTCTCTTTTACAGCCTAATTTTGAAGTGGAAAAAACCGGACAAACAATCAATATTGATGGCCTGGATCTAATTTTTCAGCTTACGCCGAATTCTGAAGCTCCAGCCGAATTAACGGTCTTTGCTCCTGCTCAAAAAGTTTTCTTTTCTGCCGAAATTGCCAGTCATACCTATCACAATGTCCTTACTCCTCGCGGTGCCAAAACCAGAGACGCCAAAGCTTGGGCAGGATATCTTGACGAAGCTATTGATTTATTTGGAGCCAAAATCGAATTTATTGTTCCGTCGCATACCTGGCCGGTTTACGGTCATGACAAAGGAATTACTTTTCTGGAAAAACAACGAGATTTATACAAATACGTGCACGATCAAACTGTTCATTTGGCCAACAAAGGTTTGAATAAAGATGAGATTGCCGAAGAAATAAAACTTCCTGCCGAATTAGGCAAAGAATGGTACAACCGTGATTTTTACGGAACCGTAAAACACAATGCCAAAGCAACTTATCAATTCTACTTAGGTTGGTGGGACGGAAATCCTGCTGATTATGATAAACTACCACAAGTAGAATCGGCTAAAAAATATGTCGAATGGTTTGGCGGCGAAGAAACTGCCTTGAAAAAAGCCACCGAAAGTTACCAAAAAGGAGAATACCGTTGGGTTGCCGAAGTACTGAAACATGTCATCTTTGCGAATCCCGAGAATGCTGCGGCTAAGAATTTACAAGCCGATGCTTTCGAACAAATCGCCTATCAAAGTGAATCCGGAATTTGGAGAGATTTATATTTATCCGGAGCCAAAGAACTTCGCGAAGGCGTAATTGTTCCTAAAAACCCTGTGAATCGTGCCGCAGGATTTTTGTCTACACTAACTCCAGAAGCTATTTTCGATTATTTATCTGTAACGGTTGACGGAAATAAAGCGGCAGGAAAAGACGTAAAATTGCGTTTCATTTTCCCGGAACTCAATAAAAACATTCTGGTTTATCTTAAAAACGGCGTTTTGCACCAAAGTCAAACCCGACCAAATGATAAAGCCGAATTTACCTTAACAATCCCAAAAGCCAAGTTTGTAGCTTTATTATCCAGTCCTGAAACGGCACGCGACATTCTAACTTCAGACGGCGTTAGTTTTGAAGGTGATCCGTTTAAATTCAGAAAATTGGCGAGCACTTTCGAACCGGCAAATCCGTATTGGAATATTGTAACTCCATAAAATCAAAATCATGAAAAACAATATATTAAAAAGTAGTTTCGCAGCTGTATTTTTCCTTTTTACAGTAGTAGGATTTTCACAAGATAAAGGCGCCAGTAGTGTTGTATTACTGGATGCTTTTTACGCGAAAATTAAAAGCCAGAAAAATCCACAGATAATTGATGCCAGAGGTCCTGAAGAATTTGCGTTAAATCATATTGAAGGTGCTGTAAATTTTAATCTTAAGTCAGAAAACTATGAGAAATCTGTGGCGGCTTTAAATCCTTCGCAGCCTGTATTTATCTATTCTATTGCAGCTTACAGAAGTGGTCTTTTATCTACTGAATTAATAAAAAAAGGATTCTCTGAAGTCTATATTCTTGATGGCGGAATTGCAGCCTGGATTGGTGGCGGAAAACCTTTTTATTCGAATTTAAAAAGCAAATTATCCACACCGGAATACAAAAAAATCATTGCCGATAATACGTACGTTTTAGTAGACATTGGTTCTAAATATTGCGCCACCTGCAAAACCGTAAAACCAATTTTAGAAAATCTGAGAACACAATACGGAGAGAAACTTAAAATAGTTCAGATTGAGTTAGAAGAGAGCCCACAAGTTATTGCCGATTTAAAAACGGTAAAGGTCTTCCCTACTTTGATCTTGTATCAAAATGGCAAAATTGTGTTCAAAAAAGATGGTTTAGGCGATTTGAAAAACGATGTTGATGTGGCTTTGGCTGTGAAATAATTTTTTTTCACGCAGATTCGGCAGATTGGGCAGATTATTATTTTACTAATTATTTTAATCTGTCTTTCGCAATCATAATCACCATTTTGTCATCCCGAGGAACGAGGGATCTCCGCAAGAAACTAACGCAAAGTTTATGTAGCATGTCGAGCTACTAACGGAGATCCCTCGTTCCTCGGGATGACAAAAATGCGCATAATAGCTTTTAGTGCAAACTTTGCCAAAGTTTAAAACTTTGACAAAGTTGGCGCCTAAAAAATTAAGAGTTTCTGTGCGTTTCAAAACAACATCCAAAATAAAAAAATAAAAACCATGGCATTATCAAAAACAAAAAAGATTTTTTTTTCCATTCTTATTGTAGTGGCAATTCTGGCTATCTTTTTATTCTGGCCCATCAATACCGATGGAACTTTAATAAAACCGGACGCAAAATTACTTAAAGGAAAAGCAGCATTTTTATCTGAAAAAGTTCCGACAGACAGTTCATTCAAAAAACCGAATATCATCATTCTTTTGGCAGACGATTTAGGGAAATATGATATTTCGTTGTACGGAGGAAAATCTACACCAACGCCACAAATCGATTCTTTAGCAGCGTCAGGAGTTACGTTTCAGGATGGTTATGTTTCCGCTTCGATTTGTTCGCCTTCGCGTGCCGGAATTTTAACCGGGCGTTATCAGGAACGTTTTGGGCATGAATATCAACCCGGAGATCGCTATCCAAAAAACAACTTAGAATATTACGGTTTCAAATATTTAATCAACACCAATAACTGGAGACTGAATGATAAAATCAATTATCCAAACGAAGCGTCGATCGCCACGCAAGGTTTGCCACAATCTGAAATTACGTTTGCTGATCTCGCCAAAAGAGAAGGTTACAGCACAGGAATTATCGGAAAATGGCATTTGGGTCATAACAAAGGATTTTTTCCTTTAGACCGGGGTTTCGATTATCATTACGGATTTTATCAGGCATTTTCGCTTTACACTCCCGAAGATGATAATCCGGATATTATCAATCATCACCATAAAGATTTTACAGATAAAACAATTTGGGGAAATGGCCGTGTTGGCATTGGACAAATACGTCGTGATACTACAATCATTCACAATAAAGCGTATTTAACCGAAACATTTGCAGATGAAGCCGAAGCTTTTATTGATAGAAATAAAAAGAAACCATTTTTACTTTATGTTCCTTTTAATGCACCACATACACCTTTTCAGGTTCGTAAAAAATACTACGCTCGTTTCCCTAATGTCAAAGACGAAAATAAACGTGTTTATTTTGCCATGATCAGCGCCTTAGATGATGCCGTGGGAAGAATCAGGGCGAAAGTCAAAAAAGAAGGTCTGGAAGATAACACTTTAATCATTTTTGCCAGCGACAACGGTGGCGCCGATTATACTTTTGCTACCACAAACGCACCATTAAAAGCAGGAAAATTTTCTCATTTCGAAGGCGGCGTAAATGTTCCGTTTGCACTTTCGTGGAAGGGAAAAATCAAACCGCATACTATTTATAAAACTCCCGTAAGTACGTTGGATATTTTTGCTACAATTGCCGCAGCCATACATTCTGATTTACCAAAAGACCGCGTTTATGATGGCGTTGATCTTGTGAGTACAGTCAATGAAAATAAAGAAGCACATAAAACTTTATACTGGCGTTCCGGCGATGCAAAAGCCATCAGAAGCGGTGACTGGAAACTAATTATCAGCGGAAAAACGCACGAAGAATGGCTTTATAATTTAGCAAATGACAAGTCTGAAACAACAGATTTGGCTCAACAAAATCCTGAAAAAGTAAAAGAATTACATGTTGCCTTAAAAAACTGGGAAAAAGGTTTGGTGAAACCTTTATGGCCGAATCTAACGCATTATGAATTTGATTTTGGCAAACAAAAATATTTTGTCGATTTATAGTTAACATCATACAAACCCGACAGGTTTTAAAAACCTGTCGGGTTTAATTCAGAATATCTTTTAATTCGATTTTTTGAATAGCCTCCAGCCTTAGCTGGAGATTAGATTTAATAATATTTCAGGGCTTTAGCCAAATATAAAAGTTCGGCTAAAGCCAATGTTAATTACACAATAATAACCTCAAGCTAAGGCTGGAGGTTATTCAAACAAACGAACAAATAAATACCTAACAGGTTTTTAAAACCTGTTAGGATAATAAAATAATACAATGTCAACCCCAACCAAAACATTCAACATTCACGAAGACTGGACCGTCGTAATTCTCGGATTTATCATCATCGGGATTTCCCTTTTTGTTTTTCTTCCCGAAGTTCCCGTTTTCAAATGGTCAACCGGAACCGATTTATTTCATGATGTATTCGATCTTGAAAACCTAAAAGTCCTCGGATTACAGTTTTTATACCTGATTTCCATCGGAACTTTAGGCGCTTTTTTAATTGGGAAATCAGTAAAATACTTTTTATTAGGCTTTCCGGTAGTTTATATTTTAACTGTTATCGCACTAATCATTGCGGGTAATACAGAAGTAAAAGGACTGAATCTCGAAGCTGTAATTTTTAGTTTAGGAATAGGTTTAGCAATTGGGAATTTCTTCAAACTTCCGGATTGGTTCAAATCCGCACTTTCGACAGAAGTATTTGTCAAGATCGGATTGGTTTTATTGGGAACGAGCGTTATTTTTTCAGACATTCTCAAAGCAGGTTCTTTAGGATTAATTCAGGCTTTGATAGTTGTTTTGTCGGTTTGGTATTTTGCTTTTTGGCTCTGTAAAAAACTAAAAGTCGACGACGAATTGACGATGATGATTTCGAGCGCGGTTTCTATTTGTGGCGTTTCTGCCGCTATTGCCACTTCGGGAGCGATCAAAGGCGATTCGAAAAAACTGTCTTATGTAATCTCGATTGTTCTGGTAACTGCAATCCCAATGATGATTTTCATGCCGATAATCGCTAAATATTTCAATTTTCCTGAAGAAGTAACGGGAGCTTGGTTAGGCGGAAGTATCGATACATCAGGCGCCGTTGTGGCTTCCGGATCTTTGGTTGGCGAAACGGCTTTGAAGATTAGTACAATTGTAAAATTCTCCCAAAATGTATTGTTAGGAATTGCCGCTTTTGCCATATCCGTTTATTGGACATATACACACAACAATTCGGCGGAAGCCATAGAATCAAAACCAACTTTGAGTATTATTTGGGAACGTTTTCCAAAGTTTGTAATTGGCTTTATTGCTGCTTCTTTGCTCTTCTCATTCCTGCTTACTGCTGAAACCAGAGATGCGGTAAAAGACAGTTTAAAAAATCTTCAGGGAATTTGGTTTGCTCTTGCTTTTACAAGTATTGGATTGGAAACCAACTTTAAAGATTTATTGAGTAACAATAGCCGAAAACCTTTGTATGCGTTTTTAATCGCGCAATTATTCAATGTGATTGTTACGTTGATTATTGCTTTTTTACTGTTTGGGAAATGATTTTTTTTTAAACACATACAGACATAGCTTTTTGGAGTGTTAAAAAAAGTCGTTTCACTCGTAATAAAACACATAGCTATGGAAATGTAAAACCAGATTTTGAACTCGAGAACTATGTCAAAGTTAAAATTCAGTGATTTAGACAAAAGTAACCACAATCATTGTCATCCTGAGCGAAGTCGAAGGACACACAAGTAGCTCGACAACGATTGTCGCTATTCTTTGCGGAGTTTCTTGCGGAGATCCCTCGTTCCTTCGGGATGACAAACTATGATTGGCCTAGCCCCGATAGAAGTGGAAATCCTTTTGTGTCCGCGACGGCGGACACAAAAGATTGGAACGGATAGCGGGATTAGCTCCTAAAAAAAGATTTGGTTTTATTATAAAATCCAAGATAACAAAAATGAGAAGAATGGATTAAAATCCATCCCTACAATATAATTTTCGACACTTTAAAATATCAACTATAATGAAAAAAACACTTATTACACTAAACCTTCTACTTGCTGTAGTGGCTTTAAATGCACAAAACAAAACAACTGCTGAAAAACCCAATATCATTTTAATAATGGGCGATGATATGGGATATTCTGATTTAGGGAATTATGGTTCCGAAATTAAAACACCCAATCTCGATAAATTAGCCAGTGAAGGTTTACGCTTACGCGAATTTTACAATAACTCGATTTGTGCGCCAACCCGTGGATCTTTGCTTACAGGGCAATATCAGCACAAAGCCGGAATGGGATTTTTTGATGTTAATTTAGGATTACCGGCTTATCAGGGTTACCTAAACAAAGAATCTCTGACATTGGGAGAAGTTTTTCGTTCGGGTGGTTACAGCACTTTACTTTCCGGAAAATGGCACGTAGGCTCTGAAGATAAAGCGCAATGGCCGAACCAGAGAGGATTTGATAAATTTTACGGCATCCTGAAAGGTGCATCGAACTATTTTGATACCAAACCTTTGCCTTTCGGAAAAACGCCTTATCCGGTAAAACTCATTCGTAATAATGAAGAATTGCATCCAAAAGATGATTCGTATTATTTTACAGATGAAATTGGGAATAATGCCGTGACTTTCTTAGACGAACAAAACAAAGAAAACAAACCGTTCTTTTTGTATTTGGCTTTTACGGCTCCGCATTGGCCATTACAGGCAAAACCAGTTGATATAGCAAAATACAGAGGTAAATTTGATGAAGGCTGGGATATTTTAAGAGAAAAAAGAATTGAAAAACTAAAAGCAAATGGCATTTTACCTGCCAATCAAACGGTTTCTGCAAGAGATCCTGAAGTGCCGGAATGGAGTAAATTAACTTATGATGAAAAACAATTCTGGAAAGCAAAAATGGAAGTTTACGCCGCTATGGTCGATAATATGGATCAGAATGTGGGGAAAGTTCTGGAAAAATTAAAAGCGTTGAAGAAAGACAAAAACACGCTGATTATTTTCATCTCAGATAATGGTGCTCAAGGCGGCTTCAATACTTATAATCCGTTAGGAAGAGGTTTAGTAAGAAATGATGGGCCAGTTGGAACTTCGGGATCATTTGATTATCAGGAACAAAACTGGGCGTATTTATCGAATACTCCGTTGCAGCAATATAAAAATAATATGCACGAAGGCGGATTCAGTTCTCCGTTTATTGCGTGGTTTCCATCAAAAATAAAAGCTGGCCGAATCGATAAAGGAACGGGACATATTATTGACCTTGCTCCTACTTTTTATGAATTGGCCGGAATTGAATATCCCAAACAGTATAATGGTGTGACGACAAACCCTTTGGTTGGGAGCAGTTTGTTGCCTGTTTTATTTAATAATGTTTCACAGGTCGATAGAGGCGCACCGTTATTTTGGGAAAGAGCGGGTAACAGAGCCGTAAGAGATGGCAAATGGAAACTGGTTTCGACTTATCCGTCGTACGAATGGGAACTTTATAATATCGAAACCGATCGTGGCGAAACTACCAATGTCGCACAGCAAAATCCGGGAATTGTAAACCAACTTTCGGCTGCTTATTTTGACTGGGCAGATAAAACCGGAGTGGTTGAATACAGTAAATTCAAATTGAAAACGGAGGTTATGCCTGGCGGTGCAGCTTTGAAAAAGTAACTGGTAATAGTTATTTTAACTCATAGATATTGAGTTGACTGATAAAAACTTTGCGGCTTAGCGTCTTTGCGAGATTAAATGACAAAGATTCGTTCTTAAGCAGTGAGAAATTTGCACGCAAAGACGCAGAGTCGCAAAGCTTTCTATTTACATAAAACCTTTAAAGACAGAAAAATAAGTATAAATATTTAACGTATACTTATTTTTTTGTTTTTTTTATTGAAATGAAATAAAATTCAAATCTCTAGAAATCAATACATTAATACAAATTCCCATTCAATTTATAAGTTGCTCACTCCTATTTGGTTAAAGAAAAATTAAAAAACTTTTGGTTTTTATTATATTAAATTTAACTTTGTCTATAGAATTAGTAGAGTTTAAAACCAAAACAACTTAATTTTGAAAACAACCGAAAGCATATCATTTTACATTCTTCCAAAAAAATATACTTATAACACTTTTTGTTATATGTGCTTCTGTTGTTAATTCCCTCACATCCTTTTTATTAAAAATCGATTTCTATCTAAAAAGAATCGGTCTTTTTTAAACCTCAACGGTTTCTTATTGAATAATACACGATCATTTTGCTGCATTTTTTTGCATCAGGAAGAAGTATCACGCATAACTATAAATCATCCAAAAACAATAATTAATACGAACAAACATGACACAAATACCACTACAAAATTGCTCCTAATATTTCTGCGGCAACAGAAATAGCAAGGCTAAAAGAACATTTATCACTCAATAAAACAATGCGCAGGACATCCAATCTTCCGTCATTTTTTAATTACAAAAAATCAATAACCAAGAATGAAAAAAAATACCAAACTTATTTTATGGATTAGCATTTTGTTCATCTCCATCGGAATAAATGCTCAAGACACAGCACCCAATATTCAATCGAAACTAAGCGGAACAATTGTAGATCAAATATCAAATCAGCCTATTATTGGCGCTTCGGTAAACATAAAAGGAACTACACACGGCGTTGAAACGGATATCGACGGAAAATTTTACTTTCAGACAGGGCAAAAATTCCCCTATACTTTAATTATCAATTACATTGGATATAATTCTAAAGAAATAATCGTAGACGGAAGTCCGGTGGTGATAAAACTAACGGAACAAGTCGAGAAACTAGATGAGATTGTTGTTGTAGGTTACGGAACATCGGCAAAAAAAACCTTTACAGGAGCAACTTCCAAAATTGATGCTCAGCAAATAGCGAATCGTCCGGCACAAAGTTTCGATCAATTGTTAGGAGGTCAGGCTTCAGGATTAAACATTGTACAACCCAGCGGATCATTAAACAGTACGCCGGTAATCAGAATTAGAGGAATCAACTCGATCACCAGTTCACTTTATCCTTTAGTTATTGTTGATGGTGTAACCGTATTTACAGGAACTGCCGGAGGCGCCATTGGTAACAACCCATTATCAGATATTAACCCGAATGACATTGAATCTATCGATGTGCTGAAAGATGCTTCGGCAGCTGCTATTTACGGTTCACGTGCTGCAAACGGAGTTATTGTGATTACGACTAAAAAAGGAAAAAAAGGAAAAGTAAATGTCAATTATGATGTTTGGGTAAGCTGGAACAAAGCTTCGAATTTACCAAAACTTCTGAATGCCGAAGATTATGTAAGCATTAAAAATGAGGCCAGAACCAATGCAGGACTTACACCCGGTTTTGCTTTAGGTCAAAATGCCGACGGATCGACAATAGGAACCAATTGGTACGATGTGGCTTATCATACAGGAGTTTCGCAAAATCATAATTTAAGTTTCTCAGGAGCAACAAATTCTACCAGTTATTTTATTTCTACCAACTATTCTAATCAGGAAGGAATTTTAAGAACGAATGAATTTGTGCGAAAAGGAATCCGATTGAATTTTGAACATAAGCTGAACAACTCGCTTACTTTAGGAACCAATTTCTCTTATAACAACTCCTTAAATTCAGGTCCAAATTCAGGATCTTCGACACCCAATTCTATTGGATCTTCGGCTGGAAATGCCGTGAATACGCAATACATTGGTTTACAGCCTTTAGGAAGACTTACATATATTTTACCATCCAACGTTTCGGTTTACAATCCTGATGGTTCTTACAACATCAATCCGAGTAATGGGAATATAGGATATGGCGCAAACAGCCCTTCATTAGGTGTTTTTAATGCCTATAATTTACAAACAATTTTAGATTTAGATAAAAACACTTCTGAAAATAACACCTTTATCGGAAGCATTTATGCTGAACTTGAAATCATCAAAAACCTGAAATTCAAAACGGTTTATGGTATTAATAATTTTGTTGTAGAAAACAAAGAATTTAGAAATCCGTATAGCGGAGATGGTTTTTCTACTAAAGGAGCTGCAACAAACTCTAACACCAAATACTCGAGATCAAACTGGACCAATACCCTAACCTACTCGACTGTATTTGATCAAAAACACAATTTGAAAGTACTTTTGGGACAAGAGAAAAATGTTCGCGAAATTGACGGTTGGGGAGCAATCAAAACAGGTTTAACAGATCCTTTCTTTACCAGTTATCAAGGCGGATTTACAACCATTGCGCCTGGTCCTTCTGTTCAGACAGAAAATGTATTGCTTTCTTATTTTAGCAGCATTGCCTACGATTATAACAAAAAATATTTGCTGAATCTTAATTTCAGAAGAGACGGATTATCTGCTTTGGCATCTGGGAACAAATGGGGAAATTTTGGAGGGGCTTCTATTGGATGGAATGTATCTGAAGAAGATTTTTTCAAAGGTTCTTCTATAAAAAATGTTTTAAATGCTTTTAAAGTTCGTGCGAGTTACGGGATTGTAGGTAACAGCGAATTGAACGATTATGCCGCTTTATCACAATATTCAGCAGGTACTTACGCCGGAGTTCCAACCCTTAGTTTTTCACAGTCCGGAAATCCCGATTTAAAATGGGAAACCAGCAAGAAGTTTGACTTTGGAATCAATTTCGGATTGTTTGATAACCGAATCACTGTTGAAGCTGATTATTATAAAAACAACATCAACGATTTGATTTTGAATGCGCCTCAGTCTCTATCTCAGGGAATTCCGAACAATTCGATTGCTGCAAATGTGGGATCTTTATACAACAATGGATTTGAACTTTCGATTAATGCGAACATCATAAACGACAATGATTTTCAGTGGAATGCAAGTTTTAATTTGTCTACCATCAAAAACAAAGTCACTTCATTAGGCGGTTACGGAGATATTTATCCAACGGCTTTAAGCACTTTCGGAATCCAGAATATTACCCGAGAAGGCTATTCTGTAGGATCTATTTTTGCTGTACCAACAACCGGAGTAAATCCTGAAAACGGAAACCGAGTTTATGTAAATGCCAATAATGAAGAAGTACAATACAATGCGCTTACAAAAGCGTTTACATATCTCAACGGAGCTACTGCCCCAGCAATCGACAACTATCGTGACGGTCGTATTCAGGGACCTTCGTTACCCACTTATTATGGTGGTTTGAATAACAATTTATCCTATAAAAATTTCGATTTAACGATTGGTTTAACCTTTTCGGGCGGAAACAAATTGTACAATGGGACAAGATCTACTTTATCAGATCAGCGTTTTTTCAACAACGGAACTTTTATCAAAGATCGCTGGACCACTCCGGGACAAATTACAGATGTTCCTAAGTTAATTTACGGAGACAGTTTCTCAGGTGGTTTCTCGTCAAGTAACTCTGCTTATGTAGAAGACGGATCTTATCTAAAAGTAAAAAATATCATTTTAAGCTATAGAATTCCGGTGAAGAACGAGTTGGTCAACAAATACATTTCATCTGCAAAAGTATATGCTCAGGGCTCTAATTTATATACCTGGACAAAATACCGCGGTTCAGATCCTGAGATTTCCATCAACGGAAACTCTATTAATTCAGGGAAAGATCAAAACGTGCCGGCCAATTCAGTAGTATTCACTTTAGGACTTAATGTAGGTTTCTAGGCATTCATCTTAATTAAAAATAAAAACATCATGATTTTCAATTATAAAAAAAGCATACAAAAAGCCTTCATTATTACACCATTTCTAGCCTTATTACTGGCAGGATGTAGTGATAATGCTTTAGATACTGTTCCTGAAACGAGCATTTCTACAGAAACCGCTTTCAGCACACCAGCCAAAATTTTAGGTCAGGTAAACGGACTTTACGGTCAGTTTAGCAATCCCTCTTTTTACGGCGGCCGATTCATTATTTTTAATGAACAAAGAGGCAATGAATTCAGCCAGAATGATGGTAACAATTCAACCGGAGCCAATGTCTGGAATCAAACCATAACCTCATCAGGAGATTTTGTAAACTCGGTTTGGAGCGTGGCTTATACGACGATTAATTTCTCTAATATTCTGATCGACAATCTGGCAACTTCTACTGTTGTTACTGAAGATTTACGTAAAAATTATATTGCCGAAGCCAAATTTGTAAGAGCTATTTCGTATTTGAGTTTGGTACAAACCTATGCAAAACCTTATGCACAAAATAGTGCTGCATTGGCACTTCCTTTAAGATTAAAAGGAAATACATCAGGCGGACTTAATGACTTTGCTTTTAGTAGCGTTGCCGATGTTTACACTCAAATATTAAAAGATCTTGACGAAGCCGAAGTTGATTTACCCGAAAGTTATGCAACCGGAATCCTTACAGCTTCAAGAGCGCACAAAGCTACTGCGATTGCTCTAAAAACAAGAGTATATTTAAGCAAAGGCGATTATGCAAAAGTAATTTCAGAAGCCAGTAAATTGGTTCCTGCAACAGCTCCTTTTCAATACGTTTCCGGAAGTTTGACACATCGTTTAGAACCAAATGTAGCCACCGTTTTTGGAGGTTCTTATATAGGGAACGAAGCGATATTTTCGATTCCGTTTACAACTGCGGCAGAAGCTCCGGGATTACAAAGCGCACTTGGCGGAAATTATTTAACTCCAGTTATTTATTTTAATACCGCAGCAATTATTGCTGATCCTGTTTATGCTTCGGCAACTTCTGCAGATGCCAGAAAAGGTTTGGTCATAACCAATGCTACCGGACAAAAACTATTGAATAAATTCAAGAAAAACGGTGCCCCTTTTACAGATTATGTACCGGTGATTCGCTATGCCGAAGTTTTATTGAATTATGCTGAAGCTGCTGCTCAAAGTGACAATTTGCCTTTAGCACAATCTTTATTGGCAGCAGTAAGAAATCGTTCTGATGCCGCTTACGTTTTCACAACCGGAGTTGCTACAAAAGACGAATTGATTGCCACTATTTTAAACGAAAGAAGAATTGAATTGGTAGGCGAAGGATTCCGTACACCGGATTTATTGCGACGAGTTCAGGCGCTTCCTGCCAAAACAGGAAATGCAGGCGCCGCACCAGAAGTTTTACCAACAGCGGCCAATTATGTCTGGGCAATACCAAGTAACGAATTAGCTTATAACAAACTGGCTCCAAGATAGAATACTATCACCATTAGGTATAATTATAAAAAATAAAAATTAAACACATAGAAACATAGGTTTTAGAAACTTTAAAAAAGGCGTTTCACTTGCATTAACAAACATAGCTATGTGTTAGAAACTAGTTTCTTTCCAATTTTCGTTTTTCTAAAAAGCCCAAAACCTATGTTTCTATGTGTTTAAAATAATTATCCTCAACAGTTCATTCACTATAGCATTTATAAAAACAAAAAAAGAAATAACGAAATGAAAACTAATTTAAAATATCTGGCTGTACTCTTCGCTACGACGATTATCATTGCACAGCAAAAAAATACTGCCGAAAAGATTTATATCAACGGTAAT
Source organism: Flavobacterium sp. C3NV (assembly GCF_046825355.2). Classification (NCBI taxonomy): domain Bacteria; kingdom Pseudomonadati; phylum Bacteroidota; class Flavobacteriia; order Flavobacteriales; family Flavobacteriaceae; genus Flavobacterium; species Flavobacterium sp. C3NV. The sequence continues at coordinate 392,681 of NZ_JBKQBJ020000004.1, read as the reverse complement.
ATTATTACAGTTGATGCCAAAAACACTACTGCGCAAGCTGTTGCAGTAAGTAACGGTAAAATTCTGGCGGTTGGAACAAATAGTAAAATCGAAAAATTAAAAGACAAAAATACGATTGTTGTCGATCTAAAAGGAAAAACAGTAGTTCCCGGATTTATTGACGGTCATAGTCATTTTATGGGTTTATCAAGATCGACTACAGTAAATGTAGGTTCTCCGCCAATGGGCGATGTTAAAAATATTGCCGATTTGGTAAACCGTATTCAGGATTTTCAGAAGAAAAATAATGTAGCTCCAGGCGAATGGATCGATGCTTACGGATATGATCAGGATCAGCTTGAAGAAAAAAGACACCCGAATAAGGAAGATCTTGACGCTGCTTTTCCTAACAATCCGGTAACGATTACAAATATCAACGGACATATGTCGGTTTCGAATTCGTATGCTTTAAAACTTTCAGGAATTGATGCAACTACAGCAAATCCTCCCGGAGGCGCGATCGAAAGAAAAAAAGGCACCAACGAACCTACAGGATTATTACAGGAAAATGCCAGCCGATTATTGAAAAGACCTGCAAAACCAGCTCCAACTTTAGACGAGCAGATAAAAGGTTTAAAAGAGCAGCAATTGTTTTATGCCAGCAATGGTATTACAACGGCTCAGGATGGATATTCAAGTTACGAATCGGTTGAATTATTGCATAAAGCGGCTGAAAGAAACGAGTTATTTATCGATATTGAAGCTTTGCCGGGTTATCCTGCTTTAGAAAAAGTACTAAAAAATCCTGACTTTAAATTTGGTGTTCTAAAAAATCACTTAAAACTGGCCGGAACAAAAATGATTGCCGATGGTTCTCCTCAAGGTAAAACTGCTTTTTTTAGTAAATCGTATCTGGTAGAAGTTCCGGGTTGTAACCACGATGTATGTACCGGTTTTGCTAATATTACTCAGGAACAGTTTAATGATCTTGTTATTAAAGCATTCCAAAATAATGTTCGTCCGTTTGTGCATTGCAACGGAGATGCTACTATCGATATGTATTTGAAAGCGATAGAAAATGCCAATAAAACTTTAAATACGAATAGTAACGACCGCAGACCAGTGACCATTCACTCTCAGTTTGTGCGACCAGATCAGCTTGATGATTATAAAACACTGGGAATTATTGCGGCTTTCTTTAGCAATCACGCTTTCTTTTGGGGTGATGTACACGTTCGCAATTTAGGTGCAGACAGAGCTAATTTTTTAAGCCCATTAAAAACTGCCATCAAAAAAGGAGTTGTAGCTACTAACCATACCGATTATCCGGTAACGCCACTAAACCAGTTGTTTTTATTGTGGACATCCGTAGAAAGAAAATCCCGTTCAGGTCAGGTGATTGGTCCGGATGAAAGACTTACTCCTATCGAAGGACTACGCGCCATCACGATAAACGGCGCTTACGAATATTTCGAAGAAAATAGCAAAGGTTCTATCGAAACCGGAAAACTAGCCGATTTAGTGGTGCTTTCTGACGATTTAACCAAAATAGATCCTTCTAAAATAAAAGACATTACGGTTCTTGAAACGATAAAAGAAGGCAAGACCGTTTTTAAAAAATAATCCATAATTAAAACTCAAAAATATGAATCAGATCAACCTAAATCCCGCACCTGTTGTATCAATGAGAATTAAAAATACTGAAATTTCCTGGTCGAGCGAAGCTGATAAAAACGCACAGGAAAACCATAACAAAAAATTGAAAAAAAGCTTAAAAAAGAAAAGAAAAAATGATTGAAGGTAAAATTGAAACAGTAGCCATTAGAACCCCGGAAAGAGTCGCAGAAATTTCCTGGTTTAATGACATTATTGGTGGAGATACAGCATATTTAGGCGTTCTGGATAATGATCGCCGAAGCAGTTACGAGCATTGTCGTGACATTACATTAGAAGCAGAAAAACTAGGTTTTAGCAACATTTTATATCCATCTGCCTATACCGTAGGACAAGACGGATTGGCTTTTGCAGCAAGCGTTGCGCCGGAAACCAATAAGATTACATTTTTACTTGCGGTTCGTACCGGAGAAGTGCATCCGCCTATGTTGGCGCGAGCTATTTCTTCATTAGACCATATGCTGAAAGGAAGATTGATCTTGAATATCATCAACTCTGATTTGCCGGGAACACGCGAAGATCCTAATCTAAGATACCAACGATGTTCTGAAGTTATTCAGATTTTACAACAAGGCTGGACACAAGACAGAATCTCGCACAAAGGAGAAATTTATCAGTTTGATTTACCATCAGATCCTGTAAAATCCTATCAGCAAAACGGCGGTCCATTATTGTATTTTGGAGGAACTTCCCCTGGTTCCAGAGCCGTTTGTGCGAAACATTGCGACGTGTTTTTGACCTGGCCGGAATCTGAAGAATCGATGTATGCCACTTTGAAAGAAATGAGTGAACGCGCTGCCGCAGAAGGAAGAACCATCGATTTCGGGTTACGAATTCATGTTATAGTTCGTGAAACGCAGGAAGAAGCAAGAGCTTACGCGAAAAAGCTAATTTCAAAATTTGATGAAAAACGAGGTTTAGAAATCAGAAGTCGTGGCGAAGATTCACGTTCGTTAGGTGTTTTAAAACAAGATGAATTAAGGGAAACTTCGGATGAAGAAGGTTATGTAGAAGATATCTTATGGACCGATATTGGTAAAGTTTTCTCCGGCTGCGGAAGTGGTTTGGTAGGAAGTGCCGACCAGATTATAGAAAAACTAAACCGCTATATGGATATGGGTTTCAGATCTTTTATTTTCTCCGGTTTTCCGTTGATCGAAGAAGCAAATTATTTTGCCAAATTGGTTTTGCCGCGTTTGCCGAATGCATCGTTGCCTCATTTACAAGGAAGAATTCCGCAAGAAACGCCTACAACACCTTTGACCAATGCCGAATTGGTTTAGTTATAAAAACAAAAAATCAGAATGTCAGAAATAGAAAAAAAACAAGAATACAAAAGAGAACTCGGTCTTGCCGATGCAGCCTTATTGGTGGCTAGCGGAATGATTGGTTCGGGAATTTTTATTGTGAGTGCCGATGTTACGCGTAATGTGGGATCAGCGGGCTGGTTGATTTTAGTTTGGTTAATTGGCGGATTCATGACATTGATTGCTGCTGTGAGTTATGGCGAATTGAGCGGCATGTTTCCTAAATCGGGAGGTCAGTATATTTATCTAAAGGAAGCTTATAATCCGCTGGTGGCCTTTGTATACGGATGGAGTTTGTTTACCGTAATTCAAACCGGAACTATTGCTGCGGTTTGTGTATCGTTCTTTAAATTTCTGGCGTATTTTTTTCCGCTTTTCAGCGAAGATTTGGTCGCTTTCAGGATTGGAGATTCTTTCACCATTTCGCCCGCACAACTCTCCTCTATCGTCTTGTTGTTCATTTTAACATACATCAATACTAAAGGCGTAAAACTCGGAAAAGTGATTCAGAAATTTTTCACGGGAACCAAATTAATAAGCTTACTAATTCTGATTGTCTTCGGGTTTATCTTTTTCAAACCCGAAGTGTGGCAGGCAAACTGGACGAATCCGTTTCATTTACAAAAACTAAATCCGGATGGTTCGTTTTTACAATACACCAATACACCCGCTTTTTGGGGCGCGATTGCTTCGGCATTAGTAGGAACGGTAATTAGTTATGATGCCTGGAATAATGTCACGTTTGTTTCGGATGAAATAAAAAATCCAAAACGGAATATTGGTTTGAGTCTGCTTTTAGGAACTGCAGTTGTAACGATCATTTACGTTTCGGTAAATGTAATGTTTACCGCAGTTTTACCTGTTGAAGCTATCGGAACTCCTGAAAAAGACCGCGTTGGTATTGCAGCTGCACAGGCTATTTTTGGCTCAAGCGGAACTTCGATTATTGCATTAATGATTTTGATTGCTTCTTTTGGTTGTGCCAACGGAATGATTTTATCAGGCGCAAGAGTCTATCAAAGTATGGCAAAAGATGGATTGTTTTTTAAGAAAACAGCGATTTTAAACCAACATTCGGTTCCTGCAAACGCGCTTTGGATTCAGTTTTTTATGGCCGTGGTTTTGAGTTTAAGCGGTCGTTACGGAAATTTATTAGACATGATTTCTTTTGTAGTGGTTTTGTTTTACGTGATTACCATTGCCGGGATTTTTGTTTTAAGAATTAAAAAACCGCAACACGAAAGACCTTACAGAGCTTTTGGATATCCGTTTTTACCTATTATTTATATCATTTTAGGATCAGCTTTTTGTATTTTATTAATCATTTATAAACCTACTTATACCTGGCCTGGATTAATAATCGCCGGTATCGGAATACCTGTTTTTTATATTAGAGAGAAATTTTCAAAACCAAAAATTACAGACATTTAAAACAATGCGCATAATTATTCTAGCACATAGAAACATAGCTTCTGGTTGCTTAAAAAAGGCGTTTTACTTAGAATAAATCACATAGCTATGTGAAGAAATGTATTTCTTTTTTGTCTCCTTTCAGATACATAAAATCTATGTTTCTATGTGTTTAATATTTTTTTGAATGCGACGAATTGCTTTAAAATATTTTAGAATGCCTAATTAGATTAGTTGATTTCTCATAAAGATGTTAGTTATGAACCAAAAAACAAACCATTATGAATTCATTTTATCAAGAAATAGCAAACAACCATCAGAGTTTATTGATCCTTCCTCAAAAAAAGGTAATTCATCAGTTTATTGAGGATTTATTCTCTGTTTTATTTTCGAATACTTCAAAGCGTTTTGGAGATTTATCTATTATCAAAAATAAATTTGAAGTTTTAGAAAAGCAATTTAATGAAATCGTAATCGACTATTCATCCAAAAAAGAGGACAGTTTCGAGCAAACTCAACTTTTTTTCGAAGCATTGCCTAATCTGTACAAAAAAACATTAAACGACGCTGATACTATTTTTAGAAAAGATCCCGCCGCCAAATCTATTGAAGAAGTTCTGTACGCTTATCCCGGATTTTTTGCAATTGCCGTTTACCGGTTTTCACATCAAATTTGGAATCAGGATTTAAAACTTCTGGCACGAACTTTTTCTGAATATGCACATATTAAAACGAGTATCGAAATTCATCCCGGCGCGCAAATAGGCAATGATTTCGCCATCGATCACGGAACCGGAATTGTAATAGGCGAAACCACGATTATTGGCGATAATGTACAGATATATCAAGGCGTTACATTAGGAGCTTTGAGTGTAAAAAAGGAAGAAGCTTTTATAAAAAGACATCCTACGATTGAAAACAATGTAATTATTTATTCGAATAGTACGATTCTGGGCGGGCAAACTGTTGTGGGAAGAGATTCTATCATTGGAGGCAATGTCTGGCTGACGTATACGGTACCTTCAAATTCTGTGGTGTATCATAAAAATGAAATTAAAGTGAAGGATAACAATCCTTTTCCGGAACCTATTTTTTATTCGATTTAAAACGTTTTTTTGAACCATATAAGGAATGTAAGAACATATAAAAGGTCTTGTAAAGTTTGCCAAAGTTTATAACCACAATCTTGTCATCCTGACGGAGGAAGGATCACACAAGTAATTCGACAAAGATTGACTATTTTGTTTGCGGAGTTTCTTGCGTTTCTTCGACTTCGCTCAGGATGACAAAAATGAGTAAAATCATTGGCTTAAAACTTTGTCAAAGTTCGAAACTTTGACAAAGTTGTCGAAATCAAAGTATTCTTTTTCACATATCTATGAGTTTTATTCTAAGTGAAACGCCTTTTTTAAGCACAACTAAAAGCTATGTCTCTATGTGTTTAAAAAATAACAGTTAAAAAAGCAACATGAAATATCAAAATATACTAGAAACCATAGGAAACACCCCCCACGTAAAACTCAACAAGATTTTTCCGGAGCATCAGGTTTGGATCAAGATCGAAAAGTCGAATCCTGGGGCGAGTATCAAGGACCGGATTGCATTGGCAATGATTGAAGACGCGGAGCAAAAAGGACTTTTAAATCCTGATTCGATCATTATAGAACCTACATCGGGAAATACCGGAATAGGACTTTCGCTGGTGGCTGCGGTAAAAGGGTACAAAGTGATTCTGGTAATGCCGGAATCGATGAGTATCGAAAGACGTAAAATCATGAATGCTTATGGTGCCGAATTTGTTTTAACTCCAAGAGAAAAAGGAACTTCGGGAGCGGTAGAAAAAGCGAAAGAATTAGCCTTATCAACTCCTAATTCATTTTTGCCTTTTCAGTTTACGAATCCGGCAAATGTTGAGATTCATGAGAAAACAACGGCGCAGGAAATTCTGCAGGATTTTCCGGAAGGTATCGATTACCTCATCACGGGAGTTGGAACGGGCGGACATATTACGGGAGTTTCTAAAATCCTGAAACAACATTTTCCTAATCTTAAAACTTATGCTGTCGAGCCGGCCTTATCACCGGTTTTAAGCGGAGGTTCTCCTGCCCCACATCCTATTCAGGGAATTGGTGCAGGATTTATTCCTGAAGTTTTTAATCGGGATTATGTCGATTTGGTGATTCCGGTAGAAAAGGAAGATGCTTTTTATTTTGCGAAACGATTACCAAAAGAAGAAGGAATTTTTGCAGGAATTTCGACGGGAGCTTCGTTGGCAGCGATTTCAAAACAAATCAACAAAATCCCGAAAGATGCTGTTGTTTTGACTTTTAATTATGATACCGGAGAACGATATCTTTCGGTTGACGAATTATTCGATCCGCTTTCATAATATTATAATTCAACAACTTAGACATTATTTCACATTAAAATAAACAACATTTACTTCTGATGTTTTTATTTTTAACATAAATTTACTTATACGCTAAAACAGTGTTTTTTACGAATAAAAATTGTTAAAAAAGTGTACCAAAAATAAATTAACCATTAAACCTTTAAAGCCATGGCGGAACAAAAACAACAACAAACAGCATTAGGAGATGTTGCAGCAAGACAATTAGCAATTGCAACTCGTACGGTCCCTCAAATTGGGACAATTTCACCACGTTGGCTGACGCATCTTTTGCATTGGACACCAGTAGAATCAGGCGTATTTCGTTTGAATAAAGTAAAAGACGGAAGCCATATCGAAGTCGATTGTTCGGCACGTGACGAAAGAGTTTTACCCAATACTTTCGTAGATTATATCGATAATCCCAGAGAATACAATCTGGCTGCAGTACAAACCATTGTAGATGTACACACCAGAGTTTCTGACTTGTACAGCAAACCATACAATCAAATCTCTGAGCAATTACGTTTGGCTATTGAAACGATCAAAGAACGTCAGGAAAGCGAATTAATCAACAATAAAGATTATGGATTGTTGAGTAATGTTGCAAAATCTCAAATCATTAAAACCAGAACTGGCGCACCAACTCCAGACGATTTAGACGAATTGTTGACAAAAGTTTGGAAAGAACCTGGATTTTTCTTGTTGCATCCTTTAGCAATTGCTGCTTTTGGCCGCGAATGTACACGTCGCGGAGTGCCGCCTCCTACAACGTCTTTATTTGGATCTCAGTTTTTGACATGGAGAGGAATTCCACTTATTCCATCGGATAAATTACCTATCGTAAACGGAAAATCGAAAATTATTTTATTGCGTACAGGCGAAAGTCGTCAGGGTGTTATCGGATTAATTCAACCGGGATTACAAGGCGAGCAATCACCAGGATTATCGGTTCGTTTTATGGGAATCAATGAAAAAGCAATTGCATCATATCTTGTATCTCTTTATTGCTCTTTGGCAATTTTGGTCGATGATGCTATCGCAGTTCTTGAAGATGTAGAAATAGGAAAGTACCATGAGTATAAATACTAACCACGACGGTTTACCCAACATTGAGGATTTGCAGCATTTGGCGAACGAATTGTTCAAGTCATTACCTAACGAGTTTCCTAAGGAAATTTCGTTAAGTCCTGATCGAAATGAACATCCGCGTGCGACAAAAATTGCAGAAACTTTGTTGAATACCGGAAACTTAAGCGGTAATAGCCCGACAACTCTTCCGTTACAGAATGTAGCAACACCACCTTCTGGTGCCCCTGCATTTAGCGGCTTTGGAGCTTCGCCAACTGTTGCCAATTATGGTTCAGGAGCTTCGGCTTTATATCCTAATGCCGGAGCCGGATTTGATCCTCAAAGTGGGGTTTCTCCATCAGGAATTCCACACGGAAATAATGTCAATGTCAACAATCCGCAAACGGGTTTTCATGATGTCAATTTCAAGAATGGCGGAACGGCACAATCGAATGAAGAAAACCTTTTTTCGCAATTGCTTTTAAATAATAATTATCTGCCTTTTCAAACCGAAAGTTCTTCTTTTGAAACGGAATTAAAAGAGGCGTTGTCTTTTGTGGATACCAACTTTACAAAGCGCGTTGATTTTTCGTTAAACGGAAATGAAATACCTAATTCGTATTATTTTTTAGAACAAAATCCGTTTGCTTTCGATCAGAGAAATTCAAATTTAATTGTTGGAAATACTTTCGAAAAGCCAGATTTCGGAAATGTCTCAGGCTCTCGTTTTGATGCTAATCTGATCAAAAAAGATTTTCCTATTCTAAGAGAAACTGTAAACGGAAAACCTTTAGTCTGGTTTGATAATGCTGCAACGACCCAAAAACCACAATCGGTTATTGATCGTATTGCGTATTTCTACGAACACGAGAATTCGAATATCCATCGTGCAGCACATGAACTTGCCGCTCGCGCCTCTGATGCTTACGAAGCAGCTCGTGAGAAAGTAAAAACGTTTTTGAATGCAAGTTCAGTAAACGAAATTGTATTTGTTCGCGGCGCTACAGAAGCTATCAATCTGGTTGCCCAAAGTTGGGGCGATCATAATCTGGTTGCCGGAGACGAAATCATTGTGAGCAATCTGGAACATCACGCGAATATTGTTCCGTGGAAACGCTTGGCCGATAAAAAAGGCTTGAAATTAAGGGTAATTCCCGTAGACGATGACGGACAGATTTTGCTGGATGAATATTCAAAACTACTGAATTCTAAAACACGTTTGGTTGCTTTTACACAAGTTTCAAATGCACTTGGAACTGTAACTCCGGCCAAAGAAATTGTAAAAATGGCACATGCTGTTGGAGCAAAAGTTTTAATTGACGGAGCACAATCGGTTTCGCATATGAAAGTGGATGTTCAGGATTTAAATCCGGATTGGCTAGTTTTTTCCGGACATAAACTTTTTGGTCCAACCGGAATTGGCGCTTTATACGGAAAAGAAGATTTACTAAACGAAATGGAACCCTACCAAGCTGGCGGAAACATGATTCAGGATGTAACTTTTGAGGAAATAAAATACCACAAAGCTCCAAATCGTTTCGAAGCCGGAACCGGAAATATTGCTGATGCCATTGGCCTTGGCGCTGCAATAGATTATGTTACCAAACTTAGTATTGACGCTATTGGTCACTATGAACATCAATTACTTGAATATGCGACAAAACTATTGAAAGAAATTCCGGGCGTGAGACTGATAGGAACAGCGAAAAATAAAGCAAGTGTACTTTCTTTTAATTTGCAAGGTTATACCAACGATCAGGTGGGTCAGGCTTTAAACAGAGAGGGTGTTGCAGTAAGAACCGGACATCATTGCGCGCAGCCTATTTTGCGAAGAATGGGTGTTGAAACTACTGTTCGTCCGTCTTTGGCTTTTTATAATACTACAGAAGATGTTGATACTTTCATCAAAACTTTGTGGGAACTTAAAAAAGTTAGATTTTAAAAATAAAATAGAGAAATGTCTTGTACATCTTCTTGAAGAAATAATTACTTTTTTTGATATTTTAAGTAATTATAACCAAAAGCGATTGTTTTCGAACAGTCGCTTTTTTATTTTAATTTGAATTTGTATGAAAAAGTTTCACGCAGATTTGGCAGATTAAAGAAGTCTCTTGATAGCCCATCGGTAGCTTCAAAAAATTTAACCGCAAAGTTCGCTAAGTTTTAAGCTCATTTGATTTTTTTAAAGAAGTTCGCAAAGCTTTGGGAATGATTTTCAAATTTTTAATCCAAATTTTGATCAAAAGTCGCAAAAATAATTTGTGAAATTTGTGGTTTAATAAAACTCAAGCACATTTAAAAAATCATTATAATCTGTGGTAAAAAAATAATTCGAGAAATTCGTGGAATTCGTGGCGAAAAAATTTCACGCAGATTTGGCAGATTTAGCAGATTAAAAAATCATTTATCATCATTATACTCTGAGGCAAAAAAATATACAGATACGAATTTTAAGTATTTCAAAAACAAAAAACCATTCCAGTTAAAGTGGAATGGTTTTCTTTTTTACGTTTGAGCGTAATTTATATTAATGCTTCAACAGCTGGCGACACTACTACTTGTGAATCGATGATTGATAAAGTAAACTGATCTGAATATCCTAAGAAAAATGTATCGAGAACTTCCTGAAATACAGGATGAGCACCTTCTACCTGAGAAAACAGTGTCATCGATGAACATAATTTACGGGCATCTAAATCGCCTAAAATACCTTCGGCGGATTTTCTTTTAAATGTTAATAATAGCGCTGAAATTTCTATAAGATGTTTTGCTAAAATGGGATGATCCAGGAATTCTTTCGCTTCCTTAAGATCGGCAATGGCATAATATTTTGAAATATTACTTGTACCTAATCCTTGTATTTGCGGAAAAATAAACCACATCCAGTGTGTTTCTTTTTTCCCTTTTTTCATTTCGGCAAGAGCGGTTAAATAAAGTTTATTCTGCGCATCTAAAAAACGTGTTATATCATTATTTGAGTAAGCCATTATAATAGAATTGTATTTATAAAAGTTAGTAAGACCGTTTTGGTTCTTTCTTTTGTCTTTCAATTAAAAATTAAATAACCTCTTTTTAAGTCTGTTTTTAAGTTCGTTTGAAAGACATTCAAAACTACTTCTCAAGTCGCTTAAAAAGATTATACAATTCATCAGCTTTGTTATATAATTTATAGCATGTTATGAAGAATAATTTTTAGTCTCAGTTACAGTCTCAGTTTTCAGTTTCTTAACTGACTGAAAACTGAGACTGAAAACTGAGACTGTGACTGAGACTGAGACTGAGACTGAAAAAAAAAGCTGCTCATCTCTGAACAGCTTTTTTAGTTTGAATTATTAATCGATATTTTTAGTCTCTAAAATCACTTAATGATTTCTCGATAATTTCAAGACATTCCTGAATTTGAGCTTCAGTCATTACCAATGGCGGCGCTAACCTGATTTTATTTCCGTGTGTTGGTTTTGCCAATAATCCGTTATCTCTGAACTTTAAGCAAATCTCCCAGGCAAGATCTGAATCTTCTCCACAATTAATTACAATTGCATTCAGCAAACCTTTTCCGCGAACCAGCGTGATTAGATTATTTCTTTCTGCAATCTCGTTCAAACCTTTTCTTAGAATGATTCCCAAACGTTCTGCATTTTCAGCCAGATTTTCTTCTTTAATTACTTCAAGCGCTGCAATGGCAACAGCTGCTGCAACAGGGTTTCCACCAAAAGTTGATCCGTGTTGACCCGGCTTAATCACATTCATGATTTCGTTATTACACAAAACAGCCGAAACAGGATAAACTCCACCAGAAATGGCTTTACCTAAAATCAAAATATCAGGCTGAACATTTTCATGATGAACGGCTAATAATTTTCCGGTACGCGCAATTCCGGTTTGAACCTCATCGGCAATAAACAACACATTATGCTTCTCACACAACGCTTTTGCTTTCGATAAATAACCTTCAGATGGTACGTAAACTCCAGCTTCACCCTGAATTGGTTCAACCAAAAATCCCGCTATATTTTTTGACGATTCAAGAGCTTTTTCAAGAGCTTCAAGATTATCATATTCTATTTTTATAAATCCTTCTGTAAAAGGACCAAAGTTTTTACGTGCACCTTCATCATTAGAAAACGAAATGATTGTAGTCGTTCTTCCGTGAAAATTATTCTCACAAACAATAACCTGCGCCTGATTCTCCGGAATACCTTTTACTTCATAAGCCCATTTTCTACAAACCTTAAGTGCCGTTTCAACAGCTTCTGCACCCGTATTCATTGGTAGTACTTTATCAAAGCCAAAATATTTCGTTACAAACTCTTCGTAATCTCCCAACTTATCGTTGTAAAAAGCACGAGAAGTCAAAGTCAGTTTTTGTGCCTGATCTACCATTGCTTTCACAATTTTTGGATGACAATGTCCTTGGTTTACTGCAGAATAAGCCGACAAAAAATCATAATATTTTTTTCCGTCTACATCCCAAACATATACACCTTCTCCTCTATCTAACACCACCGGAAGCGGATGATAATTATGAGCTCCGTATTTATTTTCTTTTTCAATCAAAATTTCTGATTTTGACGAAAGTGATTTATCAGTTTGTATCATGTTCTATTTCTTTTAAAGGGCAAAAGTATTAAATTTTATTCATTATCGGGCGCTAAATTATAATTTTGACTTTTAAAACCTAATTAAAAAGTCAAAAACAATATTTTTAAACCTTAAAAAAATCAAATAGACTTGTCTTTACAAAGAGTTTTCTCTTGTTTATTGAAAAAAATAATTACTTTTATGAATTCGAAAAAATTCTGCTATTTGCAGAATGTCGTGTAGTCCCTAACGGGACAAAATTATGTTTGAAATTGTTTATTTTCTACCAATATTTAATCTCTACGAGATTATTCCGTTAGGAATATAATATTGGTAGAAAATAAATAATAAGCCAATAAATATGTACCGTAGGGACTAAATACAATTCAATAGTTAAGAATAAAAAACACACAATAACTCAATTTAAAATAATGGATATATTAGACGAATTTGATATAAGCATCATTAAAGAATTAGAAAAAGATGGCCGAATGGCGTTTTCTGCAATTGCTGCTAATTTGAAAATATCAAACACTATGGTGCATCAGCGCATTAATCGAATGATTGAGCAAGGCGTTATTAGTGGTATAAAACCTATTATTCAGGAAAAGAAAATTGGTTATGACTGGGCTTCTTTTACCGGAATTACACTCAATAAAGATTCTGATTCTGACCGAATTATCGAAGCATTAAAAGATATTCCTGAAATTACAGAATGTTATTATGTAACAGGGTCTTTCACGCTTTACATCAAAATTATTGCGACCAACCACGAACACATGCGAAGAATTCTTTATGAAAAAATCGATAGTATTCCCGGTATTGCCAAAACCGATTCTATTATTGAATTGGGCTGCGCTTTTAAACGCAATATTACATTGTAAAACAAGCATCCTGGCCAATGATTTTCATCTTAGAAATCTTATTGTAAAAACCTGATAAGAAATAACTTCTGGTATATTTTTGTAACATAATATTTCTGATATTTGTTTAAAATTGTACCACTATGAAAAACTCAGCATTTCTTTTATTTGCTACTATATTGTTTTCTAACACTATAAACGCACAATTAAAAACCGTAAAATATACAGATGGCTCTCAGGCTTTAAACGGTTTGTTTGTAAAATCAGCTAAAAAAAGCACACAGAATCCGGGAATTTTACTTTTACCGGCCTGGCTTGGAATCGATAAAGCTTCTAAGGATATTGCAGAAAATCTATCTAAATTAGGTTATAATGTTTTCATCGCTGATATTTATGGCGAAGGAAACTACCCAACAAATACTGCCGAAGCTGGAAAACAAGCCGGTTACTACAAAAAAAATTACGAAATCTATCAAAAACGTGTTGATTCAGCCTTAAAAGAATTAGTAAAATCCGGAGCAAATGCTGATAACATTGTAGCTATTGGTTACTGTTTTGGAGGAACCGGAGTTCTTGAAGCTGCCCGCGGACATTTGAATCTAAAAGGAGTGGTTTCGTTTCACGGAGGTTTAGGTAAAGATGCCACCCGTCCGGTTGAACCTATTACGACAAAAGTTTTAGTTTGTCATGGTGCTGATGATCCGTTTGAGTCTAAGGAAGAAATTACTGCTTTTCAGCAGGAAATGCGCGACTCAAAAGCCGATTGGCAAATGATTTATTATGCGAATGCTGTTCACTCGTTTACTAATCCTGAAGCCGGAAACGACAACTCAAAAGGCGCAGCATACAATGCCGTCGCAGCAAAAAGATCATTTGAACATTTACAGCTTTTCTTAAATGAAGTATTAAAAAAATAATACTTTATTGATGGCACACGGATAACACTGATTAAACGGGTTTACACAGATTTTTTTAATTAATTCGTGCTAATTCGTGGCGAAAAAAAATGGCACGCAGATTATAATAAAAATTAATTCGTATTTATTTGTGAATCCCGATAGCTAGCGGGAGTAGTAAAAAGAAACCAGCGCAAACCCGTTTAACCCGTAACATCCGTGAGCAAAAAATCAGCGCAAACCCATTTAAACCCACCTCACTCGTGGGCAAAAAATAACAACCAAAACCAAACCAAAGAATAACCAATGTCACACAGTCCGATTAGAAAAGACAAAACCTGCCTGAATTGCAGGCACGTTGTTGAACAAAATTTTTGTCCAAATTGCGGTCAGGAAAACACAGATTCGCGAAAAACATTTCATCATTTATTCATTCATTTCTTTGAAGATTTAACGCATTATGAAAATGCTTTCTGGCGTACCATTAAAAATCTTTTATTTAAACCTTCTTCTTTAACTAAAGAATATCTTTCAGGAAAAAGATTGTCTTACCTTGCTCCTGTTCGGCTTTATATTTTTATCAGTTTTATCACTTTTCTACTAATTGCAATGTTTCCTGTTCATGTAAATGATAAAGTACACGAATCTCCAAAATCAGAAAGAGTTAAAGGACCAGCTTCGTCTCACAAAAATTCATTAGAAGAAGACGATAATGTAAAAGCTTTATTAAACTCTAAATCAATATCTGAGGAAAATAAAAAAGCAATTCAGCAAATATTAGACAATCCAAAAACAAGTGACGACAGCTTAATTAATTTAGGCTATAAATCAGTTAATCAAATTGATTCTATTCAAAAATATGGTCCGGAATCTAAAAAGCTTTCTGCCTTTGGTTATTGGATCAATCGAAAAATACAAATTATAAAAGATCAAAATACTGGTCGGCAAGCTCTTGATAAATTCATAGAATCATTTATACATAATTTGCCTAAGGTTTTATTTATTATCATGCCTTTTTTCGCTTTCTTTTTATGGCTTTTTCATAATAAAAAGCGTTGGTATTATTTTGACCACGGCATATTTACCTTACATTATTTTTCATTTTTATTGCTTATCTTTTTAATTCTCTTTTCTGTAGATAAATTAGCAACCTTAATCAACTATACTTTTATTAATTTTATAAGTGGCTGTTTAACATTTATTGGTGTAATTTGGGCATTTTATTACTTTTTCCCAGCTCATCATAGATTTTACGGAGAGTCCCGAATTATGTCTTTTACAAAAAGCATAGTATTGTTTTTTATTAACTCATTTTTTATCCTACTTTTACTAATAGCATTTGCTTTTTATACATTCATAAATTTACACTAATACCAAATGAAAAAACTTATAATTCTATTATTAATTGGTACTGCATTCTCTTGTAAAAATATGCAGTCGGCTGCATCAAAAGACAATTCAGATCCAAGCAAATACATAAAATCTATTAGCGAAAAAGACCTGAAAACAATGTTGTACGTGATCGCTTCTGATGAAATGGAAGGACGCGAAACAGGATCTAAAGGACAGAAAAAAGCAGGTCTTTATATGATCGAACAATACAAAAAAAGTGGAGTTTCGTTTCCTAAAGGAGCGGCAGATTATTACCAACACATTCCTGCTGCTTTTCTAAATGCAAGACGCAACGAAAATTTACCGGATTCAGAGAATATCTGGGCTTATATTGAAGGTTCTGAAAAACCAGATGAAGTCTTAGTCATTTCTGCTCACTATGATCACGTAGGTATCAAAAATGGCGAAATTTATAACGGAGCTGATGATGACGGATCAGGAACAGTTGCGGTTATAGAAATGGCCAAAGCTTTTGCAAAAGCTAAGAAACAAGGACATGGTCCAAAACGTTCTATTTTATTTTTGCACGTAACAGGCGAAGAACACGGTTTACACGGTTCTCGTTATTATTCTGAAAATCCATTATTTCCTATCGCCAATACTATTGCAGATATCAATATCGATATGATTGGCCGTCGCGATGTAGAACATGCTAAAACAAATAATTATGTTTACGTAATTGGTGCCGACAGATTATCGAGTGATTTGCATAATATCGTAGTGGCACAAAACGAAAAATACACCAAAATAGATTTAGATTTTAAATTTAATGACCCTAAAGATCCTAATCATTTTTACGAGCGTTCTGATCATTATAACTTTGCTAAACACGGTATTCCGTCAGTATTCTTCTTCAACGGAGTTCACGAAGATTACCACCAAAAAGGCGACGAACCTGAAAAAATTGAGTACGATGCTTTAACAAAAAGAACAAAATTGGCCTTTTCAATCGCCTGGGATTTAGCCAATAGAGAGAATAGACCGGTAGTGGATAAGAAGTAAGTTTTTTAGTTGCTAAGGTTCTGAGATGCTAAGATTCTAAGTTTTTCTAAAAGAGTTACTAAGGCTCTGAGATTCTAAGTTTTTTATAGACTAAAGTTTATAAAATGTTGTTATTTGGAAGAAAAAATAACATTGACACTCCAAAAATATAGCCCACGGTTGAAACCGTGGGCTATGTCAAAACATTATATTTAAAAAACAAAAACGGGATGAGTTTTAAAACTCATCCCGTTTTTTATATCATTTAGTTTAATCTCAAAGAAAAAACTCAGCATCTTAGTATCTCAGAACCTTAGCGACTTTAAAAAAAACTTAGAACCTTAGTCCCTCAGCTCCTTAGAACCTTCCTCCTAATCATTCATAGAAATCAAAAACTCTTCGTTGTTTCTTGTTTTCTTGAAACGATCGTTTACAAAATCCATAGATTCTACCGGGTTCATATCTGATAGGTATTTACGCATGATCCACATTCTTTGTAATGTTTTTTCGTCTAATAATAAGTCATCACGACGTGTACTTGACGAAGTAAGATCGATTGCAGGGAAGATACGTTTGTTGGCAATTTTACGATCTAACTGAAGCTCCATGTTACCGGTTCCTTTAAACTCTTCAAAGATCACCTCATCCATTTTAGAACCTGTCTCTGTCAATGCAGTTGCGATGATACTTAACGAACCACCGTTTTCTACATTTCTTGCTGCTCCAAAGAAACGTTTTGGTTTTTGTAATGCATTCGCATCAACACCACCACTTAACACTTTTCCTGATGCAGGCTGAACTGTATTGTAAGCTCTTGCCAAACGTGTAATCGAATCTAAAAGAATCACAACATCGTGACCACATTCTACCAAACGTTTTGCTTTTTCAAGAACAATATTGGCAATTTTTACGTGTTCTTGTGGTTCTCTGTCAAAAGTTGACGCGATAACTTCTCCACGTACGCTGCGTTGCATATCTGTAACCTCCTCAGGACGCTCATCGATCAAAAGAACAATAAGGTAAACTTCAGGATGATTGGCTGCAATTGCATTTGCAATATCTTTTAATAACATTGTTTTACCGGTTTTAGGCTGAGCGACAATCATACCACGTTGTCCTTTTCCTATTGGAGAAAACAAATCGATAATACGGGTTGAAACTGAACTGCCTTTTTCGGCTAATTTGAATTTTTCTGATGGAAAAACTGGTGTCAGGTGCTCAAAAGAAACTCTGTCGCGAACCACCTGAGGATCGTGACCATTGATTTTAAGTACACGAACTAATGGGAAAAACTTTTCGCCTTCTTTAGGAGGACGAACCACTCCTTTTACAGTATCTCCGGTTTTAAGACCAAATAATCTGATTTGTGAGGTTGATAAATAAATATCATCCGGAGAGGCTAAATAATTATAATCTGATGAACGTAAAAAACCATAACCGTCCGGCATCATTTCAAGAACACCTTCACTTTCGATAATTCCGTCAAACTCAAAGTCTGAATCTCTGAAATTGTTCTTTTTGTTTTTATGATTTGGATTTTGATTCCCGTTATTCCCATTTCCGTTACCATTTGCATTTGGATTAGCATTCGGGTTAGGATTTTGATTTGGGTTTGGATTCTGGTTTGGATTTTTAATCTGGTTCGGATTGACCTTTTTAACTAAAACTGGTGCTTCTGTTTTTTCAGCAGTTGAAGTTTCTGCTACAGCTTCGCCTTCCGGAATTGCTTCTTTTGTGGCTTCTTTTTCTTTTTGCAAAGCGACTTTTTTCTCGTAAGCTGATTTATTGAATTTTACGATTTTTGGTCCTTTTTTCTCTACTTCCGTATTTTCAGGAGTTTCCTGAACTTCTGGATTGTCAGGAGTATCTGTTACTTCCTTTACTTCTGCAGCTGCTTTTGCTATTGGTGCTTGTTTGGCTTTAGGAGCAATTTTGGCTGATGGAGTTATTTTTGCTGCCGGAGCTTGTTTTGCAACGACAGGAGCTTCTGTTTTTTCCGGAGTTTCCTCTATGGTATCAAATTCTAAGACTGGAGCATTTTTACTAATAGCCGCTTTTTTCACAGGAACAATCCTTGCTCTTTTTGGCTTATCATCAACATTTTCCTTTTCAGTTACAGCACTAGGAGACGGTGCTACAGTGGTTTCCTGATGTGCTAAAATCTGACTGATTAAGGTCTCTTTTTTGACACCAGTAAACTTTATAGTTTTAGCTAACTTAGCTATTTCTTGAAGCTCAGAAAGCTTCATTTCTTTTAATGCAGAAATATCAAACATGAATGTTCTATGAATTTAATTATTTTAACGGAATACTGTAAAAAGATAGGTAGATAATAGTTTTCGATTGACCGCAGTATGAAGTGCTTACGGTATTATGATGCAATAATACGAATAAAATTTAATCATACAATAGTATTTTAAAAAAAGAAAATATATTTTTGTAAAACAATTTTACACCATGATACAACGAATTCAAACCGTTTATTTAATTCTTACGTTTATTGCAACAAGTGTTTTGATGCTTTTTATTCCGTTATGGACATTAAAAGGGGGAGCATTATTTTACTTTAATCAAGATCCAATATATAATGTAATAGTTGGATTAAGTACGATGCTTACTATTGTTAGTATTATTTCATATAAAAAAAGACAAAATCAGTTTGTAATGAACAGACTGAACATAATATTAAATTTAATTTTATTAGGATTGTTTGTATATCGCTCTCTAAATTTATCTGGAGAAACACTTGCTGTTTCAGAGAAAGATATTGGGATGTTTCTACCAATTGTTGCTATCGTATTATTAGTTTTAGCTAATAAGGCCATCAAGAAGGATGAAGATCTTGTAAAATCTGTAGACCGTTTGAGATAAACCTATAAACTTAAGTTTTTTGTGCGAAGAGAACCCGAATTGTATAATTCGGGTTTTTTTGTGCCTAATATTTTTGGTAAATCTGACAGAATCGCTAAAACAAGCTTAAAAAACAACTTTGTAAGATAATTTTTTCATAAATTTGCTTTTCAGTCCAAAACAATCATGACACAGAACATAAGGATACATCTTGCTGATGATCATCAAGTACTTATTGATGGCCTTACCAATTTGCTGCAAACCGTAAATAACTTTGAAGTTGTAGGCAATTCATTGGACGGAACAACCGTTTATAAAGATGTCATTAATAACAATGCCGACATTTTAGTCCTGGATATCAGTATGCCTAAAAAAGATGGTATCGAAGTATTAAAGGAGTTTAGTGAAAAGGAATTTCCGTGCAAAGTCATCATCCTGTCTAGCTATGATGATTTAAAAATCATAAAAGAGGTAATGAAATTGGGCGCAAAAGGCTATCTCACAAAAAAATGCGCAGGCGAAAATATCATCGAGGCTATCGAAGCTGTTTATCAGGGGCAGGAATATTTTTGTGATGCCGTGAGGGAGAAAATCTTTAATAGTTTTGCGAATAATAACCCTAAATTAAACAAACCGCTTTACGTTGAAAATCCTATTTTAAGTGCCCGTGAAATTGAGATTATCACACTAATCTCATTAGAATATAGTGGCAAAGAAATTAGCGAACAGCTCTTTATTAGTCTGAATACAGTTGAAACGCACAGGAAGAATATTATGAAAAAGTTGCAAACCAAGAATACAATTGGTCTTGTAAAGTATGCGCTGAAAAACAACTTAATAAATCCTTAGCAGTATTAAGAGATTAAAAATCTATTGAAAATTTTACCATTGAGTTATGGCTTTAATTAGAGTTTTTTTATTGTTGCTCTTTTTCACTACTGTGAGCGGAAACACTTTATTTAGCCAGCAGAATCAATCCGCTCCTCCAAAAGAAACAGGAGTTGTAACGCAACAAAATTCGAAAAGCAAACTTACTGAGGTTCGAAAATTTGAACAATTGCGAAATAAAAAAATAGTTAGCCTGTCTATTGTTCTGGTTATCATCATATTCTTTTTGTTTTATTTCTTTTACCAGAATAACAAACTGAAACAAAAGATCAAACGAAAAGATACGAAACAAAAAATACTGCTTAATATTATCAATGCAGGAATCGATACTCAGGAAATTGAGCGTAAAAAAATTGCCTCTTTTTTACACGACAACATCAATTCGTTACTATCTTCTGTGGGTTTACACCTGAATACTTTTACGGCACAAAACAATATAAAATCTGAAGAAATCCAGAAAGCAAAAGCAATTTTACAAGAAGCACATGATCTTTTACGGGATATGTCGCACGATCTTGTCCCTAGTCTTTTGGTTCGTTTTGGACTGATTTATGCGCTGGAAGATTTGTGCGAAAGAAATACCAATTCGAGTATTATGTTTGAATTTTCGAGCAAAATCCCGACTAATAAAAGATATAATGAAAAATTCGAAATGAAAGTTTATTTTATTGTATCCGAATTATTCAGCAATATCATCAAACACAGTGACGCAAAAAAAGGCCAAATCTCGTTATACGAAAACAACGGTTATTTTATCATTATAATACATGATGACGGAAAAGGTTTTAAAACCGAAAAACTCAACGAAGCCGAAGGTTTTGGCCTGAACCGGATCAGGGCCAGAATTAAAAAATACAAAGGCAGTTTATCGATTGTTTCAAACCCCAATGAAGGAACTTCGATTAAGATAAAAATACCGCTGCCTCATTAAATTATTTCTTACCGATTTCTACAATCTCGAGATCTTTTATTTTATCATCATCAATTACAAACCGCAGCATGGTTCTTACCTGATGAAATCCGCTTTTTCCTGCCGCACCGGGATTCATGTGCAATAAATTATTCTTTTTATCGAACATTACTTTCAAGATATGCGAATGTCCGCAGATAAACAATTTAGGCGGATTCAGCGCCATTTCTTCTCTAATCGCCGGATTGTATTTTCCCGGATAACCGCCAATATGCGTGATCCAGACAGAAACATTTTCGCATAAGAAACGATTGTGCAAAGGGAATTCTAAACGGGCTTGTGCATCATCGATATTCCCGTAGACGCAACGTAAAGGTTTTAGCTTTTTTATAGTGTCGGTAACATTCAGATCCCCAATATCTCCCGCATGCCAAACTTCATCTGCCTGATTTACATATTTTAAAATAGTATCATCAATATGACTATGGGTATCGGAAAGGAGGAGGATTTTTTTCATTCTAAGTGGCTGAGTTGCTAAGATGCTAAGGTTCTAAGGTTTTTTTTAGAGGTGTAAAGGTACAAAGGTTTTTTCTAAAAAAAGGTTCAAAGGCCAAAAGTAGCAAAGGTGCAGAGGTTTTCTTTGCGTTTTATGAAACGCAATATAGAGACGCACATCAGTGAATCTTTCGTGGTTTTTATTTTATATATAAATTATCAATTTGGGTCATTTTCAAAAGCAGTTTCCTCAATTTTGTGTGAGACGCACTGCTGTGCGTCTCCTACGATTTACTGGCGTATAAAAAAAACTTAGAACCTTAGCGTCTTAGAATCTTAGCAACTATAAAGACCTTAGACACACCGCTGTGTTTCTCTACGATTTGCCGGCGTATAAAAAAACTTAGAACCTTAGCATCTTAGAATCTTAGCAACTTTTTAAAAAAATCCTTTGTACCTTTGCACTTCAGAACCTCTGTCCCTTAAAAATGAGATATTTTATTCAATTTGCCTATAACGGAACACATTATCATGGATGGCAATTTCAGCCTAATGCGTCTTCTGTTCAGGAAACTTTAAACAAAGCTCTTTCGGTTTTACTGAATGCTCCTATCAACGTAATGGGAGCCGGAAGAACGGATACTGGTGTTCATGCAAGTGAAATGTATGGTCATTTTGATTTTGAAACTCCAATTGATGTTCCGACTTTAATACATAAACTGAATTCGTATTTGCCAAAAGACATTGCGATTTTTGATATTATTTTGGTTAAAGACGACGCGCATTGTCGATTTGATGCTACAAAGAGAACGTATGAATACCATATCAATACTGTTAAAAATCCGTTTTTGCAGGAATTGAGTTGGTATTTTAATCAAAAATTAGACGTAGCTTTGATGAATGAAGCTGCGAAAATCTTACTGAATCATACGGATTTTCAATGTTTCTCGAAGGTAAATACAGATGTAAACACATTTGATTGCACGATTTTTGAGGCGTATTGGAAAACGGAAAATAAGAACCTGATTTTTACTATTTCGGCCAACAGGTTTTTACGAAATATGGTTCGTTCTATTGTGGGAACTTTGGTCAATATTGGTTTACATAAAATTTCACTAACCGATTTTGAAAATATTATTGCTAGTAAAAGCAGAGAAAAAGCCGGGTTTTCGGTTCCGGCACACGGATTGTATTTAACCGAAATTTATTACGATTACATCATAAAATAGCCCTGATTGAAGTGAAAAGCTTTTTTGAAAAAAATATTGTTTTTGTGTTTTTATAGAGCGACCAACGGAAGCTTTATAAAAACAGTACAAAAACATATTTTTGAGAAAAACTTGTAACGGAAAGCAGGAAATAGCTCCTAAAAAATATAATGAAAGCAAAAGCATTTGATACCGGATTATTCAAACGAATTTTAACTTATACAAAACCTTATAAATGGCGCTATTACGGCGTTATTATTTTTGCAGTTTCTTTGTCGATTTTTGCAGCACTTCGCCCCTATTTATTAAAACAAACGGTCGACGGCTATATCAAGACACATGACAAGGAAGGTTTATTGATGTACATTATATTAATGGGCGTTGTTCTTTTGTTTGAAGTATTCTCTCAGTTTTATTTTGTGTATTGGGCCAACTGGCTGGGTCAGGATATTGTAAAGGATATTAGAACAAAACTTTTCAAACATATTTTGAGCTTTAGAATGAAGTATTTTGATTTGGTTCCGGTGGGACAATTGGTAACCAGATCAGTATCTGACATTGAATCGATTGCGCGTATTTTTAGTCAGGGTCTGTTCATGATCATTAGTGATTTGATGAAAATGTTGGTGGTTTTGATTTTTATGTTTTACATGAACTGGAAACTAACCTGGATTGTGGTGGTTGCAATGCCTATTCTGGTTTTTATTACCCGAATTTTTCAGCGCAAAATGCAGGTGGCTTTTGAGGAAGTTAGAACGCAAATTGCCAATATGAACTCCTTTGTACAGGAGCGTGTGACAGGAATGAAGATTGTACAACTTTTTAACCGTGAAAAAATTGAAGCGGATAATTTTAAGGTAATCAACGATAAACACCGAGTTGCGTGGATTAAAACGATTTTGTACAACTCTATCTTTTTTCCGATTGCCGATATTATTTCGTCGATTACTTTAGGTTTGGTGGTAGTTTATGGCGGATTTAAAATCCTGAATGGTGATCATTTTACGACTTTCGGGGATTTATTCTCCTATACGATGTTTATTGGGATGTTGTTTAATCCACTGCGTCAGATTGCGGATAAATTCAACGAGATGCAATTAGGAATGATAGCGGCCAATCGTGTTTTTGACATTATCGATACTCAGGATCATATTCAGGATACAGGAACGCTTGAAGCTCCGGTTTTTGAAGGAAGTATTGAGTTTAAGGACGTACGTTTTAGTTATATTCCGGAAGAGGAAGTAATAAAAGGTATCGATTTATCTGTGGCTTCTGGGCAAACCGTAGCAATTGTAGGTTCTACAGGAGCAGGAAAATCGACAATCATCAATTTACTGAATCGTTTTTACGAGATCAATAGCGGAACTATTTTTATCGACGGTCATAATATAGAGAACTATACTTTGGCTTCGTTACGAAAACAAATTGCCGTGGTTTTACAGGATGTATTTTTGTTTGCTGATACGATATACAACAATATTACTTTGCACAATCCCGAAATTACGCGTGAGAAAGTGCTCGACGCTGCGAAAAAAATTGGCGTGCACGATTTTATCATGAGTTTGCCTGATAATTATGATTTTGATGTTAAGGAACGTGGTGTAATGCTTTCGTCAGGACAACGTCAGTTGATTGCATTTTTACGTTCGTATGTGAGCAATCCTAGTATTTTGATTTTGGATGAAGCAACGTCATCAATCGACACGTATTCTGAAGAATTGATTCAGCGTGCTACCGAAACGATTACCAAAGGAAGAACTTCGATTATTATCGCGCATCGATTGGCCACTATTGTAAATGCCGATAAAATTGTAGTGATGGATAAAGGTTTGATTGTTGAGCAGGGTACGCATCAGGAATTGCTGAATAAAGTCGACGGTTACTACAAAAACCTCTACGATTCGCAGTTTTCAGTCGCTAACTAAAATTCGAAATGCTAAAAAAATTCTTAAAAAAGTTAAATTAGCGTTATAGGAATCATAAATGTAATATCTGACGGAAATTATATAACTGCTTTGATTTTTGAATTATTTATATTTGAGTATGTATAATTCAAATGCAAAAGAAAATGCCACAAAACAGATTTTATCCAAACGAACAATTCAAAGAAATAGAAATAAACGCCTCATTACAACTTAGATATGCCATTTCAAACAAAGGCCGATTAATCAGCTTTTCAGACGAAATTCAAAATGGTCGTCTTTTAAAAGGCGGTTTAAGTGATGGTTATCCAACCTTTAGATTTAAGGTTAAAAAAGACGATAAAATTGTCAATAAATACCTTTTCTTATACAAATTAGTTGCCCAGTATTTTATTCCAAAAACATCCGAAGAACAGACTTATGTATTGCATCTGGATTATAACAGAAGTAATGATGATGTAAACAATTTACGTTGGGCTACAAAGGCCGAAATGATGGCGCACAGTCGTAAAAGCCCTCGTGTGATTCAGGCCAAAAAGAACCTGATCGAACACAACTTAAAAGCCGACGGAAGAAAATTAACGACTACCAAAGTAATGTTAATCAAGAAAATACTAGCGCGACCAGAACAAAAAACAAGACTAAAAATGATTGCCAAACAATTTGGCGTAAGCGAAATGCAAATACGACGAATTGCCAGCGGTGAAAACTGGGGACACGTTAAAGTTTAATTATAAATTATGAATGATGAATTTTTAATCTTTAATTATTAATTTTTAATTTTTAAGTAATTTATTATTCTGAGCGAAGTCGAAGATCTTTTCAATACGAAAAGGACTTCGACTTCGTTTATTTTGGCAAACAATTTAATTTGAGATTTCGTTTCTAAATTTGATTTTTCAATTCATAATTCACAATTTACAATTAACAATTACTTAAGTTTCTGTGAAAAGATCAAAATCAGTACGGGTAAAAATAAAATTTCAGGTGTTTTTTAAAATAATTCCTTAAATTCGCAATCACAAATAACAAAAGAATAAATCGAAAAATGAGTTTCGGAATTTAAACTTCATTTTTCGGTAATAAATACTAAAAACCAAAAAGATGAAATACGACGTTATTGTTTTAGGAAGTGGTCCTGGTGGATATGTAACAGCTATTAGAGCTTCGCAATTAGGCTTTAAAGTAGCTGTAGTGGAGAAAGAAAACCTTGGTGGTGTATGTTTGAACTGGGGATGTATCCCGACAAAAGCATTACTAAAATCAGCTCAGGTTTTTGATTACTTAAAACACGCTTCTGACTACGGATTGAAAGTTTCTGAATTCGATAAAGATTTCCCTGCAGTAGTACAACGTAGCCGTAGTGTTGCTGACGGAATGAGCAAAGGAGTTCAGTTCCTGATGAAAAAAAACAAAATTGACGTTATTGAAGGTTTTGGAAAACTAAAACCAGGTAAAAAACTTGACGTTACTGATAAAGATAATAAAGTTACTGAATATAGCGCTGATCACATTATCATTGCAACCGGAGCTCGCTCTCGTGAGTTACCAAACTTACCACAAGATGGTGTAAAAGTAATTGGATACCGTCAGGCAATGACATTACCAACACAACCAAAATCTATGATTATTGTAGGTTCTGGAGCTATTGGGGTTGAATTTGCTCATTTTTACAACTCAATGGGAACTGATGTTACTATTGTAGAATTTATGCCAAATATTGTTCCTGTTGAAGACGAGGATATCTCTAAACAAATGGAGCGTTCTATGAAAAAAGCGGGAGTAAAAATCATGACCAACTCTTCTGTTGAGAAAATTGATACTACCGGAACTGGTGTAAAAGCAACTGTAAAAACAGCAAAAGGCGAAGAAATTCTTGAAGCTGACATCGTACTTTCTGCAGTTGGAATCAAAACTAACATCGAAAACATAGGTTTAGAAGAAGTTGGAATCGCTGTTGACAGAGATAAAATCTTAGTAAACGCTTACAATGCAACTAACATTCCTGGTTACTACGCAATTGGAGACGTTACTCCTGGACAAGCTTTGGCTCACGTAGCTTCTGCAGAAGGAATTAACTGTGTAGAAAAAATTGCTGGTTTACACGTAGACCCAATCGATTACGGAAACGTTCCTGGTTGTACTTACGCAACTCCGGAAATCGCTTCTGTAGGTTTAACAGAAAAACAAGCTAAAGAAAAAGGATACGAATTAAAAATTGGTAAATTCCCATTCTCAGCTTCAGGAAAAGCAAAAGCTGCCGGTGCTGCTGACGGATTCGTAAAAGTAATCTTCGACGCAAAATACGGAGAATGGTTAGGATGCCACATGATTGGTGCAGGTGTTACAGATATGATTGCTGAAGCAGTTGTAGCTCGTAAACTTGAAACTACAGGTCATGAAATCCTTAAATCTATTCACCCTCACCCAACAATGAGTGAGGCTGTTATGGAAGCTGTAGCTGATGCTTACGGCGAAGTAATTCACTTGTAATATCATACCGTTTTACGGTTATATATAATTTTCAATTTAAAAAATCCGATTTGCGAAAGCAAGTCGGATTTTTTTTATGCGCTAATTATTCGCATTAGACCCAGTTTGAAAAAATCTCAGAATCTTAGCAACTCAAAATTTCAGAACCTTCATAATGGCGTGTCCCTCCGGGCCGGGCTATTCACTACAAGTCCTCGCACTTCCTTCGTCAGGCTGTGGGCTTTTCATTGCTATCCCTCACGCAACACTGGTTTTCATTAAAACATTCATAAAATCAGCCATTACTTTTTTTCTTTTCTTACAAAAAAATTATATTTACGTAATAAGAAATAATTATTCTAAAATAGCAGTAATGGAAAATACACCAATATTTTTTGCAGACGGAGAAAGTCCAAAAATGATTGAAGCGTTTAAAAAAGCTCAGGAAACTTTTAAATATTTCTGGAGAGAATTATCATGGGAATACCGCCGAATAGTTCCGGCACTTGATGTTGCCTGCGTAAAACTGGCTTTTACACAGGAAATAAATAACGAAACCGTAGTCGAACATATGTGGATCAATGAGATTAATTTTGATGGCGAAAAAATAAAAGGCATCTTAGTAAACGATCCTAACGAATTAACGAATGTTAGCAATGGCGAATATGTAGAGATTCCGGCCAATCAAATTAGCGATTGGTTATTTGTTACTCAGGATAAAACGTACGGAGGTTTCACGATACAAACCATGCGATCAGAAATGGACGAAACCGAAAGAGAAGAACATGATGCTGCCTGGGGATTAAATTTTGGAGATTACAACGATATTCTTATCGCTTACGAACAAAAAGAAAAGCCGGAAAACCTGATCGAACATCCTATGAGCAGGAATATGAAAGAAAGTCTTGTTGATTTTGTAAAAGCAAATCCGAATGAAATTACAGCCCAAGATGAATTTGGATATACTTTTTTACACCGCGAAGCAATTGCAGGAAATAGCACAATTGTCGAAGTTTTATTAGAATCTGGCGCTGATAAAAATGCGAAAACGAATAATGACAAAACACCTTTAGATTTTGCAGAACAACTAAAATGGGAACACATCATTCCAATTTTAAAATAACAATATTAAAATCCGATTTGTAAAAGCAAGTCGGATTTTTTTCTTCTTATCTTATTAAATAAATACCTAAGATAAAATCTTTATAATTTTTAACTTAGTGACTTCAAAATTCACAAATGAAACAAAACGAAGATCAAAAAAAAATATATTTTAACAAAGTTGATGAAAACATCAAAAACTTTGGATATCATACAACTGCAGTAGCAGAAGAAGTTAATATTACTCCTTTTACATACTCTACAGGTTTATTTGAAAATTTTGAAATACCTGAATTATTTATTTCTGGACTTGGACCAAATCTCTCATCTCAAATAATTAAAAATTATTCAGAAAAGTACAAGTTCAATGAAATTCCATTAAATAAAAAAATAGATGATCTAATTGATACATTTCCTGTCTACTTTATAAAAGTTGATAATGATGATTTAAAGGAATATGTTTTAAGTTCTATTAAATTTTATGAAAACAAAAATTATGAATATTTACAAGTAGTTTTTCCTGATTTAAACGGAAAATTTCCAAATGATCAAAACTACAAATATGATCAAAAAATAATGGGTAAATTTGAAATCTAAATCAAACGCCATGAAAGAAGTATGCATTGTTGAGTTTCCGTCTAATTTAGGTCTAAAAGAGCCTCAACCCGGAAAAGAGCCTGGCGTGAAAAATCTGCCAAACTGGTTCTGGAAACATAATTTGCATAAAGCGATTACTCATAAAGATATTCTAAGACTCGATCCGCCACGATATACAAACATTCGAGAAACCGAAACTAATATTCTCAATGCAAATGCATTGGTCGATTATGCGCGCGAACAAGCTTATTTAATCAACAATTTACTTTCGCAAAATAAATTTCCTTTCATTCTGGGCGGAGATTGCAGTATTTTGTTAGGATCAGCAATTGCGTTAAAACAAAAAGGCAATTACGGCTTATTTTATCTTGACGGCCATACTGATTTTATGGATGTTTCTCTATCAGAAACCGGCGGAGTTGGCGGAATGGCCGCTTCAATAGTTACCGGAAACGGACATAAAAAACTCACCGACATTCTTAATTTATCGCCTTACATACAAGAACAAAATCTTTGGTGCGTAGGCAACCGCGAATACGATGACGAGTACGAAAATGAAATTCGTAATTCTGCTGCGACTTACCTGAGTCTTCAGGAATTGCGAAAACAAAGTATTTCAAAAAGTATTCAATCATTCCTTTCACAAGTTAAAAACAAAAATCTCGACGGTTTTTGGCTGCATATCGACGTCGATGTTTTAAACGATTTAGTTATGCCTTGCGTAGACAGCAGAACACCAGACGGGCTTACTTATGAAGAATTTAATGAGCTTACCTCCTATTTATTTCAAAGCGAAAAATTAATCGGACTCGAAATCACCATTCTCGATCCGGATTTAGATCCAACGGGACAATATACCAAAGATTTTGTGCATCATATTACCACCACTTTCAATACACATTTCAAACATTTAGCCTTATAAAAAAACAGAAAATTCTATATTCCAAAATACAAAAATCCTAAATTTTCTTTTTAAATTAGACCAACCAATATTTCTTTCAAAAAAGAAATAATAATTAAAGTCTCATATTTAAACCAGAAAAGATGACATTAGACGAATACAAAAAACAATTTTCAGAAGACGATGCTGTCGGCTGGTTATCCATAGATCAGGAGTTTGATCGCCTTTACCCCAATCAGGAGCCCAAACATTATGTACCGCCAATACCTTATATGCTGGGCGGCGAAGATCCGCTTGACGGCATAAGCGTTTACGAAAGTAAAAACCAAACAGATCACCTTCATTTTGTAACCTACGGATTTTCAGAATTATATTATAACGAAGAAAAATTAGACGATGAATTTAGCAAATGGGGATTCGAACTTACCTTTCGATTAAAACCTTTTGAACCAGACAACGGAAATCCAAGCTGGGCAATTGTAATGCTTCAAAACATTGCCCGATATGTATTCGACAGCGGCAATTGGTTCGAAGAATTTCATTACATGCCGGCAAACGGACCAATTCGACTCGATACGGACACCGATATCACTGCTTTATTGATTGTAGCCGATCCCGAAATCGAAAAAAAGCAAACCCCACATGGCGAAGTTTCTTTTCTGCAAATCGTAGGAATCACCTCTGCCGAATACGAACATTTAAAAGAAAATCCACAAACAGCCGAGGAATTAGCCCATAAACTCAAAGAAAACAATCCTTTGTTGATTACGGATCTCACGAGAAAATAATTCGAAAAATCCGATTTATGAAAGTAAGTCGGATTTTATATTATTTACCAAATAAAAAAACATTGCATAAAAAATAATGAAAAAACTAATAACCTATCAAATTGATTCTTTCACAAAAGAGAAATTTAAAGGAAACCCTGCCGGAGTTGTTGTAAATGCAGACGGATTGAATGACTACCAAATGCAGCAAATTGCCAGAGAACTCAACAATTCTGAAACTGCCTTTCTTTTTCATTCAGATAGTGCAGATTGTGATGGCGTTATTCGCTACTTTACTCCAAATACCGAAGTCCCTATTTGCGGACACGCTACCATTGCGGCAATGTATGCAAAAGCAATCGAGGAAAAACTGGATTCCTGCATTTTAAGGTTTAAAACAAAAATTGGTATTCTCCCGTTTGAGATTATCAAAGAAAATGAGGATTATCAAATTTTAATGACCCAGGGAAATTTCGAACTCGGTGGTATTTTTGATACCACTATAACTCAAAAAATGATAACGGCATTAGGATTACAAAAATCAGATCTTGATGAAAGATGCCCCATTCAAATTGCCTCTACAGGACATTCTAAAGTAATGATTGGTATAAAAAGCCGCGAGAAACTCAATACTTTATCTCCCAGTTATAATGATTTGGCCCAACTAAGCAAAGAAATAAATTGCAATGGATATTTTGTTTTTACTTTCGATTCGAACGATCAGGATATTTTGACTTATGGCCGAATGTTTGCGCCCGCAATTGGCATAAACGAAGATCCGGTTACCGGAAATGCAAACGGACCACTTGGCGGTTATTTGGTACAAAATAATTTAGTTAATTTTAAAAATAATGAATTTGAGTTTAACGGAAGGCAAGGTGAAAAAATAGATCGTCTTGGCGTAATAAAAGTTAAAGTTAGTATTGAAGATAACAAACCAACATTGATTCAAATTAAAGGTGACGCTGTAATTGTATTTAGAGCCGAAATAGAAATCTAGAATTACATAGTTTAGCAAGATTAAAAAACGATAATGGAAATTAGAGAAATTAGAAATACGGATTTTGATGTTTTAAGAAAACTGTTCTTAAAGCAAAGGCAAGATACGTTCTTCTGGCTCGATCCTTCAGAATTTAAATTAGATGATTTTGAAAAACATATAAAAGGAGAATTGGTTTTGGTGGCAATCGAGGAGAATATTCCTGTTGGTTTTATTTCGATCTGGATGCCCAATAATTTTATTCACCATTTCTATATCGATCAAAAATATCAGGGCAAAGGCATTGGAACTTTACTCTTGAAAGCGGCAATTCAGCAAACGCAATTTCCTATCACCTTAAAATGTTTAGAGCAAAACACAAATGCTGTTGCATTTTATAGAAAAAAATGTTTTATCGAAAAAGAAAGAGGACCATCAGAACATGGAGATTATATTTTATTCGAGTTGTTAGAGGATTTGCATTAATTTAATAAAATAATTAAAAATTAACGCAACCATTTAACAGAACAAACATCTTAATTAAAAGATTTAATTTCTAACCAGCGAAAAAAGTTATTTTACATTTGTTACATGCTACTGCTTGTATCTGCTTGAAATCAACTTAAAAAGCTAAATACTTAAAATTATGAAAAAAATAATTACTTTATTTCTAGTTGCTTTTTTATTTATAAACTGCTCCAGTAATGACAATGATGACACGGTAAAAAATCCAGTAGTGGGAACATGGAAATTAGTTAAAACAGAAAGTCTTGTTTTTGGCGGTCCCAACACTGTTACAGATTTCTCAAATCAAAATATCATTTACAAATTTGACAATAAATCAAATCTGACGATTATAAAAAACGGCTCAAATGTAAGCACTCAAAAATATGAATATAAGTTAGATTATATTTCAGAAAGTAACACTCCCGGAGAATCAAAAGTAAATATGGTAGTGATTGATGGCTCAACAAAATATATTTACCATTTTATTAACGGACAAATGAAGTTAGAAGAATCCTACATAGATGGAGAAGATTTATATTTTGAAAAGCAATAATACTATTTTTCAAAGTTATTTTTGTCAAGAATAATAAAATCGATGCTTAATTTTCTTATTTTACAGAAGATTTAAATTGATTAATAATAGAAAAAGTTCTAAAAAAAAGGTCCTAATGTCTCATACCTTCTACTCTTATTTAGCATTTATTACACCAACTTCTGACGCGAACCTGATTGCTTTAAAAAACAATCTAGAAACTTTTTATCAAAAAGAAACTATAGAAAGCAAACCCGAAATAGTTCTTGATGACAATCAAATCGATATTGTTTTTGATGAAGATTATCGCCTGCATATTGCATTTTCTGAAGAAGAATACGTAAATGAAGAAGCAGTCGAGTTTGCACAACAATATCAACTAGATTGGAATGAAAATGTTTTTGATAAAGCAACATTACAAACTTGCCAGAAAAGATTCGAAATTTGGGGCGATGAGGATTTTGATATGGATTATTTTAATGATAGTTTGTTCGTAATCGAAGAAATAGAAAATTTTAGCGATGTCATTATTTTTGCGATGCAATAATTATTTTGAGTTTAGAAGTTATTCTTTATTTTATCTGATGTTTACTATGCAATATTAATAAAATGTAAACTTTTAAGAAATTACAAAAACAATACGCAACCTTTTAAAGTTTTTTACATCTTTTTATTAAACCAATGTAAAAATCTATGACTATGAAAAAATTATTTCTCTTAATCTCAATTGTCTTATTTTGCTCTTGTAATAACGATGATAATCACAATTCATCTCAAAATCAATTAAAAGGAAAATGGAGCCTACTGAATGTTTCAGGTGGAATTAATCCCCAATATTCGCCAAAACCTGAACAGCAAATTACAATCGAGTTTGCTGATAATATTTTAAAAACATATAACAAAGGAACTTTAACTAATACTCAGACTTTTTCCTATCAAACAAAAAAATCAATTTTTGGTGGTATCAAAAAAATGATCTCGGTTCAAAGTAACTTATTGGCAAACGATATTCCTAAACTGCAATCTTTTGAAATTAAAGGTGATAAATTATACTTAAAAGATGAATGTTACGATTGTTATAGTTACGAATACTCCCGAATAGAATAAATGTTACAGCCTTATAAACAAGATTAAATAAAAACGATGTTATCTTTTTTTAAATCCGCTTTCAGCAATAAACCTGAAAGTGGATTTTTTGTTTTATCAATTTCCTTTTTAGTATCATGCCATCTCATCTCTATTTTGGTTTTAATTTGTATTTTCGTTGAAAAGAAAAACCTTTACCTAAAAATATTTTATGGAAGAAATAGTACTCGAAAAATCAGTTTTTGAAGAAGTCCCAACAGAAAAAATTTATTCTGAAAAAGCAATTCGTGTTGGAACTTTTTTAGGAGGCCCAATAGTTGCCGGGTATTTTATAGCCGAAAACTTTAAAGTTTTTGGTGATTTCGACAAAGTAAAAAGAACCTGGATTATCACCATATTGGCAACCATACTTATTTTTGGTTTAATATTTATGATTCCTGAAGATGTCAAAATTCCAAATGTGATATTTCCGGTTATTTACATGGGAATCGCAGCTTACTTCACAAAAAAATATCAGGAAATAAATATAGCCAAACATATCGAAAATGGCGGCGAAGAGTATAATTGGTGGCGAACGATTGGTATTTCTCTTATTGGATGCATCGTTACTCTTGGCGCATTATTTGGAATTGCTTTTGCGAATGAAGCCGCCAACGGAAGGCTTACAGAGTCAACAAAAACATACGGCTCGATGAATCATGAAATTGCTTATCAAAGTAATATCAATGAAAATGAAGCAGATAAAATTGCTGAAGCTTTTGAGAAAACAACTTTTTTTGATGACGCTATAACGAAATATGTTTATCTGGAAAAAATCAATAATAATTACGAAATTTCTATTTCCTGCAACGAATCAATTAAAAATGATAGAGCAGCTACGCAAACTTTCGTATACTTAAGAAACGATATGCAAAAGTTTTTTCCAGACAATAAAATCATTTTTAAACTTGTTGTTAATGAACTTGATAATGTCGTAAAAAGGATTGAGTAAACTATGACTATAAAAAATATAAAAGTTTATCATCTTTTTTGGTTTGTTGCAGTAATATCTTTATTAACAGGACTATTTAATCCTGACGAAACCTTAGACATTAATATTCATGATACTTATTTTGTAATCGCCAGCATTCATATGGCGGTTTTATTATTTGTATTCTACTTTATTAATGGATTTGCATACTGGTTAGTACAAAAGTTATTAAAGAAACCCCTTTTAAGGTATTTAACCCTGATTCATTCTGTCATAGTAATTGGAAGCTATATTTTTTACTGGCTCATTCTGCTGTATTGCAAACTTTTTTTATCCAATTCTCAATTTCCTCTGTTTGATGATGGAAATCAGTTAATTAATATCTCTTTAGTACTGGAGTTCATGCTGACTATTTTTGTTGCTGTGCCCATTTTTATTGTCAATTTATCAATTGCGATTTTCAGAAAGTCTAATTAATAAATTAAATATTAAAAAAAATAATTGCAAAACATGAACAAACCCATCGAAGCGCAAGAAACAGAAGACACAACAATTGTAGGTAATCCTAATTTACTTTTACTTGGCTTGGGTATTTTTACAATTCTACTTTCTGCAACTACTGCTTATTATACTTTTAATCCTAAATATTTTACTGCCATTAATGTCGAAAATATTTTTGTTTGGGTATTTGCGGGCGTGATTGCATTATTTGCTTTTTTGAGCGTTTACATGATTTTTACTTTAAAGAAAGTTACGCTTACCAATACCGGTTTAAACATCTCATATCCGTTCTTGAATACATCACGCGATATTAGTTTTGATGATGTCTGCAAAGTTTACGATCAGGATTATGATATAAAAGGTTCGCACAATTATAGATTATATGATATTTATAAAGGAAAAAAGACGATTATAGAAATTTATGATGCTAAAAACATTGTGATTACTTCGCTCGAAGTGACCAACTATGCAATTCTTGCTCAAAATTTAAAAAACATTACCAAGTCTTATTTTAAAATAAAAACGTATTATTACGATACTATTGTAAACACGCAGCGTTACGGCTGGTTTGTATTTTGGGTGTTTTTTATTTATTTTTTAATTGCTTATATCATCTATAAAAAATATTCCTGATTTTTTATGAAATGGTTTAATAGCTCACAGATTAAACAGATTTACTCCGGTTTTTATTCCTTTTTTGTTTCGAAATAAAATCGCAAAAGTGGCTTAACGAATTTCCCGGCAAACCCGACAGGTTTATAACGTTCTGTTTTTATTCCAACCTTCATTTCTTATGAAAACTAAAACTCCTAACCTAGCCCCGATGGACGTGGTATCCTTTTTCTTGCTCCTTTAGCAAGGAAAAGATATAGCGGACAGCGGGATAAGAGGTGTTACTTAAACTTCTTATCTGCTCCTGAAAATCTGTAAATAATAAAGTTACTTCATTAATAAAACCTGTATAAATTGTAATAAAAAACTTATATATTTGAAGAATAAAAAGTATAAGATTTATGAAGTATTTTTCTTTGTATTTAATGACATTATCAATCGTAATGCTAACGATTTTTGGTTGCAAAAAAAATGATATCAATGAAAACAGATTTTCGTATTATGAAGTCATTAGTACGCAAACAGAAGTTATAAAAGTAAAATTTATTGAATGGGCAACTACTGACAGACCCGGTTTTATAACGGAAGAAAACTATAATGCCAAAAAAAAACGATACTACTTTAGTAAACTACTGTTTTTATCTTGATACTAAAAACAATGATATTCAGAATTTTTCGGCTAAAAATATTGAGAAGCTGAATGACGGGGAAACAATTGAGCTCACCGGAAGATATTACAAAACCAAAAAGTTTGATGACATTTTTCCGTATAAAGAATCTAACACCTACAGTTTTAAACCAAAGGACGGTTATTTTACTGTTTTTGTATATGAGTCGATCAAATAATTCGTCTGATCTGCCCCTTAAAACTGTCTTTTTTAGACCCTAAACTATTGATTATTAAATATTAAATTTGTTGTACTAATTTCTAAACCAGATAAAATGAGTACAACAGATTTTACCACAAGCATAAAAGTAGACCAATCTCCTCAGGAAGTTTTTGATGCCGTTACGAATGTTCGGGGTTGGTGGTCTGAAGAGATTGAAGGCAATACGGCTCAGCTTAACGATGTATTCGATTATCATTATGAGGATGTTCATCGCTGTAAAATAAAACTGATTGAGGTAATTGAGAATCAGAAAGTCGTTTGGCTGGTCGAAGAAAACTATTTTAAATTTACGGAAGATAAAACGGAATGGACAGGTACGAAACCTACTTTTGAGATCTCTGAAAATGACGGTAAAACTGAACTTAAGTTTACGCATTTTGGTTTGAATCCGGAATACGAATGTTTTGAAATTTGCCGGGATTCCTGGACAAATTATATTCAGAATAGTTTAAAAAAGCTTATCACAACCGAAAAAGGAGAACCAAATGCAAGCGGAAAACCTCAAACTGAAAATGAGAAAAAATTGTCTGAAAAATAATTTTCAGTTTTTTGATTCCCATTTTTAGGCTACGACAAAAATAGTTTTGGCTAAATCTGCCTGATGAATGTTGCGCAACTTTGTACTATAAAAATAGATACAAATGAAAATTACAATTACAGGTTCTTTAGGGAACATTAGCAAACCATTGGCACAAGAATTAGTGCAAAAAGGACATGAAGTTACAGTAATCAGCAGCAGTACTGAAAAACAAGCCGAAATTGAAGATCTTGGAGCTTCATCAGCTATAGGTTCTGTCGAAGACCCAGCTTTTTTAACCAAAGCTTTTACAGGCGCAGATGCGGTTTATTGTATGATTCCGCGTGCGAATTATTTTGATCCCAATTTGGATCTTGATGCTTTTACGCGTAAAATTGGAAATAATTATGCCGAAGCTATTAAAAATTCCGACGTAAAACGCGTGGTGTTTTTAAGTAGTATTGGGGCACATTTAGAGCAGAATTCAGGAATAATTCAGCGTTATAATGAGATCGAAACTATTTTGAAAAAGCTTGACGATGTTTCGATTACGTTTATGCGTCCAACTTCTTTCTTTTACAATTTGCTGGCTTATATCCCGTCGATCAAATCGCAAGGCATTATTGCTGCTAATTATGGTGGTGACAGACTGATTCCGTGGGTTTCTCCAAATGATATTGCTGCTGCAATTGCTGAGGAAATCACAACTTCGCTTGACGGAAAAAAAGTTCGTTATGTTTCGAGCGAAGAACTTACAGGCGATGAAACGGTTCGTATTTTAGGCGAAGCTATAGGCAAACCGGATTTAAAATGGGTTTTAATCAGCGATGAAGAAACACTAAACGGTTTGGTAAACGTGGGAATGCAGCCTAAAATCGCCGAAGGTTTGGTCGAAATGTACGCCGGACTTTACAGCGGTTTATTGGGCGAAGATTACATTAAAAACAGACCGGCAGAAATGGGAAAAACAAAACTGGCCAATTATGCCAAAGAATTTGCTGCTATTTATAACCAGAAATAAGTACCTTAGACTATGGCAAATCATCAACCACACCGCATAAAAAGTATTAGCGAATTTCATGAGTTTCGGGATTTGCCAAAGCCTGAACATCCGTTAGTGAGCGTTTATAATTTTGAGGATCTTAAACATCTAAACGAAGAAGAACCCAAAAGTTTAATGCTTGATTTTTATTCGATTGCATTAAAACGTCATGCTAATGCAACCATGCGTTACGGTCAGCAGGAATACGATTTTAAAGAAGGTGTTCTGTTGTTTATTGCGCCAGGTCAGGTTTTTTCTATAGAAGGAAATGCCGAGTTACAACATACAGGATGGTCATTATTGATTCATCCTGATTTTTTATGGAATACGCCTTTGGCAAAAAAAATCAAGCAATACGAGTATTTTGGCTATTCGGTTTATGAAGCTTTGCACCTTTCTGATAAAGAAGAAAAAATGATTATTGGCATTATAAAAAATATTCAGCAGGAATATCAGTCCAATATTGATAAATTCAGCCAGGATGTTATTATTGCCCAAATCGAATTGCTGCTTACTTATGCCGAACGTTTTTATAACCGACAATTTATAACCCGAAAAATAAGCAATCATCAGATTCTGGCTCGTTTAGAAAACTTGCTTGAAGATTATTTTGCAAATGAATCTCTGTCTAAAAAAGGTTTGCCAACTGTACATTATATTGCCGAAACCCTAAATGTTACGCCCAATTATTTAAGCGGATTGCTCAAATCGCTTACAGGCCAAAGCACGCAGCAACACATACACGATAAGTTGATCGAAAAAGCCAAAGAAAAACTTTCGACAACCAACTTATCCATCAGCGAAATTGCTTTTGAACTGGGTTTCGAACATCAGCAATCTTTTAGCAAATTGTTTAAGACCAAAACAAATGTTTCTCCTTTAGAATTCAGACAATCTTTTAACTAAATAGAAGCTATAATTTTCATAAATTCGTTATTCTTAAATCAAGTTTATGAATCCGATTTTTAAAAATACTTTGGCCGTAATTATTGGCCTTTTTGTTGGAAGTGTTGTCAATATGGCTATTATTTTAATGAGTAGTTCGGTTATCCCTCCTCCAAACGGTGCCGATGTTACTACAATGGAAGGACTAAAAGCGACCATGCATTTATTCGAACCTAAACATTTTATTTTTCCTTTTCTTGCACATGCCATAGGCACTTTTGCTGGTGCAGCAACAACAGCTTTAATTGCTGCCAATCGCAAAACAGAATTGGCTTTGGTAATTGGAGCTTTCTTTTTGTTAGGAGGTATCATAAATGTCTGTACATTACCATCGCCAATTTGGTATAACATTGTAGATCTTGCATTTGCCTATTTACCAATGGCTTATTTGGCCAGGAAATTAGTCGTTTCAAAAAAAGCTTAACTTTAAATTTTTCAAAATGAGCGAGAAATCAGTTTTAAGAAAACCGGCAAAAATGTGTTACGAACATATTGGCGGAAAATTGGGGCAATTACTAGTAGAAAATTTTGCTGATAAAGGCTGGATTGCTAAAAACAAAGCCACGGATAAAAACTACTATATTACAGATCTTGGACAAAAGGAATTTGAAAAATTAGGCATTGACATTTCACAAATCAAGTCTGAAGATTTATAAATAAAAAGAATGAAAAAAGTTGGACTCGTAGGTGGAACCAGTTGGGTTTCGACAATAGATTATTATAAATTCATAAACGAAGGTGTAAATAAAAAACTGGGCGGACTGCAATTTGCAGAATGCCTGATTTATTCTTTGAACTTTGGTGATATTCAGGAAAAAACCTGGCCAAACTCATACGAGTTGGTTTTGAATGCCTGCTTAAGTTTACAAAAAAGCGGTGTTGATGCTATTGTTTTGTGCGCCAATACAGCGCATATGCATGCAGACAAAATCGAAAAAGAAATTGACGTACCGTTAATTCATATTGGTACTGAAACAGCAAAAGCCATAACACAAGAAAAAATTACAACGGTTGGTCTGTTAGGAACTTCGTTTTCTATGGAAATGGATTTTTATAAAGACCGTCTGAAAAGTTTTGGATTAAATGTATTGATTCCCGAAAGTCAGGAAACTCGTAATTACATCCAGCAAGTTTTAAAACAAGAACTGGGTAAAGGAATTATAAATCCGGAATCGAAACAAAATTACATCAAAATTGCCAACGAACTGATCGAGCGCGGCGCCGAAGGGATTATTTTGGGCTGTACCGAAATTCCGTTATTAATAGATCAATCTGATTTTTCTATTCCTGTTTTTGATACTACAAAAATACATTCTGACGCTATTGTAAGCTTTATGCTTGCTTCAACTTAAATTATAATTTATGAGCTATTTTGGCGGACTGGGTGCTGGAAAAGGATGGAATAAATTCAATTTTATCCTTACACCTGAGCAATTTGAATCAATTTTCAGTGAACTTAAATTTTACTTTGTTATTACAAACACAAGGGTTGCCATAGATTATACCGCAACTGATAAATCTTATGTTTATGATGGTTACAAAGATTTTTTTAATGAAATCATGATTGGTAACAAAGAATACGATAGAAAAGAACATTGGTTGTACGAGGATAAAATCAGAATATCGATTACTGACGATATCTCTAAAATTGGCTTTAAAGAAATTATAGACAAAAAAGGAACTATTTCTAATAAATTTAAATTGGTTGAACCAACAGAACCGGTAATCGATATCAGTCCTTTTTATCTTACCTTTTCAAAGGATAAAGAGAGTTTAAGCATCGCTTATATGAATACCGAAGGCACAATAGGTTTAGAACTGACTTATCCTAAAGTGGTAAGTTTTTCTACTGATAAATTCAATTCTGTTGTTGATACCAATCAGTTCAACAATACCTTGCTATTTAATGATTTAATAAAAAACATAAAAGCATTATCCAGTAAAGCAAAATTGCAAAGCAGTACAAAACTATATCGCCCAAATTTCTGGATTAGTCCCGAAGCAAAAAAAGTTATCAATGAAAATAGATATTTAAAATCGAACTCATTAACTATCATTTAATACCACAAAATCGAATATGAAAAAGATTTCAAGACTATTATTACTTTTATTGGTTTCGGTTTTATCATCAAACTGTGCTTCTTTTTCGAATAAAGATTTTAAAAACGACTACACTAAAATAAATGAAAGCAATCTTCTTTCGATTAACGGAAAATATACTTTTTATCCCATAAAGAAATTCGACAAAAAAAATCCGAATTCACAATATAATATTTCCCAAAACATCATCAACTCTTATAATTACATCACAAACGATATTCTAAAATTTGACGATAAGGATTCTATTGTAAAAGGCCTTACTCAATATCATATCGAATTAAATCTCATTAACAATACGGACTTAGACGTTGCATTGTTTAAAAACAATAACAGCATAAAAAAGCAGCAAATAAAAGGCGAGCTTAAAAACGACGGTATGTTTTATCTCGATAACAAATACCTGAAATGCAACGGAATCCCTTATCTTTTTGGTGGATGCAATAACAATAAAAGACGCATTACGCTTTCTAAAAATAATAATTTAATTATAAACGAAGCCTTAGATAATACGGGTGCACTGTTATTTATTTTTTGGGCTGGCCAAAGTTATAATGGCGTGTATGAATTTAAACGTTTAGAATAAAATAGTAATCTCTTTTTGAATTTCTTAAATTCTTATTTTATAACTTAGTTAGCTTTTAAAATTTTAAAATCATGACTAAGAAAGAAATAGCCCAGGACTTTTTAAAACTCGCTGCAAACGGGCATTCTCACGAAGCATTTCGTTTGTATGTTGGTGAAAAGTTTAAACATCATAATGCTTATTTTAAAGGTGATGCCGATACATTGATGCTGGCAATGGAAGAATCTACAAGAACAAACCCGAATAAAGTTTTTAAAATTCATCATATTCTTGAAGATGGCAATCTCGTCGCCGTACATTCGCATTTAAAACAAACTCCTGTAGAACCCGGTTTTGCAGTTGTTCATATTCTGAAATTCAAAGCAGATAAAATTGTCGAATTCTGGGATTTAGGACAACCTGTACCAAAAGAACCTATTAACGAAAATGGAATGTTCTGATTTTAACCGCAAAGAACGCAATGTTTTTTTACTTACGGAGTTTTATAAATTGACAAAGTTAGCAAAGCTTTGTATTGATTTAGTTTTATGGTGAATTTACCGCAAAGAACGCTAAGTTTTTTTATCAATCAGGAAGTTTTAAAACACAAAGTTCGCAAAGCTTTGTATTGATCTAGCTTTGCGAACTTTGCTAATTTATAAATTACATAAACAAAAACATTGCGCTCTTTGCGGTAAAATAGCCGTACAGAGCTTAAACTTGAAACAAAAAAATAAAAAATGACTTCTAATCTTCGAATTACCTTTATATTATCCTCTATCCTCTTATTTTCCAGCAGTTTTTTATCTGCTCAGAAAAAAAACAATTATGCCGCTCAAATTGATAGTTTGATAAGTGTTAGCAATCCAATATTTAATGGAGTTGTACTGATCGCTAAAAACGGAAAAACAGTTTACAATAAAGTATACGGTTTTACCAATTTTGAAACCAGAAAATATTTAAAAACAGACAGTCAATTCGAAATCATGTCGAATACAAGACAAATCACGGCTGTTTTAATCTTAAAAGAAGTAGAACAAGGCCGAATTGATTTACAGGCGCCTATAAAAAAATATTTACCTCAAATGAACCAAACCTGGACAGATTCTGTAACTGTTCACCAACTTTTAAATCATACCCACGGAATCGTTGATTTGAAAAAACCGCTGGCTTTTAAACCCGGAAGTGATTTTAAATATGGAGATTTAGGCTATAGTTTACTGGGGAAAATAATTGAATCTGTTACTAAAAAAAGCTATTACGACGTAGCCAATACCTTTTTTAAAGAGCTAAAGATGAAAAATACGCTGTGCTTTTCTGCAGCGCCAATTAAAAATTTAGTTTCCGGATATGTCAACAACAATAATGCTTTTAAGTTAGTTTCAAGATCGATGATTACGATCGAAAGTACTTCTTCTAACGGAATTGTTTCAACCGCAGGTGATTTAGCAATCTGGAATGAAAATCTGCATAAAGGAAAACTGCTAAAACCAGAAACTTATCAATTACTGTTTAAGTACAATATAACGGCTCAAAATAGTTTCTTCGGCGCAGAAAAAATAGGTTACGGATACGGTTTTAGAATTGTCGATAAAGAACCTATAAAATATGTTGGCCACACAGGTTTAGGTGATGGTTTTTCTTCGATAAATTTATATTTTCCTGAAAGTGATGTAAGTTTAATTATTTTAGAAAACCAAATGAATCAAAATCGTGATTTGTTTTATGCTAACGAAGTGAAAATCAAAAATATTCTGCTGAAAAGCAATTTGCTAAACAAAAAATAAACCACAATGGCAAAGAATAAAACTACCGAAACCAATGAAAGTACTACTGATTTTATAAATACTTTTGTTGAAGATGAAACCAAAAAAAAGGACGCTTTTGAACTCATCAAAATAATGCAGGAAGTAACCCATTTTGAACCCAAAATGTGGGGACCAAGTATTATTGGTTTTGGAAGTTATCATTATAAATATGCCAGCGGTCACGAAGGCGATGCACCTCTTGTGGGGTTTTCTCCACGAAAAGCAGCCATTTCACTT
Organism: Flavobacterium sp. C3NV; assembly: GCF_046825355.2. Taxonomy (NCBI): domain Bacteria; kingdom Pseudomonadati; phylum Bacteroidota; class Flavobacteriia; order Flavobacteriales; family Flavobacteriaceae; genus Flavobacterium; species Flavobacterium sp. C3NV. The sequence goes on along the minus strand of NZ_JBKQBJ020000004.1, from coordinate 348,739 downwards.
TATATTAATGTTCCAACAGAAAATAGAGACGAATTACTTTCTAAACTTGGGAAACACAAAGCTTCTAAAGGTTGCATCTATGTAAAAAAATTAGCCGATATCAATAGTGAAGTGCTAAAAAAATATGATTTCACTTTCGTTACAACAATAAAAAAAAGACCCAAAAATTAAATACCACCATGACTCTTACACTAATAATTTTATTGTTCGCCATTCTTATTTTTGTTTCGCAACATCCCAGATATGGTAAAAAGCCATCAGGAGAAAGATTGGCCTTAATACAAAAATCACCCAACTATAAAAACGGAAAATTCGAAAACCAAAGTTTTACTCCCGAACTTGCCGAAGGTTATAGTTTCTCTAAAGTTTTCTTTGATTTTTTATTTAAAAAAGTAGATCGCAAAACTCCGTCGGATACTATTCCGTCTGTAAAAACAAATCTACACGAACTTCCTATCGATCAGGATGTTTTGGTTTGGTTTGGACATTCCTCCTATTATATTCAGCTTGAAGGAAAACGTTTTTTGGTTGATCCTGTTTTTAGCGGCAACGCCTCTCCTATTTACGGCACCACAAAAGCATTCAAAGGAACTGATATTTATAGTGCTAATGATATTCCGGAAATTGATTATTTATTGATTACGCACGATCATTATGACCATCTTGATTATGCAACCATCAAGCAACTCCAACCCAAAATAAAAAAAGTGGTTTGCGCTCTTGGCGTTGGTTCACATCTTGAATTTTGGAAATTTCCGAAAGAAATTATCATCGAAAAAGACTGGAATGAAAAAATAGAATTAGATCAGAATCTGACGCTTTACACCACTCCATCCCGACATTTTTCAGGCAGAAGTATTGATCGCTGTAATACTCTTTGGACATCGTTTGTATTAGAAGCCAACAATTTTAAAATGTATTTGGGTGGCGATAGCGGTTACGATACACATTATGCCGAAATTGGCAACAAATTTGGCCCTTTTGATATCGCACTTCTCGATAACGGACAATATAATCCTGCGTGGAAATACATTCACAATCTACCTGAAGATGTCATAAAAGCCATGAAAGAGATAAAAGCGAAAAGAGTATTTCCGGTTCATAATTCAAAATTTCCTTTGTCTCTCCATTCCTGGGATGAGCCTTTGATAAAAGTAACTGAATTGAATGCAGCTTCAGAAAATCCTATTCCGTTAATCACACCAAAAATCGGAGAAGTAGTAGAACTCAGAAACGAAAAACAAGAATTTAAACAATGGTGGAAAGGGGTTAGATGATTTTTGATTTTAGATTGAAGATTTTAGATTGAAAACTGTGATTTAACTGAACCAAAACACCATAGTTTGTCATCCTGACGAAGGAAGGATCACACTAGTTTATCGACAAAGAATCTCGACAATCTTTGCAGAGTTTCTTGTGTGATCCTTCCTTCGTCAGGATGACAAGATTAACAAAAAACTGGAATGTAACTCAGAACCTGAAACAAAAAACCATGAACCAAAAAATATACCTTTTAGCAATTGCTTTTCTCATTACCCTAAATACCTTCTCTCAAAATACTTATGTCTTTCTGGGAAGTTATAACCGGGATCTTAATGCAGAATCTATTCAGGTGTATCAATTAGACACTTTAAAAGGAAAACTCAACAAAGTAACCTCAGCAAAAAATATTATCAATCCATCGTATTTGACTTTATCTCCAAACGGAAAATATCTTTATGCTTGTACTGATACCAAAACACCAAATGCCGGAAGCGTAAGTAGTTTTGAATTTAATCCTGAGAAAAAAACACTTACATTTTTGAACAAACAATCCAGTGGTGGCGAAAATCCGGTTTATCTCTCGGTTCATAAAAGCGGAAAATGGCTGGCAAACGCCAATTACAACGAAGGAAGTGTTTCGGTTCACCCGATATTAGAAAATGGAAAAATAGATTCGATTGCACAAAATTTTCAATATACTGACGGAAGTGTAAATAAAGAAAGACAAACCAAATCTCACGTTCATTCGGCTGTATTTTCGCCTCAAAATGATTATTTATTCCTGCCCGATTTAGGTGCCGATAAAATTCGTTGCTACCGTTTTGATGCAACCCAAAAACAGCCTTTAATAGAAACCAAAATTCCGTTTACCAAAACAGATTTAGAAGCCGGACCAAGACATTTTACTTTTCATCCCAACGAAAAATTTGGTTATTGTATCGAAGAAATGGCAGGCGCAATAAGTGTTTACAAATATCAGGATGGAACTCTAAAACAAATCCAGCGCATCAATACGCATCCGGATACGATAACATCAGGTTTTGAAAGTTCAGACATTCATATTTCGCCTGACGGAAAATTTCTGTATGCGACAAACCGAGGAAAAGAAAACAATATTGCCATTTTTTCTATTGATGAAAATGGTCTTTTGAAAAACATTGGTTATCAATCGACTTTAGGAAATCATCCCAGAGTTTTTGCCCTTGATGAAAGCGGAAAGTTTTTGGTTGCGACCAATGTCAATTCGGGAAACGTAGTAGTTTTTAAAAGAAATCAAAAAACCGGATTGCTTAAAAAAGTGGGAAATGAAGTTAAAATAGAGAATGTTTCCTGTGTTCAGATTAAGAGAATATAATCACATTTTACGTCATTGCGAGGAACGAAGCAATCTCAGGTGCTGTATCGGCAAAAGTTTATAGTATTGTGATTTCGAACACAGATGACACGGATTCGCAAGCGAAGACACAGATTATCGCAGATTTCCTATCGTTTGGCATTTATGCAAAAGCAGAAATGACACAAAATTTATAAATCTTTTATAATCCTTTAATCTGTGGCAAAAAACTTCTTTATCAGAAAACTAAAGTCAATTTTTTATTTTAAATTCGTAGTTCTACGTCAAAATTAGTGGCAAACGAGAATTTAACCTTTATAAAATGACAAAATCAGCATTCAATTTACAACCTGAAATTTTAGAAGACGACATTACAAAATTAGTTCCGCTACAGGAAAGTGATTTTGATGCGCTTTATCAAGTAGCCTCAGATCCATTAATTTGGGAACAACATCCAATCAAAGACCGATATAAAATAGAAGTTTTCAGACCCTTTTTTGATGCGGCAATCAATTCAAAAAGCTCTTTTTTGATTTTGGATAAACAAACAAATGAAATTGTAGGCAATACGCGTTACTACGATTACAATCAGGAGAAATCCAGTATTGCAATTGGTTTTACTTTTATTGGTCGAAAATTCTGGGGCGGACTATATAATAAATCAAATAAAAAACTATTGATTGATTATGCTTTTCAACATGTAGATTCGGTACTATTTCATATTGGTACAGATAATATACGTTCGCAAAAAGCAGTCTCGAAATTAGGCGCTATAAATATTGGCGAAGTAAATAGTATAGGAAATATTCCAGTCAATTTACCTCATTTTGAATATGAATTAAAGGTTGAAAATTATAAATTGTGAGTTGTGAGTTGTGAGTTGTGAGTTGTGAGTTATGAGTCATGAGTTATGAGTTGGAAAATTTCTACTCTTCATTTTGACAAATTAACTTTCAACTGTGCCTTTGGGCACTAAATATTGGTAGTTTTTTTAGGTTATAAAGTTGGTTGCGTGCCGTAGGTTCGCAATAGGATTTTTTGTTGCGTACCTACGGCACGCAAAATCTATTCTAATTCATATTTTTTTCTACCGATCTTTAATGCCTAACGGCACAAAATGCTGTTTTTAATCTTTGCTTTTCATTATCACTTTCAACATTTAACGAATAACAAATAATCCTTTTACTTCTAACATTTTACCTTATAACGAATAACTTCTAACACTTAACGAATAACATATAACTTCTAACAATGAAAAGAATTACAGTTTTCTGCGGATCTAGTTTTGGAACCGAAGAAATTTACAAAGAACAGGCAACATTGCTGGGGCAAACTCTAGCAAAACAAAATATAGAACTGGTTTACGGTGGCGCAAATGTAGGTTTAATGGGAGCTGTAGCCGATGGAATTTTAAACGAAGGCGGAAAAGCAATTGGCGTTTTACCTAACTTTTTAAGATCGAAAGAAATTGCACATTTAGGCCTGACCGAATTGATTTTGGTCGAAAGTATGCACGAAAGAAAAACCAAAATGAACGATTTATGCGATGGCGTAATTGCGCTTCCGGGTGGTTTTGGAACTCTCGAAGAACTTTTCGAAATGCTGACCTGGGCTCAATTAGGGCTTCACAAAAAACCAATCGCCATTTTAAACATCGACGGCTTTTATGATTCTCTAATCGAATTAACAAAAGTAATGGTAGAAAAAGGTTTACTGAAAGAGGCTAATCAGCAAATGCTTTTGGTGAGCGATAATATTGACGATTTATTAGAGCAGATGAAAAATTACGTGGCACCAACCACCGGAAAATGGATTGATAAAGATCAAGTTTAAACAAACTCTAAATCATAGATTATAGAATCCATACAGGTTAAGACTTGTGTGGATTTTTTTTTGAAGTTATTTGGGATTTCTTTCTTAAATTAGGGGTTGTAAAAATTTGTTTCAAGTTTCAAGTTTACACGCCAGTTTTTTGTTTCAAGTTTTACAAATAACATTTTACAGACAACATCTCACCAATAAAAAATGAAAGCAGAAAACAACCACTTCGCAAAAGCCGAAATGCTGATTAGAAAGCCTGTTTCAGAAGTTTTTCAGGCTTTTACAGATCCGGAAATTACAAGTAAATTTTGGTTTACAAAAGGTTCCGGAAAACTAGAACAAGACACTACAACCGAATGGACCTGGGAAATGTATGGTTTTTCATTGACCGTGACAACTCATGTTTTGCAGGAAAATCATAAGATTGTGATCGAATGGGGAAATCCCGACGAATCGACTTTGGTAGAATGGATTTTTAGTCCATTAAACGAAAATGAAACTTTTGTAAGCATTACCAATTCAGGTTTAAAAGGAGATTCGGATAAAATAATCGACCAGGTTCGCAATTCTACCGAAGGTTTTACGCTGGTTTTGGCTGGAGCCAAAGCATATCTGGAGCATAATATTCGGTTGAATTTGGTTTTGGATCGATTTCCTAAAGGACTGGCGTAAAACTTATTTAACCGCAAAGTTCGCAAGGATTTTTTTATTGGACTGAAAATAATCTCGGAAAGTCGCAAGGTCGCGAAGTTTTTTTATTTCACGCAGATTTAAAAAGATTTAGGCTGATATAAACAGATAATATTTTAAAAAAATCTGCGGAAATCTGCGGAATCTGCGTGAAAAAATACTTTCAATCCTTTTAATCCTTTATGCTGATAGCTATCGGGATTGCGAGATTAAAAAAAGAACAAACTTTTAAATAAATTGCATTAAAAAATGGACACAAAGAAACCAGCAAATATCGACGAATATATTGGGGCGTTCCCAAATGACGTTCAGGAAATTCTGGAGAAAGTCAGGGCAACGATTCAGAAGGCGGCGCCGGATGCCAAAGAGAAAATCAGTTATTCGATGCCGGCTTTTGATCAAAACGGAATCGTGGTGTACTTTGCTGCTTTTAAAAATCATATTGGTTTATATGCTTTACCTAGCGGTCATGAGGCTTTTAAGGAAGAACTTTCAAAATATAAATCAGGAAAAGGTTCTGTACAATTTCCTCTCGATCAACCAATGCCTTATGATCTGATTACCAAAATTGTAAAATTCAGGGTAAAAGAAAACCTGGAAAAAGCAAAAAAGAAATAATTTTAAATGGATTTAACCCAACATTACAATCAACTTTACAAAAAATCTTCCGAAGCTATTTTGGCAGGTAATTACAAATTAGATTCACAACTTAATAACGAATCTGATTCGCGGTTCGGAATCACGTTTCTCGTTCGCCCAAGCGAAATCATTAAAGCTAATATTCAGTTGTTTTTAGATGAATTAAAGGCCGTTGAACCTCATCAATATTATTATCCTGATGCTGATATTCATATTACTGTGATGTCTATTATTTCCTGTTACGACGGTTTTACTTTAGATAAAATAAATGTTCACGAATATATCGACCTCATTCAGCAAAGTCTTGTGCATTTAGATACCATAAAAATCGGGTTTCGTGGCGTTACAGCTTCTCCGTCTGCTATAATGATTCAGGGGTTTCCAACGGATGAATCTTTGAATAATTTCAGGGATAAACTTCGGGAGAACTTTAAAAAATCTACTTTAGAACAAAGTATCGATAGTCGTTATACCATTTCAACAGCACATTCGACTGTAATGCGATTTCAGGAAAAACTCGAAAACCCGGAACAATTAATACAAACTGTAGAAAAATTTCGTGATTATAATTTTGGAGAATTCGATGTCGAAAACATAGAATTAGTTTATAACGATTGGTATCAGCGAGAAAAAAACACCATTCGCTTAGCCAATTTTATTATTTGATTTACTCGCCACTATTTTTTTTAGGAATTCAAAAAAAACTTTGTGCCTTCGTGTCTTCGTGGCAAAAAACTTATTTATTAAACTTTCCAAAATGCCATAAAACACCGGAAGGATCGTGCAAAAAACATTCACTTCCCCAATCTAAATGTCGGGTTGGCGTTAGTTTTACACCATATTTTTTGGTTAAGTTTAAGGCCAATAACTGATTGTAATAATCATCGACATCTTCGACTTCAAGGAAAATCATGGTATTTTCGATCCAGTTTTTATCATAATAATCCTGAAGATAAAAGGCTAAATCTCCAGTTTTAAAAACAGAAAACTTTGGATCTAAAATCCCTTCTTCAAAACCTAAATCACGATAAAAACTTCTGGAAACTTCAAAATCTTTGGCTCCAATAAATGGTCGGATAGACAGGGCTTTGTGGTTCATGGTATTTAGTTTTTAAAATTGATCTTTATATGCTATCAAATTTAAGCAAACCATTCAATTTTATTATTTTTTATACCCATCAAAATACTAAAATTCTGCTTTCATTCTTTTGTATTTCGATTGATTGAGTAATTGTCGGTCATTATTCAGAACATTTACAGTAATAAATTCTTTGTCCAATTGAGATTCAAAAAGCAATTCTTTCTCTTTTATGGCTTTTTCGCTCAATAAATTGATATGAATAAAACTCTCTTTTATTTCAATTTTAAACTGAACCGGAAATGGCAAATTATTTTTGATTCTTAAATCTTTATAACCATATACAATCGTTGCATCACAACCTAAGGGTGCAAATCTTGTTTCATTGGTATAAATATCAACAGAATGATTGTGTCTTTCTAAAATTTCTAAACCGGCAATTAAACTAATCTGGTATATAATTCCCGATACCTGACACATGCCGCCTCCATTCTCTTCTACTAATTGACCGTTTACCAAAGTTCTGCTTTTCTTAAAATCCTGATTTGGATTTCCTACCACTTTAAAAAAAGAAAAAATTTGGTTTGGTTCAAGAACATATTTGTTAATCCTTTTTGAAGCCAGCAGAATATTATGCAACTTATTATCAAAAGTCTGACTGGGTTTTATTTCCTGTGTTAATGTTATTGCATAACGAAAGGCAAAATCGTTTTGGCATTTTTTAGAAAACCGGAACAAATCTTTGGTCCATAAATCCTTTTTAAATCTAAGCAATAACTTAAGGCTAATCTTGAGTGGTTTCAACATATTCATTTCTTCTGTAACTCTATAATTAAATAAGAACTGTATTCTTTCAGGAATGAATTGGCCAAAAACGAATCTAACGGCAATAGAAATTTACGGCAAAAATCAGGAAATCTATGAATTGGAAAAAACAATAATCCGGAAGTTCTTTTAATGATAAAATCTGGATTTGCTTTTACATCAGCAATGCTTAAACTACTTGCTCCGTGCCAGCTTGTTTTTTTATACCCCAATAAATTTCGTCTTTTTCGCGACGGAATATCAAAGATAATTCGACCGTTCTTTTTTAAAACCCGATTGGATTCTTTCAAAACCCGATCAATTTTATTTAGATCCAGATGCATCAAAAAATGAAAACTGATAATGGTATCAATAGAATTATCAGCTAAAAGAATCGCATCACCTTCATTTTGCAGAAACGTTTTTTCAGGAAACTTTCGTTTAGCAACTGCAATCATTTCAGCACTTGCATCGACACCAATCGAAGCATAATTTAATAATCTTCCCGTCCCGCAAGCCAGGTCCAGAATTTGTCCCTTTTTATCAGTCAATAACTTATCGAGAATTTTTCGTTCTTGTGAGTCGATAAAATTTCCATACGAATTATCAAATCTATCCTGATCGTAAGTACTGGCCAGATCATTATAATAATGTACTATTTCGTTCATTTTTAATTTTTAAGACAAAATCAAAAATAATAAAAATCTTACTCGAAAAACATTTTTTATCCTTTATTAAAAATACTTCCCAAACCACGGCCAATTTGTTCAATCGCTTCAAGTCCTTTTGTTAATGGCGTAGCAGTAAAATCTTCGTAGGCATCCATAGAAGTTCCTTTGCGATCGTCTTGCGAATACACTAAAATAAGATTGTTGTCATCGAATGATTTTTCGAATTTCTGAGGTAGTTTATCAAAAATTGACTGGTACGAAACAGAACCTTTTCGAGAAAGATTAAAAACGATCAAATCGTTTGGTTTTATTTCATCAGAAATCGATTCAAAATCATCCCAATCCATAATACTCTTAAAGCCCAGCTTAGCATTCAGTTTTAAATTAGCTGCAATTTGCTGAATCGTTTGATGTGTTTTATATTCGGCATAAATTATAATCGGAATACTTAATTCCTGCGATAATCGGCAGATTTTCTGTAATAATAAATGAAACCCAACTCCTCTTTCTGAGAAAGGCGGACAAATAAACACCAGTCTTTTTTCTTCTATAAAAGTCTTTTGAAATCTGCAGATGAATAAACTTTTATCTACATTATTAATAATCGAATCTACGTTTTCTCCAAAAATTTTATCCAGAAAACCTGTTTTTCTGGGCCATCCCACGATCACAATATCCGACATGATTTCTTTTGAAGTTCTGGCAATTCCGCTTGCAGGATTATGGTCAATTCTGGCAATGGTATTTATTTTTACTTCTGAAGCCGATGCCTGAATGACGAATTTATCAACTGCTTTTCGATACTTTAATATATTTTTTTCGGCCTGATCATTATTAGGAACAATCGTTAATAAGGTTACCGGATTAGCCGATTTTTTATCTTTTATTAAAAGCGCAAAATCTAATAAAGTGGCTGTCGCCGAAGTTTTGGCCAGCGGAATCATAATATGTTCGTCCAGAATCTGATCGCTATGCGCATCTTCATGAGAAACTTCTTCCTCGCAAATCGCGATTTTCTTGGCGGCTTTTTCAGTCGCAAACGAAGCTACAATACAGGTAATTAATATTAAAATAATAGTTCCGTTTAAGATATTTTCATCCAGAATCTTCGCTTTAAAACCCACTAAAATAACCGCCAACGTTGCAGCGGCATGTGCACTGCTTAACCCGAAAATAAGTTGTCTTTCGGTTCTGGTATATTTAAAAACTATCTGGGTAAAAAATGCTGCCGTCCATTTCCCGAAAATTGCCACAACACTCAACGTTCCGGCAACAATTAATGCCGTTGGTCCGCTAAGGATTACGCTGATATCGACTAACATTCCCACCGAAATCAGGAAAAACGGAATAAACAATGAATTCCCAATAAATTCAATTCGGTTCATCAGTGCAGACGAATGCGGAATTAAGGGATTCAAAGCCAAACCGGCAACGAACGCACCAATAATAGGCTCTACTCCTGCTACTTCGGCCAAAAATGCTGCAAAGAAAACTACAGAAAGTACAAAAATATAATGCGCGTGTTTTTCGCTTTCTAATTTTTTAAAGAACCACTTGGCAATTTTTGGTATAACCAAAAACATAATCGCGGAGAAAATCGCCAGTGAAACCGTCAGTTTTATCCAGAAAGCCTGATTCAGATTGCCCTGGCTGCTCCCCATAATAACGGCCAGAATAATCAAAACGGCAGTATCTGTTAATATCGTTCCACCTACCGTTATGGCAACCGCCTGATTTTTTGCAATACCAAGTTTACTCACAATTGGGTAAGCTACCAGCGTGTGCGTGGCAAACATACTTGCGGTAAGGAAACTGGCATTAAAATCGTATTGCAGTAAATAATAACAAACCGGAAAACCTATGGTTAAAGGGAAGATAAACGTAAAAAAACCGAACAATAAACTCTTATTTCTGTTGGCTTTAAACTCATTCATATCGAGTTCAAGACCGGCAATAAACATGATGTACAAAAGTCCTATTGTCGAAAATAAATCTACGGCTGAGTTTTTAGCTAAAATATTAAGTCCGTGTGGTCCTATGATTACTCCTGAAATAATAAGTCCTATGATTCCGGGGATATTTATTTTTTTTAATAAAATGGGTGACAAGAGAATAATGAAGAGTATTAACGAGAAAATCAATACTGGGTTGCTAAGTGGTAATTCGAATTCTTGTAAAAAATGCTTGAAAAATTCTATCATAATGTAATTTTATCTTCTTTGTGGTATTTTAATTTTTCGCGAAAGGTGTATCCAAATTAAAATGAAATCGCCAGAAGTTATGGTTTACCGATTTATTTTTAGAATTATAAAACCGGATTCTTTAGTGATTGTTTCATTACAAAAATACCTAAAAAAAATACGAACTTTTCACGAAAACCGCATATTAAGTAATAATTTTTGTTTCGTTGCCAAATTATTAATATTTAATATTTTTTTTAACAAAACTGCAACATTAACAAACGAAAATAAATGTTCATTGCATTATTCAATTATCTTTGTCTTAATAAATATTGCACAATGGAAGAATGTATCTCTGTTTTTGATATGCTTAAAATTGGCGTTGGCCCCTCAAGTTCACATACTTTAGGGCCTTGGAGAGCCGCTGAACGTTTTTTAGAAGAGTTAAAAGACGAATCAATTTTAGACCAGATTAAACGTGTAAAAGTCGATTTATACGGATCGCTTTCTTTAACAGGAAAAGGTCACGCTACAGATTTATCTGTAATGTTGGGTTTAAGCGGGCAAGATCCCGAATATATCCCCGTTGATAATATTGCCGGAATCATTAAAACGATCGAAGACAACAACGAGATTATTCTGGCTAATGAATATAAAATTCCGTTTCATTTTCTTCAGGATATTGTGTTCAATAAAGAATTTCTTCCTTTTCATGCTAACGGACTAAAATTTACGGCTTATAAAGCGGATGATTCTGAATACGAATCTACTTTTTATTCTATAGGTGGAGGTTTTGTCGTAAAAGAAGAACGCACAAATGCCAAAATCAAAGAGGTCATAAAATGTGCTTTCCCTTTCCCGATTCAAAATGCGGTTGAACTTTTAAATTATACGGTTTCAGAGAACAAATCCATTTCGGAAATTGTTTATGAAAACGAAAAATCGATGCGTCCGGAAGCAGAAATTCACTCAGAATTGATGCGTATCTGGAACACGATGTTAGAATGTATGTACATTGGCTGTCATACCGGAGGAATTCTCCCGGGCGGATTAAACGTTCGCAGAAGAGCTTTTGATATGCACCAAAACTTAATAGGTTTATCAAATTATTCCAATCCGCAAACGTGGCTGGAAGAAATCAGAAAAACCGAAGTAAAATTTCGTCAAATCCTAAAATGGGTAAGTTGTTTTGCACTTGCCGTGAATGAAGTAAACGCTTCTTTAGGCCGCGTGGTTACAGCTCCCACAAACGGAAGCGCTGGTGTAATTCCGGCGGTTTTAATGTATTATCTGGTTATTGAAAATCATGATGCAGGCGAAAAAGAAATCAAACAATTTTTGATGGTTGCCGGAGAAATTGGAAGTATCTTCAAGAAAGGTTCTACAATCTCGGCTGCAATGGGCGGTTGCCAGGCCGAAATTGGTGTTTCGTCATCGATGGCTGCAGCAGCTCTTTGCGAATTAATGGGCGGAACTCCTGCTCAGGTTTTAATGGCTGCCGAAATCGCTATGGAACATCACCTTGGTTTAACCTGCGACCCAATTGGCGGTTTGGTTCAGATTCCGTGTATCGAAAGAAATACAATGGGTGCCATAAAAGCAATAAATGCTGCCGAATTAGCCCTTGAAACCGACTCTAAAAATGCAAAAGTACCACTTGATAAAGTAATCAATACCATGTGGCAAACGGCAAAAGACATGAATTCTAAATACAAAGAAACCTCTGAAGGCGGATTGGCAATTGCTGTAAATATGGCGGATTGCTAAAATAATTATTTGCCACAGATTAAAGGATTTACACAGATTAAATAAGTATGAATTAAGTATATTAAAAAAATCTTTTTAAATCCTTTAATCTGTGGCAAAAAAACTCTTCCAAATTTATTCCATGAAAAAATATTACTTTCTTATAGCAATCTTATCCTCTGTTTTATTGCATGCTCAGGAACGTTATTTCCTTAATTCGGATACGCGTTTGTATACTGCTGCAAATACTGCTGCTGAGTTTTTGGGTTATTTTAAATATGGTGCCGAAGTACAATTATTATCCGAAAGCAAAAACGGCTGGTATAAAGTAAAAGCCGATAATTTATCTGAAGGTTATATTCCGGAGCAATATGTCGCAACACGATTAAATGCCAAAGATGTCAAAGTAAGAGACAACGAAAATCCTATTTTAGAAGGCGGAGACAATTATTATGGCGGCAATCACCTTTTTGTTTTGGTTGCAGGTTTAAAGGCGCGTGCACAACCCGATAAAAACTCAAAAATTAGAGAAATTTTATTTGTTGGTGATCCTGTAGCCATTAATTATCTTCCAAAAAATGAAGACGAATGGGTAAATATTAGTGGTCAGTTTAGCGACGAATATGCCAGGTTTACGCTAAGAAAGTTTGTTGGCAAAAGACCTGATTTTAATACCTTATTAAAAGATTTCGACAAACTCGATGTAAATAATGTTACAGAACGTAAAACTGTAGGCGAACGACTAGTGCAACTCGCCTGGAATAGCGACAATGCTAAACTAATTCCCGCTTATCAAAGATATTATGAGGTCGTAAAGCAATTAAATGATCCTAAACTTATTGATGATACCGAGTTGAATATGGCTATAGCCAAAGGATTAGTAAAGCATAAAAAACAGGAAGAAATTACGGCCTTTACCAAAAAATCAGAATTTGTGGTAAAAGGCTTAAAAACCAAATCATTATTTTTTACTCAAAAAGAGTTAATAAATGCATTGGGCAATCCGGTAAGAAAAGCCACAATAAGCGATGAATGTGGTCTCTATATTAGCGAACTTTTTTATTATTATCCGGATTTAGAAGCTTCTGTAGATGAAAAAGAAAACAAAGCAGAGGTTATAAAGATTTTCATCAATCAAACCAACAAACTTGTTTTCAATGTCAATACCGCATTAGACAGCTCATTAACCGAAAAAAACTTTATCGAAAAATACGGTACTTATATTGGGGCATCAATAAAAAACCCACATTCATACTCTATACCATTAGAAGACAGCCATTTTGAAATAGAATTTAAAGATGGAAAATTATTTGCCATCGAAATAATCTACTATTGCTGATTTCAATCTATAATTATTCAATACTTTTACATCTTCAAAAAAAAATAAAATGTCAGTAGCAAAAAAAGATTATAAAAGAATCACAACAAAGTCATTGATCGAAATGAAAAGCAACGGAGAAAAAATCTCTATGCTTACGGCTTACGATTTTACAATGGCTAAAATTGTTGACACCGCAGGAGTCGATGTGATTTTAGTGGGCGATTCAGCATCAAATGTTATGGCGGGTCACGAAACGACATTGCCAATTACTTTAGATCAAATGATATATCACGCTTCATCTGTAGTTCGCGCTGTAGAGAGAGCTTTGGTTGTGGTAGATTTACCTTTTGGAAGTTACCAGTCTGATCCAAAAGAAGCTTTGCGTTCTGCTATTCGAATCATGAAAGAAAGTGGCGGTCACGCTGTGAAACTTGAAGGAGGAAAAGAAATTAAAGAATCTATCAAAAAAATATTAAACGCAGGAATTCCTGTTATGGGACATTTGGGTTTAACACCTCAATCGATCTACAAATTCGGAACTTACAGCGTTCGCGCCAAAGAAGATCAGGAAGCCGAAAAACTAATCGAAGATGCCAAATTGCTTGAAAAAGTAGGTTGTTTTGCTGTTGTTTTAGAAAAAATCCCAGCGGATTTAGCTAAAAAAGTAGCCGAAAGTATTTCGATTCCGGTTATTGGTATCGGTGCCGGAGGTGGCGTTGACGGACAAGTTTTGGTGATTCACGATATGTTAGGAATGAACAATGAATTCAGCCCTCGTTTCTTACGTCGCTATTTAAATTTATACGAAGAAATGACAAAAGCAATTGGTCAATATGCCGCTGATGTTAAGTCGAGTGATTTTCCTAATTCTGGGGAACAATATTAATTTTTTTTTTAAGGTTCTGAGATGCTAAGGAAATAAGGTTCTAAGTTTTTCTTTAAATTAAGAATTTTAAACACAATCTTGTCAGGCTGAGCGGAGTCGAAGCCCACGAAAGTAACTCGGCAAAGAAAATTTTACCGCAAAGTCCGCAAAGGATTACGCAAAGTTCGCAAAGTTTTATGAACTACGCTTTGCTTTAAGATCGCAAAGGGATTGTGTTTAAAAAAGCTTAACTTAATAACATTGTAGTTCGGGACTAAGTTTTTTTTAAATTAAATAGCCTCCAGCTTTAGCTGGAGGAAAATTTTAAATTTACCAAAAGGCTTTAGCCAAATTCTTTTAATCTAAAATCTAATATCCGAAATCTAATATCTAAAATTACCCAAAGTCTAAAATGAAAATTCTTTCTAACAAAAACAATCTCCAAATTCTACACGAAGACAACCATATTATTGTGGTTAATAAACGCGTGGGCGATATTGTGCAAGGCGATAAAACAGGTGATAAACCTTTATCTGATGTTGTAAAAGAATACATTAAAGACAAATACAATAAACCTGGTGATGTATTTTTGGGCGTAATTCATCGTTTAGATCGTCCTACGACCGGAATTGTGGTTTTTGCCAGAACAAGTAAAGCATTAACACGAATGAACGAAATGTTCAGCAATCGTGAAACTCAAAAAACGTATTGGGCAGTTGTGAAGAATAAACCTCAGGAAACAAGTGCCAAATTGGTTCATTATCTTAAAAGAAACGAAAAAAACAATACTTCAAAAGCACATTTAAAAGAAGTTCCGGATAGCAAACTGGCCAGTTTAGATTATACTGTTTTTAAAGAACTTCAGAATTACGTGGCACTTGAAATCAATTTACATACAGGTCGCCATCACCAAATTAGGGCACAATTAGCTGCTATTGGATCACCCATTAAAGGCGATTTAAAATATGGTTTTGACCGAAGTAATCCTGATGGCGGAATTCATCTTCATGCCAGAAAATTGGTTTTCGTTCATCCTGTTTCTAAAGAAAATATAACAATCACAGCGCCAACTCCGGATGAAACTATTTGGAACGCCCTTTGATTTTATGATACAATTGTTAATTTTTTAATTTTTATCGATTAACTTGCATAGTCAAAAATCAAGTGAAATCATAAAAATGGACTATAAAAACGACATCGGATACAGAAAAGAAACGCTAAAAAAACTGTTGTATAACATTCAGAAAAGCGAAGACTTAATTGCAAAAGCTTTATACGATGATTTTAAAAAGCCAGAATTTGAAGCTGTTTTAACCGAAACCAACTATGTTATTTCGGACTTAAAAGACACTATCAAAAACATTCATAAATGGGCAAAACGAAAACGTGTTTTTCCTTCTCTTCTTAACTTTCCTTCTACAGATTATATTTATAAAGAACCTTACGGAGATGTTTTAGTCATTGCACCGTGGAATTATCCATTTCAATTGGCTTTATGCCCTTTGATTGCCGCAGTTGCAGCCGGAAACAGAGTAGTTTTAAAACCATCTGAACTTACACCCAACACCTCAGCAATAATCGCTAAAATCATCGAAAAAACATTCCACGTCAATCATGTTGAAGTTTTTGAAGGCGGTGTAGAAGTTTCCAATCAACTACTGGCAAAACGCTGGGATTATATTTTCTTTACAGGAAGCGTTGCTGTTGGGAAAGTTGTAGCAAAAGCCGCAGCCGAAAATCTAACGCCAATTACGCTTGAACTTGGCGGGAAAAACCCTTGTATTATTGATGAAACGGCGAATTTGAAACTGGCCGCGAAACGTATTGTCTGGGGTAAATTTATTAATGCAGGCCAGACTTGCATTGCTCCGGATTATATTTTGATTCAAAAAAACATGAAGGTTAATTTCATTTCTTTTTTGATTGAGGAAATCATAAAAGCATATGGAAAAAAAATGGACAAATCTCCGGATTTCGCCCGTATTATCAATACCAAAAACTGGCTGCGATTAGCCAGTATGATCGAACCTGAGAAAGTGATTTTTGGAGGAGAAACAAATGCTAACGAACTTTACATTTCACCAACTTTAATCGAAGAACCGGCATTGGATAGTCCTGTTATGAAAGAAGAAATTTTTGGTCCTATTTTACCTATTCTTATTTATGAAACAGAAGCTGACATCGAAAACGTGATTAGCCGCTATGAGAAACCTCTTTCATTTTATGTTTTTAGTGAAAATAAATCATTTGCCAAAAAATTAATTAAAACCTATTCGTTTGGAGGTGGCTGTATCAATGATACTGTGGCTCATTTTTCTAACAAAAGACTGCCTTTTGGCGGAGTTGGCCATAGTGGTATGGGCGCTTATCATGGTCAATTGAGCTTCGATATTTTTTCTCACCATAAAGCTGTCGTAAAAAAAGCAAACTGGCTCGATTTACCCATGAGATATGCACCTTACAAAGATAAATTAGCTTCAATAAAAAGAATATTAGACTGGATTTAATAGCAAAAACAATTTCGTAATGTTTTTGAGATTTTCATATGAATTTGATTAAAAATATTATATTTACGTCACATTATTTATCTTAAATACCGGAATATAAAACAATTCTACTTTTACACAAAATGAAATCCACACTTGATCAAATCAAAGACATTAAGAATCATGGTTATACCTTAGATTTTTCAACTGTCTTTAACAATGCTTTTGAAAACTATAAAAAAATAGCACTTTACGCAGGGTTAATATTATTAGTTTTTTCTATACTTTTTGGTATTATTGGTTCTATTCTTTTAGCCGTAATATTTGGTGTAGAAAAATTAAATAATCCCGCTTTCTTTTCGATTAAACCTACACAATTATCAAGCCTTCAACTGTTTTATTATATTGCGGGAACAGTCTTGTTTTCGGCGATTTTAAGTCCTTTTGGTGCAGGATTCCTAAAAATGGCGTATTGTGCAGACCGAGATCAGGAATTTAATGTCTCGACGATTTTTACTTATTATAAATCAAAAAAGTTTTTACAAATATTTTTAGCCACTGCCATTATTTCATTGTTCAGTGTGTCTGTATCTACATTTTTCGAAATGCAAAATCTAAATCTGGCTGGACTTGTGGTTTCGTTGATGACTTCGTATTTTACATTTTTAATGATTCCGCTTATTGTATTTGGAGACTTAAAAGCTATTGATGCCATCACATCGAGTTTTATTCTGATTGCAAAACAGCCCATCGTACTTTTAGGATTAATGATCACCATTGTTGTTGCTCTGATTATTGGCTTTATGGCTCTTTTTATCGGAATTCTATTTACTGTACCGCTTAGTTATTCAATGACATACGCTATATATTATGCAATTTTCAAAAATGATAAAGAAGATCCAATTGATTCAATTGGGCAATCGGATTTAGAATAAAATAGAAAATTCTACGTAAAAAAAGAGCCTAACCTACTCTCTTTAGAATTTTCAAAAAACTATTTACTAAACCAAACATACCTCAAATTCTATGGTAGAGAACTATAGTTTTTTCAATTCGTTGATTTCAGGAATTGCCTCACTTGGTAATGCCCTAAAATCAATCATTGCAAACTGGTATGTTTTTACTTCCGACATTATTTTTTACAACAATCCTAAAATTATTCTTTTAGGACTGGCACTGTTTGGCCTTCTCGGAGTTCTTATTTATCAATTCTTTAAGATAAAGACAAGCATTGGCTATTTCATAGAAAAAAAATTAGAAGCTGAAACAACCAACAGAGAATATCAACTCTATATTTTATTTTTTGGAATTGCGATTATCGTTATCGAAATCATCAACGAACTTTTTAAAATAAGACCTAAAAGTTTATTGATCGTCAATGTTTCCATCGGATTTTCGGTGCTGATTATTTACTTCGTAACCAACAAAATTAAATTTCTAAGAGATAGGGTTCAGTCTCTGTTCATCTTCTTTTTCTTTATTTACATCGCTTACATTGGGCACAACATTATTTTCCTCTCAAAAGATGTTATTCCAATTATTGTCTTTTTAATCTCATTTTTCTTTTCTTATACGATCTTAAAACCCATAAAAGTATACTGGTTTTTTGTTGGTTTAGTTTTTACTTTTCTAATCGTAACTGTTATTTTTCATTTGATTTCTTTAAAATCATCAATTATATTAATCAATTTTTCGATCTTAATTTTTATTATCAATCAGGTTAAATATGCCGTTTTATTGAATAATACAGATAATTTCAGGTTTACAAACGAAATTGTACATAAGGGAAACTCATTGACAATTGCCACCAATAAAAAAAACGAGGTATTATTTTGCAGCGAAACCATAATGTCAATTTTAGGATATCAGCCAGATGAAGTTATGGGTTTGAAATTTTGGAAACTCACCAAAGAAACGGACTTTATCGAAGAGATAAAAAATTTAAACAACGAGGAAAACAAACTTTATATTCGAAAATTAAAAAGTAAAAATGGGGAATACAAGTATATCCAGTGGAAAGACAAAAAATTCTCTGAGGACTTAATTATCAGTATCGGACAGGATGTTACCGAGCAAATAAATGTTCAGGATCAATATAAAAACCTGATTCAGACCGCGACAGATATTATATTTGAAATCGATAGTGAAGGTTATTTTACTTTTGTTAATGATTTTGGGTTTTCGATTTTGGGTTATTCTGAAAATGAGATTATAGCACAGCATTATTCGAATTTTATTCATGAAAACTACCAACGAAATGCGGTTGATTTTTATGAAAACCTGGATATCAATGAAAACAATTTTCCTTCTATAGAAATTCCGATTTTAAAGAAAAACGGAAAAACTTTATGGATCTCCCAAAAGATTATAGTTCGAAAAAATGATTTAGGCCAAACCATTGGTTATGCCGGAATAGCGAGAGATATTACCGATATTAAAAACATAGAAAACGAAAAAAAGAAGCGTCTTAAAAAAATTGAAGCTTACAATTATTCTACAAAAAAATTATCGACCTCGGATTTTAGTAAATATGAGACTCTTGATAGCGTTGTTGATTATATCATTAAAGAAGCGGCCACGGTTACCAAAACAAACAGGGTAAGTTTTTGGAAATATGACAAAGATTTAATTAGTTGTAAAAATCTATTTAGCGTTGACAATCAAAACTTAAGCGACAAAAATATATTAGATAAGGAATCGTATCCTATTTATTTTGAAACTTTAAAAAACAAAGCCATTATCAATGCCCCAGATGTTTTTAATAAATTAGAAACATCTGAATTTCAGAAACTTTATTTTACTAAAAATCATATCAAATCAATGCTTGATGTTCCTATTTTTCTGAGCGGACAATTGGGCGGCGTGGTTTGTTTTGAAAGTACTCAGGAAAAAAGAGACTGGGATAATGAAGATATCAATTATGCCAGAACAATTTCGGATGTTATTTCGCTGGCGATTTCGTCGCAAAAGCGTCTGGAAGCTGAGCGAAGATTAGAGTTTAAAAGTCAGCTGTTATCGGCACTTTCTTTATGCACAGAGAAATTTTTGCTGAGTAAAACCACGCACGAAATGTTTCAGGAAACATATGAAATAATTGGTAAAGCGGCCAAAGTTGATCATATGTATTACTACGAAAGAGATTTTAATACAAATTGCGTCTCGCAAAAATACAAATGGTCAAGAAAAGGAATTGAACATCAAATTACCGAATTACAACAACTTACAGAAGATAATTTACAGGAAGTTTACGAAGCGGCAAATAACAGAAAGATCTTAAACAAGCTTACTCGTAAACTTGGTGATACTTTTTTTAAACAATTATTAATTGATAACGAAATCAAATCTATCTTGATTTTGCCTTTGTTTATTAATGATCTTTTTACCGGTTTTATTGGCTTTGATGATTGTACCAATGAAAAAAAATGGTCTGAAGAAGAAATCTATATCTTTCAGGTTCTTGCCAACAATATTTCATCGGCATTAGAAAGAAATCGAAATGAAACCAAAATCCTCGAAAGTGAAGAAAAATTTAAACTAATCGCCAACAATATTCCCGGTACCGTTTATTTATCAAAATTTGATGCCTTTTCGACCAAAATTTTCCTGAATGATGAAATTGCGAATTTAACCGGTTATTCGAAATCAGAATTTATTGAAAATAATTTATCTTTTCTTTCACTGATACACCCTGATGACAAGGACGAAGTAATCAATAATCAGGTTGATAACTTACAAAACGGCATGCCTTTGCACAATACATACAGAATTCGTCGAAAGACTGGCGAATATATCTGGGTAGAAGAATTTGGTGATGTTATTAAAAAAGGAGATGAAATTGAATTTGTTGGTGGAATTTATTTTGACATCACCAACAAAAAAGAAACTGAAGATGCGATAAAAGCCAAGCAACTGGCCGAAGCGGCAAACAAATCCAAATCAGACTTTTTGGCCAATATGTCACATGAAATCAGAACGCCTTTGAACGGTATTATTGGTTTTACGCATTTACTAATGAAAACTGAATTAGAAGAAATTCAGGAAAAATACATGACCACCATCAATCAGTCGGCGCATTCATTGTTGGAGATTATAAATGATATTCTTGATTTCTCAAAAATTGAAGCCGGAAAGCTCGAACTTTTTATTGATTTGTATGATATTAAAAAAGTACTGGGGCAGGTTTTTGATTTAATTGTTTACGAATCGAACCAAAAAAATCTTAATCTGGAATTGAATGTAGATCCTGATGTTCCCAAATACATTTGGACCGATATTGTGAGAATCAAACAAATTTTGATCAATTTACTGTCGAATGCCGTGAAATTTACCAATGAAGGATCGATTAAACTCAATGTGTCTGTTCTGGAAAAAAACAAAAGCGGCAATTGCGTTATTCGAT
This sequence comes from Flavobacterium sp. C3NV, assembly GCF_046825355.2. Taxonomy (NCBI): domain Bacteria; kingdom Pseudomonadati; phylum Bacteroidota; class Flavobacteriia; order Flavobacteriales; family Flavobacteriaceae; genus Flavobacterium; species Flavobacterium sp. C3NV. The sequence continues at coordinate 327,443 of NZ_JBKQBJ020000004.1, read as the reverse complement.
TCTCTGTTATCGATACCGGAATTGGGATTCTGGAGAAAAATCAGAAGAAAATTTTTAAAGCTTTTTCACAAGAAGACAGTTCTACAACGCGCAAATTTGGAGGAACCGGTTTGGGCTTAACAATATCCAATCAGCTTCTGGCTTTAATGGATAGCCGATTGCAATTGGAAAGCAAGATTGATATTGGAAGTAATTTTTATTTTGATTTAAATTTAAAAACCAGCAACCAAAGCATCAATGAAAAATACAACGCCGAACTTAAAAAAATTAATCTTGAATTAAGCGCTAATGCTGGCCAAAACCATAAAAACATTACTTTTTTGATTGTAGAAGACAACAAAGTAAATATGTTGCTACTAAAAACTATTATTAAAAATCTGTATGGTACCGCTTATATTTATGAATGCGAAAATGGCCACGAAGCTGTAAATCAATTTGAGAGCATTAATCCTGATCTTATTTTTATGGACATTCAGATGCCGGTTATGAACGGCTATGAAACCACAAAAGCAATCAGAAATACAATTACCGGAAAAGATATTCCTATAATTGCCGTAACGGCGGGCGCGGAAAAAGACGAAAGAAATAAATGCTTATCGGCAGGAATGGACGATTATATTTCGAAACCCATTATTAAAGGTACTGTAGAAGAAGCCTTATCAAAATGGTTAAAATAGTTCAAACTAATTTGTTTCATTTTAACAATAATTCCTAAAAAATATATAAATTCGTACAACATAAAACTCAATAAACTAAAATACAATATAATATGAAGTGGTTAGGCGGAAGACAAAGTGATAATGTAGAAGACAGAAGAGGCCTTTCTGGCGGAAAAGTAGCCGTTGGAGGTGGTGTTATTGGTATTATTATTTTGTTACTGAATGTTTTTGGCGGCGAAAATGGCCAGACTATAGGAAATGTATTAGAGCAAATGCAAGGCGGTCAGCAAACGCAAACTGAAGCAGCAGCGCCATTAAGCAAAGAAGATGAGGAAATGGGGAATTTTGTCAGAGTTATGCTGGGCTATAATGAAGACACCTGGACGAAAATTTTTGCACAACATGGCATGACCTACGAAAAACCTAAATTAGTCCTTTTTAGAGGCTCTGTAAATACAGCTTGCGGTGGTGCATCATCTGCATCAGGACCTTTTTATTGCCCTGGCGATCGCAAAGTCTATATGGATTTGGCTTTTTTCGAAGAATTAAAAACCAAATTTGGAGCCAAAGGTGGTGATTTTGCCATTGCTTATGTTATTGCTCATGAAATAGGACATCATATTCAGACTTTATTAGGAACGTCTGCAAAAATGCGTCAGGAACAAGAAGGAAAAAGTGAAGCCGAAGCTAATAAACTTTCTGTAGCTCTGGAATTACAAGCTGATTTTTATGCCGGAGTTTGGGCTCACGACAACGAACAATATCTTGAAGCGGGAGACATCGAAGAGGCATTAAGTGCTGCTAATGCAGTTGGTGACGATGCTATTCAGAGTAAAATGCAGGGACATGTTGTTCCGGATTCATTTACCCATGGTTCATCAGAACAAAGAATGTACTGGTTCAAAAAAGGTTTTAAAACCGGCGATATCAAACAAGGCAATACGTTCGACGAAATACGATAATTCAATAAACCAAACTATAATAACCAAATGAGCATGACTTAAACGTCATGCTTTTTTGGTTATTAGAAACAATACTTTTTTTATAAACTAATTGATTTATTTAAAACGATTACAGAAAATGAGATTTAATAACTTGTCACGTTTTTTAAAGCCTCGGTCTTATTCTGTTCGACAATAATTTTAGCAACTGTGAGCATATTAGTAAATTCTATCAATTGAGTTGTTATTTTTTGTTTTTTGAATAACAATCCTACCGTTGCCATTTTCATCGATTCTATTCGATTTAATATTGGCGCAAAATCAGAATCTTTGTTGGCAAAGAAAAAAGTCATCATGGTTTGAAGTTCTTTTTTTAATTCTACAAAATAATTGGAATCTCTATCCATCAAAGGCTCATCGAACTTCAACAGGCTTTTTTTTGATGAGAAAGATAAATCGTCAATAGTCCTGCCGATATGATCTGAAGCCTGGTGAGCAAAAACTAAAGCTTCTAATAATGAGTTAGACGCCAGTCTGTTTTTTCCATGCAAACCCGTTCTGGAACATTCTCCTATAGCATATAAATTCTTTATATTGGTTTGCGATTTTTTATTGACACTAATACCGCCACATTGGTAGTGAGCAACGGGAACAATAGGAATTAAATCTCTTTCAGGATGCAATCCTATAGTTTTGCAATAATCTGTAATAGAAGGAAAATGACGATAGAATTCAGCAAAATCAAGATGTCTGCAATCTAAATATACATACTGCTTTCCGGACGTTTCTATTTCTTTACTGATGGCTTGTGAGACAATATCTCTTGTTGCCAATTCCCCACGGATATCATCTTTAAAAATAAAACGCTTTTGATCTTCATTAACAATATGAGCCCCGAAACCTCTTACGGCTTCTGAGATTAAAAAAAATGGATTTTTATCCTCTTCATACAATGCCGTTGGATGAAACTGTATGTATTGCATATCTTTTATTACTGCTCCGGCACGCGAAGCAATTGCAATTCCGTCACCGGTTGCAATCTCCGGATTGGTCGTATTCTTAAAAATCTGACCACATCCTCCTGTACTCAAAACAACCGTTTTAGTGCGTATGTATTTAACTTTCTTATTGATTTTGTCACAATAAAAAGCACCTTTACAACGCATTTTTCCATCACTTTTTTTAGTATCAACATCAATAACCAAATGATCTTCGAGTACTGTAATGTTAGACAATTGTTTTATAGTTTCAATGAGATTTTTCTCTATTTCAGCTCCGGATATGTCTTTATGATGCAAAATGCGATGCTGCGAATGTCCTCCTTCGAGGCCCAAATTCCATATTCCGGATTTATTTTTATCAAAAGTAACCCCAATATCAATCAGTTCTTTTAGTCGTTCAGGGGCCTGATGTATTACCATTTTTACAATTTCTTCATCACATAAACCTCCACCCGATTGTAATGTATCGGCAATATGCTGCTCAAAACTATCCTCTATACAATCCGTAACCACAGCAATACCACCTTGAGCCAGTTGGGTATTAGAGTTTTTGACCTTGTCTTTGGTCATAATTGCAATAGATAAATCCGGTCTCTTTTTTGCGATTTTTATCGCAAAAAACAAACCTGCTATTCCGGAACCAATTATAAGTATATCTGTTTTTTTCATGTTGGATTGATTTAGATATTTATGACAAATTGAGCATTCTGTTGATAGGTTTTATGGCCTCTAATCGTAATTCTTCATTAATAGTAATTTCAGGGCTCTCATTTTTTAAGCATAAATAGAGCTTTTCTAAAGTGTTTATTTTCATATAAGCACATTCGCTGCAGGCACAGGTATTATCTTCGTGTGAGGGCGCCGGAATAATCGTTTTTAGCGGAGCGTCTTTTGATAGCTGATGCAGGATTCCCGCTTCGGTTGCTACGATAAAAACAGAAGCCGTATCGTTCTTGATAAAGTTGAGCATTCCGGATGTTGATCCAATATAATGTGCCGTCTCGAGAATATGCCTCTCTGATTCAGGATGTGCTACAATTTTAGCCGTTGGATTGGCATTGTAAATTTCGATTAGCTTTTCTAATGAAAAAGCTTCGTGAACAATACACGATCCATCCCAAAGTAATAATTCACGGTTGATTTCCTTTTTTAGGTACATTCCCAGATTTCTATCAGGAGCAAAAATGATTTCATGCTCTTTAGGAATGGCTTCTATAATTTTTTTTGCATTTGATGAAGTACAAACCCAGTCACTTAAAGCTTTTATCTCGGCCGAAGAATTAATATAAGTGACTACGACATGATTAGGGTGAAGTTCTTTTAATTTTCTGAAATTATGAGGATCACATCCATCAGCAAGCGAACATCCTGCATTGCTATCAGGCAAAAGCACTTTTTTATCGGGATTTATAATTTTTGCTGTTTCAGCCATAAAATATACTCCTGCAAAAACAATAATATCTGCATTGGCAGAAGCTGCTTTTTTTGATAACTCAAGACTATCACCTACAAAATCGGCGATATCTTGTATGTCTTTATCCTGATAATAATGAGCGAGGATAATCGCATTTTTTTCTTGTTTGAGTCGGTTTATTTCAGCAATTAGGAATAACTTATCCATACGGTTCTTTTTATCAGTATCCTTAAATCTTATACTTTAGAATACGTGAATTATTTTGTTTTTTGAAGCCTGATTTATGTCGTAAAGATATTATGGCACTTAATTTTATTTTATGATTAAAATCATGAAACAGTAGTTTTTAATTTTACATATTAGAGTATTAAATTACTCAGGTCCTGATCATTTGATCAATTTCTTATTTAATGAATGGATAACGGTTATTCATACTAAATACGTAATCTTAAATATGCTGAAGAAGCATACACACTGATTATTTTTTACCGCAGAGAAGACAATCCCGATAGCTATCGGGATTCGCAGAGTTCACTAAGATTTAACTTGTGTTTCAACAATCTAAGTTCGCAAAGCTTTGCGTCCTCTGCGTTAGTTTTTTTTACTCTCCACATGTTTTGGGATTGACATCAAGGATAGTTTCAAGAAAAATAATTTTAAAAATTAGATTTTTAAATTATGCGCACAAAAAAAGCCTTGAATTTCTTCAAGGCTTTAAATTTCCGGGTGGCTGACCGGGTTCGAACCGGCGACCCGCGGCACCACAAACCGCTACTCTAACCAACTGAGCTACAACCACCATTTTTGTTTGCGGGTGCAAATATACAACAAAGGTTTACTTCTACAAAGAAAAAAAGGTTCAAAACCGAAGATATCAAGCAAGAAAATGGTTTTGATGAAATAAAATGATTTACAAACTAAACCATAATAACCAATGAATCAAGATCTAAACATTGCACTTTTTGTTTATAAGATAAATTCAAATAGATAAAAAAAATCCAAGATGTAAATTCTAAATTCCAAAATAGTAGTTACCGTACTATTTACCATCTTGGTATTTGGTCCTGAAACTTGTATTAACACTGAATGTTGTGGAGAAACATTCACTGTTGATACGTCAATCCTAAAACCTCTGAAGCAAAAAAATTACCGCAAAGATCGCTAAGTTTTTATACTCTTAGCTTTTTATAAAAGGCAAAGTTCGCAAAGCTGTATATTGATTTAGCTTTGCGAACTCTGTATTTTATATGACATTCTTAGATAAAATCTTTGTTTCTCTGCGGTAAAAAAACAGTGCGCATTTGTAAGCTGCTCCACAACATTTAGCGCTGATCCCTTCAAATTGGAATTTGGACCCGAACAATAGCGAAAAGGCGAAGCAATTTTAAAAATTGGAATTTAATTTATAGGCACAAAAAAAGCCTTGAATTTCTTCAAGGCTTTAAATTTCTGGGTGGCTGACCGGGTTCGAACCGGCGACCCTCGGCACCACAAACCAATACTCTAACCAGCTGAGCTACAACCACCATTTTTCTTTGCGGTTGCAAATATACAACAAAGGTTTACTTCACCAAAGAAAAAAATGAAAAATTTACATCAAAATTATATCAAATCTTCTAAGCTATTGACTGCCAAACACCTTTCAACAGTAAAACCTTCGGCAAAATCTTTACCAACTAGCCTTCCCAGGTCCTGCGCACGGTAATTTAAGCTTTCCATAAAGTTTTTGCTTGTAATTGGCGTAGCAGGTTCTTTTGAATTTGGATCATAAAATTGGGTTTTATATGCCATCACAGCTTCAATTTTCTTTTCTTCAAATCCTGTAATATCTACTACAAAGTCTGGTTCAATATTTTTCCACTGAATATAATGGTACACTACTTTTGGTCTCCAGGCTTCCTGATTTTCTCCATCTATAGCTGTTTCAATTTTCATCAATCCTGATAAAAAGCAAGCATCAGAAACTAACTTACTTCCTTTTCCGTGATCAATATGGCGATCATCGATAGCATTACACAATACAATCTCCGGTTTATATTTTCGAATCATCTTAATCACTTCGAGCTGATGTTTTTCGTCGTTCACAAAAAAACCATCGCGCAAACCTAAATTCTCACGAACCAAAACCCCTAAAATCTTTGCTGCATCTTTTGCTTCCTGATCTCTGGTTTCAGCCGTACCTCGTGTTCCCAGTTCGCCACGCGTTAAATCAACGATTCCAACGGTCTTTCCAAGAGATACTTCTTTTAAAATGGTTCCCGCACAACCTAATTCTACATCATCCGGATGTGCCCCAAAGGCTAATATATCTAATTTCATTGTTTTTATTTTTAGTCGCAGTATTCAGTCGCAGTATTCAGTCACAGCAAACCTGGAAACTGTGACTGCGACTGTAAACTTATTTTTTTTAAGCTATTCTCAATACTCTCTTCATCGTCATTGATTTATTGACGCTTTCCTCCCATTCTTTTTCAGGAATACTTTCTTTTGTAATGCCGCAGCCCATGTATAAAATGGCTTTATTTTCCTGAATTTGCATGCTACGTAAATTTACAAATAAATCAGAACTAATCTTATTATTCGCAAAACTGCTGTTTAATTCGCCCAGGAAACCGGTATAAAAAGTTCTGTCGTAGTTTTCGTTTTCTATGATAAAAGCCTTTGCTTTTTTCTTTGGCAAACCACAAACCGCAGGAGTTGGATGCAAAGTATCTATCACTTCTTCAAGCGTAGAATTATCATTCAAAACTCCCGAAATATCCGTTTTAATATGCCAGATCGATCCTGCTCTCAGACTGTAAGGTTCTGTAACATGAACCGAAGCGGCAACCTCACGCAATCTTTTTACAATAAAATCGGTTACATACTGTTGCTCGTCTTTTTCTTTTTGCTGCCAAAGAATTTCCGTTTCAGCAGTTGCTTTTTGAGTTCCTGCCAAAGCTGTGGTTTCAAAAACATTTCCGTTTGCTTTTAATAATTGCTCTGGCGTTGCTCCCATCCAAAATCCAATTTTAGGATGAAAAAAGCAATACGAAAAAGTAGTGGGATACAATTCGATCAAATGCTGAAAAGTGGCTACAAAATCAAAGTCAGCCAAATCAACCTTTTCGCTTCTGGACAAAACCACTTTCTTGAATTCTTCGTTTTTAATCGCTTCAATACCTTTAGCAACTAAATCTTCATACTGAATTTTAGCAGCTGCATCAAAACCTGAATCCTCAACTTCAATAACTTCAAAAGAAAGTTCTTCTTGTTCCGTCGTTACAATTTCAGATTCATTTTCCGGAATCAAAATCAGTTGTTTTTCATCAAAAGAAGCAAAAACAAAACCTTTTTCTTTATAATTAGAAATCTTATGCAGAGTCTCATTTTGTTGTAAAAGTCCAAAAATACTTCTTGAATTGGGCTTAGAATACATCACAAAAGGCAAATGTTTTTCGTAATGTTTTTTTATTTTAGAAAAAAAGTCATTCATGTTCTATTCTGTTTTCTTTTTTTCTAAAACCATATTCGTCAGTTTGCAAAGCGAAATCAGATTTCCCGCTTCATCGGTAATTTTAATTTCCCAAAGATGAATACTCCTTCCTTTATGGATGATTCTCGCCGTCCCGAAAACCCAGCCTTCACGAATACTTTTTAAGTGATTCGCCGAAATTTCAATTCCGCGTACTTCCTGCTCTTTTGGATCAATGAAAAAAAACGATGCTGCACTTCCTACACTTTCTGCCAAAGCTACAGAAGCTCCTCCGTGCAAAAGTCCCATTGGTTGGTGAACGGAAGGATTTACTGGCATTTTCGCCGTCAAAAAATCCTCGCCAGCATCTATATATTCTATTTTTAGCGTTTCCATTAGCGTGTTTTTAGAAAATTCGTTGCAACGCGCTAAAATCTGCTCTTTTGTATAATTCATTAAAATGGAATTTAAAATCGTAAAATTAAAGAAAAGAAGAGATACAAATTCGAAAATGCAATTCTAAATTAAAAATCAACTCCAAACATGTAAGTTTTTTGTTATTTTTACAAAAAACAATCGACATCGATCTAAGGCCGAAAATTCATTTTTTCCTGCCACAGATTCACAGATTTTCAGAGATTAAAATAGTCATAAAATCCTTTTTAATCTTTTATATCAGTGGCAAAAAAAAGAAACAAATGCGTCAATACTTTATACTTTTTATTTTCGGATTCCTTATAACTTTCAGCTCTTGTCGAACTGATTTTGACACTGTTGCCAGTTCCGGAAATTTAAAGTTTTCAAGAGACACTGTTTATTTAGATACTGTTTTTAAGAATATTGGTTCGGGCACTTACCAACTTAAGGTTTACAATACGAGTAAAGACGATATTTCGATTCCAACCATTCAACTTAAAAATGGTTTAAATTCAAAATACCGAATGACAGTTGACGGAATGAGCGGAGACAATGGCAAAATATTTAAAGATGTCACGCTTTTAGCCAAAGACAGTTTGTATATTTTTATAGAAACCACCGCAGATATTACAGATGCTGATCCTGCCAATTTTTTATACACAGATCAAATTCAGTTTGACAGTGGCGCCAATCTTCAGGAAGTGGCTTTGGTTACTTTAATTCAGGACGCTATTTTTCTCTATCCAAAACAAAATGCTGACGGAACCAAAGAAAAAATCATAATCGATGGAAAGCCGGTTGATGGTTTTTATTTGGATGAAAATGACGCTGTAAGCGGAAACGAATTGCTTTTTACCAATCAGAAACCATATGTTATTTATGGTTTTGCAGGCGTTCCGCAGAATAAAACCGTAACTTTTCAAGCCGGTGCAAGAGTCTTTTTCCATGCCAATTCAGGACTTTACGTTGATAATAACGCCTCCCTGCAAATTAACGGCGCGGTATCTAGCACCAATACATTAGAAAATGAAGTTATTTTTGAAGGCGACAGACTTGAATCTCTTTACGATGATATTCCCGGACAATGGAATTCGGTTATTCTGGCGAGCGGAAGTAAAAATCATTCGATCAATCATCTTACTTTAAAAAATGCGATCACAGGATTAAATATAAAAAATCCAAATAATAGCACTAAAATCGACATCAAAAACACACAAATATACAATTGCGCTGAGTACGGAATCTTGGCTCAAAACGCGCACATTAACGGAGAAAACATTGTAATAAATTATGCTGGTTTAGCGAGTTTATCATGCGTTTATGGCGGAGATTACATTTTTACGCATTGCACTTTCAATAACAATTGGCAAAATTCACCCCATTTTGCAGTTAACCTCAGCAACAGTTTAGCCGGTGCCACTCCGGCAACAAATCCGTTAACACAAGCTACGTTCAATAATTGTATTATTTACGGATCAAGCACAAACGAATTTAATTTGAACAAAAACACAAATGCTGCTTTTGTTTACCAGTTGAACAATTGTCTGTTGAAATTCAGCAGTTCAAGTACCAATCCGGATTATCAGTTTAAAACCGATACGGAACATTACAATCAGATTATCTTAAATGAAAATCCGAAGTTTTATAATGTTTCGCAGAACAAGTTTAATATCAACAATAGTTCTCCCGCTTTCGCGAAAGGGAATCAGGCGTATATTATTCCGTTAGATATCGTAGGCAAAACCAGAACTTCTCCTCCTGATTTAGGCGCTTATCAAAGTGCTGCATTTCCTAAATAAGATTTTGACACGAAGGCGCTAAGTTTTTTTTGCCACGAAGACGCTAAGGCGCAAAGTTTTTTTTTAAAGCAACTATTTAAACTTACTGTTTGTCATTTCGACGGAGGAGAAATCTTCGCAAGTAACTCCGGAACTATAATAAAATCTTTGTCGAGCTTCTCACGAAGATTTCTCGTTCGAAATGACAAAACAAGACGAAAAACATTCTTATGAAAACGAGTGCCTAGCCCCGATAGAAGTGGAAATCCTTTTGCTTTTTTCTTTAAAAAGCAAAAGATTGTAACGGATAGCGGGATTAGCTCCTGAAATAAGATTTGGTTTTATCATAGAAATCGAAATGAAATATCGTAAAAAACTTTGTGTGATCAAAAACTTTGCGCCTTAGCGTCTTCGTGGCAAGAAAAAAACCAACCGTAAGAAAATATATCTAAAATTAAAGATCACTTAACGTAGCGTATTCCTAAAAGTAGTAAATTTGATACAATTAATAAATTAAAAACCTAACTTACAATTTATTAACAACCCAAATCTTAACCTATTTTTTATGAAAAAAAACTACTTTTTACTCTTATTGATGTTTACTGCCGTTGGTTTTTCCCAAATTCCTTCAGGTTATTACAACACGGCAACCGGAACAGGTTACACCTTAAAAACACAATTGTACAACATCATTAAAGGGCATACCGATAATGGATATGCAGGTTTATACACCACCTATCAAACATCTGATGTTGATAATTTCTACGAAAACGACGGAACTGTTTTAGACATGTATTCTGAAAATCCGTCAGGAACAGATCCTTATAATTACAGTACCGGAAGCACGCAACGATGTGGGAATTATTCTTCAGAAGGCGATTGCTACAACAGAGAACACATTATTCCGCAATCTGTTTTTAACGAACAATCTCCAATGGTAGCTGATGCGCATTTTATTACGCCAACTGACGGAAAAGTAAACGGAATGCGTTCTAATTATCCGCATGGCACCGTAAATACAGCAACATATACCTCTCAAAACGGAAGTAAATTAGGATCAAGTGCTGTATCCGGATATTCAGGAACTGTTTTTGAACCAGTAAATGCTTTTAAAGGTGATATTGCCAGAATGTATTTTTATTTTGCCACGCGTTACGAAAATACCGTTGCCGGATATTCTTACCCTATGTTTGATGGTTCCAGCAACAAAGTTTTTACTGCTGCATTTTTAGCTACTCTTTTAGCATGGAACGCGCAAGATCCGGTAAGCGTAAGAGAAATTGCCAGAAACAATGCTATTTATGCACGTCAGAATAACCGAAATCCATATATCGATCATCCTGAATATGTGAATCAAATTTGGGGCGGAACTTCTTCTGGAGATACACAAGCTCCAACTACTCCAACAAGTTTGGCTTCTACTTCTAAAACTTCAACATCAATTTCACTTTCGTGGAATGCTTCTACAGATAATGTGGCCGTTACAGGATACGATGTTTATGCCAACAGCGTTTTAAAAACAACTGTTTCAGGATTGACAGCAACTATTACAGGATTAACTGCTTCTACAAGTTATTCTATTTATGTAAAAGCCAAAGATGCGGCCGGAAACAGCTCTGCGTCAAGCAGTACAATTGCCGTAACGACTAACGCAAGCGGAACTGGCGGAACAGCTTCGGACATTTTATTCTCTGAATATATTGAAGGTTCAGGAAACAATAAAGCATTGGAAATCGCTAATAATACTGGTGCCTCTGTGAGTTTATCAACTTATACCATAAAAAAACAAACCAATGGTGCCGGAGCCTGGAGCACAGGTTTAGCTTTAAGCGGAACATTGGCAACCGGAAGTAAATTTACGATCGTAAACAGTTCAATGTCTTCTAGTTGTTTTGCGACAAACTCTGCCAATATTTCAACTACTGCAACAGAACTGACTTTTAACGGAAATGATGCTGTAGGTTTATTCAAAAATGGCGTTTTGATTGACATCATAGGAACTTTTAATGGCGGAACGGCAAACTTTGCAGCGGATGTTACTTTAAGAAGAAAATCTACCGTAACGGCTCCAAGTACAACATTCAATCTAAGTTCGCAATGGGATTCTTACACAACAGATACTTGCTCTAACTTAGGTGCTAAACGTGCACAAATTGCAGCTATTGAAACTGAAGAAGAAATTGTTCCTCAATTACAAGAAGTTATTTTATATCCAAATCCAAACAACGGAAACTTTAACATTTACTTTAATACTATTAATTCACCTTATTCTATCGAGATAATCTCCATATTTGGTCAGAGGGTATTTGAGAAATCGAATATTACTGATTCATTATCGACGATAAATAACTTGCCAAAAGGCATCTACATTGTTCGTATTAATCAGGATTCTGAAACTTTCAGCAAAAAGATCATTATCAACTAATTAAAAACGAGTGCTTACTAAATCAAAGAGCGGCAGTATTGCCGCTCTTTTTTGTTATAAATGTTATTTTTTCCACCATATAAATGATATAAGTTCATTTTTAGATTTTTTTTAATCTCGCAAAGTCGCAAAGACGCAAAGCCTGAGTTTTTTAAGCTTTGTAAATAAACCTTTGCGTCTTTGCGACTTTGCGAGCAAAATTCACACAGTAATTAAATGAACTTAAATCACTTATATGTTTTAAAGAATCATCTATATATTTTTTCAAAAGAGTTTGTTTTCAAATTTGCGCTTGCTATTTATTTACACTAAATTTGCACCTCAATACAACAAACTACACAAAACAATGATCCATTTCTTTGAAAACCAAAGCAAAACTGTTTTTGCCGTACAAACGCAAAACGAAATTTCGGCTCAAGACATTTCAAAACTAAACTGGCTTTTTGCCAACTCTAATAAGATCGAAAAATCCGCGCTGTCGGATTTTTTTGTTGGTCCCCGCGCCACTATGATCACACCCTGGAGTACAAATGCTGTAGAAATTACTCAAAATATGGGTATTCCGGGCATCATCAGAATTGAAGAATTTCATCCGGCAACGGAAGATTTCACTGATTTTGATCCAATGCTTTCTCAAAAATTCAATCAATTAGATCAGGAGATTTTCACTATCAACGTTCAACCGGAACCGATATTGGAAATCGATGATATTGCAACATACAATAAAGTAGAAGGTTTGGCTTTAAGCCAGGAAGAAGTTGATTATTTAGATAATCTTGCCGTAAAACTAGGAAGAAAACTTACTGATTCTGAGATTTTTGCTTTCTCACAAGCGAATTCAGAACACTGTCGTCACAAGATTTTCAACGGAACATTTGTTATTGACGGTGAAGAAAAAGAAACTTCTCTTTTTAAATTAATCAAAAAAACATCACAGGAAAATCCTAACGATATCGTGTCTGCTTACAAAGACAACGTTGCTTTTGTAAAAGGACCAAAAGTGCAGCAGTTTGCACCAAAAACAGCTGACAAACCTGATTATTACGAGATAAAAGAATTTGATTCGGTTTTATCTTTAAAAGCAGAAACACACAATTTTCCAACTACAGTTGAGCCTTTCAACGGAGCTGCAACAGGTTCAGGAGGAGAAATTCGTGACCGTTTAGCAGGTGGTCAAGGTTCTTTGCCATTAGCAGGAACTGCAGTTTACATGACATCCTATTCTCGCTTAAACGACGATAGAAAATGGGAAAATGCTGTTGAAGAAAGAAAATGGCTGTACCAAACTCCAATGGATATTTTGATCAAAGCTTCAAACGGAGCTTCTGATTTCGGAAATAAATTCGGGCAACCGTTAATTACAGGTTCGGTTTTAACTTTCGAACATTCAGAAAATGACCGCAAAATTGGTTACGATAAAGTAATCATGCAAGCGGGCGGAATTGGTTACGGAAAATTAGATCAGGCTATTAAAAAGAAACCACAAGAAGGCGATAAAATTGTAATTCTTGGTGGAGAAAATTATAGAATAGGAATGGGTGGAGCTGCGGTATCCTCTGCAGATACAGGTGCTTTTGGTTCAGGAATTGAATTAAATGCGATCCAACGTTCGAATCCCGAAATGCAAAAACGTGCTGCAAACGCGATTCGTGGTTTGGTAGAAAGCGATCACAACCCAATTGTTTCTATTCACGATCACGGAGCTGGAGGACACTTAAACTGTCTTTCTGAACTAGTAGAAGAAACGGGAGGTTTAATCGATTTGGATAAATTGCCTGTTGGAGACCCTACACTTTCTGCAAAAGAAATTATTGGTAACGAATCTCAGGAAAGAATGGGATTGGTTATTGGTCAAAAAGATATTGATATTTTGCAAAGAATCGCCGACAGAGAGCGTTCGCCAATGTATCAGGTTGGAGATGTAACGGGAGATCACCGTTTCACTTTCGAATCAAAATCAAATGGTTCAAAACCGATGGATTATGCTTTAGAAGATTTCTTTGGAAGTTCTCCTAAAACGGTTATGAATGACAAAACTATTGATAGAAAATATGCTGATGTTTCTTATGACAAGGGAAATTTCGAAAAATATTTACAAGATGTTTTACGTCTTGAAGCTGTAGCCTCAAAAGACTGGTTGACGAATAAAGTGGACCGTTGTGTGGGTGGAAAAGTAGCAAAACAACAAAATGCAGGACCTTTGCAATTGCCTTTGAATAATGTTGGCGTTATGGCTCTGGATTATTTAGGTAAAGAAGGAATTGCGACTTCTATTGGGCACGCTCCTATCGCGGCTTTGATTGATCCGGTTGCGGGAAGCAGAAATGCTATCGCAGAATCGTTATCAAACATTGTTTGGGCGCCAATTAAAGATGGTTTAAAAGGAATTTCATTATCTGCAAACTGGATGTGGGCTTGTAAAAACGAAGGTGAAGACGCTCGTTTATACGCTGCTGTTGAAGGTTGTTCAGACTTTGCCATTGAATTGGGAATCAATATTCCAACTGGAAAAGATTCACTTTCGATGAAACAAAAATATCCAAATGACGAAGTAATCGCGCCGGGAACGGTTATTATTTCGGCTGGTGGAAACTGTACCGATATTAGAAAAGTAGTTGAACCTGTTTTACAGAAAAACGGAGATTCTATTTATTATATCAATCTGTCTCAGGATGATTTCAAATTAGGAGGTTCTTCTTTTGCACAAATCAGAAATACGATTGGAAACGAGACTTCTACTATAAAAAACGCTTCTTTCTTCAAAAATGCTTTTAATACCATTCAGGAATTAATTGGCGAAAGCCAAATTTTAGCAGGTCACGATATCGGAAGCGGTGGTTTAATCACTACTTTATTAGAATTGTGTTTTGCTGATGTAAATCTTGGAGCAAAAATTGATTTTAGCGCTTTCGCGGAAAAAGACTTATTGAAAATCCTTTTCGCAGAAAACATCGGAATCGTTTTCCAGGCAAAATCTGATGCCGCTGTGGAAGCTAAATTGAAATCAAATAATATCGAATTCTTCAAATTAGGTACAGTTCAAAGCAAACCAAGTTTGGAATTTGGAATTTATAATTTGGATATTGCGAAGTACAGAGACATTTGGTTTGAAACTTCTTATTTATTAGATCAAAAACAATCTAAAAACGGAAGAGCTGAGGCACGTTTTAAAAACTATAAAAATCAGGTTTTACAATATACTTTCCCGGCACATTTCACTGGTAAAAAGCCTGTCATCTCGAGCGGAGTCGAGAGACCAAAAGCGGCTATCATTCGTGAAAAAGGAAGTAATTCTGAACGCGAAATGGCAAATGCTATGTACTTAGCCGGTTTTGATGTAAAAGACGTTCACATGACCGATTTAATTTCTGGTCGTGAAACACTTGAAGATATTCAGTTTATTGGTGCTGTTGGAGGATTCTCTAATTCTGACGTTTTAGGTTCTGCTAAAGGTTGGGCGGGAGCTTTCTTATACAACGAAAAAGCAAAAACGGCTTTGGATAAATTCTTTAAAAGAGAAGATACTTTATCAGTTGGAATCTGTAACGGATGTCAGTTGTTTATGGAATTGGAAGTGATTAATCCGGAGCATGAAGTTCACGGAAAAATGCTTCATAACGAAAGCCAGAAACACGAAAGTATCTTTACTTCTGTAAAAGTTCAGGAGAATAATTCGGTTATGTTATCGAGTTTAGCCGGAAGCACTTTGGGAGTTTGGGTTTCTCACGGAGAAGGAAAATTCAATTTACCTCTTGCCGAAGAAAACTACAACATTGTTTCTAAATATGCTTACGAAGGTTATCCTGCAAACCCTAACGGATCTGATTATAACACGGCAATGATGTGTGACAAAACCGGTAGACATTTGGTAATGATGCCTCATATTGAGCGTTCAACTTTCCAATGGAACTGGGCGAATTATCCAAAAGACAGAAACGATGAAGTTTCGCCTTGGCATGAAGCTTTTGTTAATGCAAGAAAATGGATTGAGAAAATCTAAAAAAATATATTTTATTACTAAAAGCGCTCGAATTTATCGGGCGTTTTTTTTTGTTTTCTTTTACCACAAATTACACAAATTTCCACAAATTATTTTTTTTTTTTTTCGAATTACAAAAAGATAGACTTATAAAATCATTTTAATACTTTATTCAGATAGCTATCTGGAGTGCATCTTTTTTAAGATTGCAAACTAATAATTTGTGAAAATTTGTGTAATTTGTGGTAAAAAATCTTTAAAGAAAAAAATCAACAAATTCTCGGCAACTGTTCTCCTACTAAAGGATTTACTACTCTTTTACCTCCAAAAGTGCTTTCGATAATTATTTTTGATGGATGTTCATCTGTAACAAAACCAATCGCTGAAGCATTTGAGTTTACTTTTTGTAAAATTGCTAAAACCTCATCTTTAATTTCAGGAGCTGCAATGCAAACAAAAATTCCTTCGTTGGCCACATACAACGGATCTAAACCCAATAATTCGCAAGCACTTTTTACCTGATTTTCTACTTTTATATCTTCTTCAAAAAGTGAAATTCCCAAATTGATTTCGGTTCCTATTTCATGCAAAACCGAAGCTAGTCCGCCACGGGTTGCGTCTCTCAAAAAATGAATTTTATCTCCAAATTTTTCTATTAAATCTAAAACTATGTAATTGAGATTGGTGGTATCACTCAAAATATCGCTTTCAAACTCTAATCCTTCACGTTCTGACATGATAGCCATTCCGTGGGAAGCTATTGGTCCGTTGATGATAATAACATCGTTTTCCTGAATATTCTGAGTCTTGATATTGGCCTTTTGATGAACAATTCCAATTCCGGAAGTATTGATATAAATTTGGTCGCCTTTTCCTCTTTCGACGACTTTGGTATCACCGGTAACAATTTGAACATTGGCTTTATCAGCCGCTTCTTTAATCGATTTGATAATCTGAATAAATTCATCCAGACTAAAACCTTCTTCTATAATCAAAGCCAGTGAAAGATATTTTGGAATCGCTCCACACATCGAAAGATCGTTTACAGTACCATTTACAGCAAGTTCACCAATATTTCCTCCTTTAAAAAATACAGGAGAAACCACATAACTGTCTGTGGAGAAAGCCAAATTTCCTTGCATATTTAAAAATGCACCATCATGTCGAACTTCTAAAATATCATTTTTTAAGATCTTAAAAATTACTTCATTAAGCAATTTAGTCATATGTTCACCACCACTACCGTGATGTAAATGAATCACTTCAGATTTTTTGTTCATCTCTTAAAATTAAATTTCCTCTCCCATTTGTTTTAAAACCTCCATAGTCTTTTTAGCTTCATCTTCGTCAATGATCCCAATGGCTGCACCTACGTGAACCAAAAGATAATCGCCAACTTTAGCCTCAGGAACCAGCGCCAAATTAACTTCCTTTATAATACCTTCAAAAGAAACATTTCCAATTCTGAAAGTTTCATCCAATTCTATTGTTACTTTTTCAAGTCTTCCGGGAATTGCTAAACACATAATTATTGTTTTATAGATTGTGCCAAATAATCGTACCAGGCCTGTAAACCTTCTCCCGAAGTTGCAGAAACTTCAAAAAAGGTCAAATGCGGATTTACTTTTTTCGCGTATTCTTTTAATTTTTGCAAATCAAATTTCAAATACGGCAGCAAGTCAATTTTGTTGATAATACAAATTTGAGATCCCGAGAACATATCCGGATATTTAAGCGGTTTATCTTCACCTTCGGTAACTGAGATGATCACAATTCGTTTTAATTCGCCTAAATCAAACATGGCTGGGCAAACCAAATTTCCCACGTTTTCGATCATTAAAACAGAATCAGGAACAGGTTTTAGTTCTTTTACTGCTCTTGCAATCATTTCGCTGTCCAGGTGACATCCTTTTCCGGTATTAATCTGGATTACAGGAACATTTAATTTATGAATTCTGTCAGCGTCATTGGTTGTTTGCTGATCGCCTTCGATTACCGAAAAAGCGATTTTATCTTTCAAATCTGCAATAGTTCGTTCTAATAAAGAGGTTTTTCCGGAACCCGGAGAACTTACTAAATTGACAGAGAAAATATTCAAAGCTTCAAAAAAACCTCTGTTTCTCTCCGCCGTTAACTGATTTTTATACAATATATCTTTCTCGAGCTGTACAATATTTATTTCGTGAGAATGACTGTGAGAGTGATTATGGTTATGTTGATGATCGTGATTATCATGGTCGTGATCATGATCATGGTGGTGGTCATGATGATGATCTTCATGAGTATGGTGATGATGATCGTGATGATGGCAATGCCCTGAATGAGAGTGGGAATGTTTATCGCCTATTTTGGTAAATCTTATTTCGTTTTCATCAGAACTGCAGCCGCAAGTGGTACACATAACTATCTTATTTAATGATTATTTTTTTGATTTTTAATTCTTTCCCTGCAATAATTTCTTTAAACGGACTATCGCAATTGGGGCAGCTGTCAAAACTTTTATCAATATGAAATTCCGTTTCACATTCTGCACATCTGGCTTTTCCTGCAGGTTCTTCAATAAATAATTTGGCATCACTTAAAACACTTCCATCAATACATTGGGGCCAGATAAAATAAAAGGAATCCATTTCTACGCCGGATAATTTCCCTATTTCTAAATAAAGTTCGAGGGCTTTTTTGCCGTTTATTTTATGTACTTCTTGTTGAACGATCTTCACAATTGAAGTAACTACAGAAAGCTCGTGCATATCTATTTATCTCAAAACAATTAATCATGCAAATTACTTTCAATAAACAAAGTAAAAACTGACAATTATCACATTTATATACCTAATATTTAAATAGTTTTGAAACCTGTTTATAAAAAAATGCAATGCTCTTTTCTACATTATTTTTCTAAAAAAAATTAAAGCACTCTTTAAAATACAACGAGTATGGAGGATAAAAACAAAGTCTATGAAACCTATTATAACAGTATCGAAAGACAGGGTTATAGCAGGAGAGATTTTTTAAAATTTGTTGCTTACATAGGAGCCTACATGGGCGTTCAAAGTTCGGCAATTGGTCAAATTACCAAAGCTTTAGAGAATACTCCCCGACTGCCCGTTATTTGGGAACACTTTCAGGAATGTACTTGCTGTAGTGAATCCTTTATACGTTCAGACCATCCTATTGTTGCCGATATTATTTTAGATAAAATATCATTAGATTATACTTTGACTCTTATGGCAGCTTCCGGTCATCAGGCAGAAGCCGCTAAAAAAGCTACAATGGACAAATACAAAGGAGAATATATTCTTTGTGTTGAAGGCTCGATACCAATGGGTGCTGATGGAAATTATTGCTGTATTGGTGGAAGAAGTGCTATAGAAATTCTTAAAGAATCGGCAGCAGGAGCCAAAGCTATTATCGCCTGGGGAAGCTGCGCAACATCTGGTTGTATACAGGCTGCAAAACCAAACCCTACAGGTGCAGTGCCAATTCATAAAATTATTACTGATAAACCTATTATAAATGTTCCGGGCTGTCCGCCAATTGGTGAAGTTATGGCTGGAATTATTGTGCATATCGTCGCTTTCGGAAAATTCCCTGAATTAGACAGTGCTGGTCGTCCTAAAGCTTTTTATTCTAAAAGAGTTCATGACAGCTGTTACCGCAGACCTTATTTTGATGCGGGATTATTCGCAGAAAACTTCGATGATGAAAATGCTAAAAAAGGATATTGTTTGTATAAAGTAGGCTGTAAAGGGCCAAGTACTTATAACGCCTGCGGTAACATGAAATGGAATGGTGGTGTAAGTTATCCTATTCAGTCCGGACATGGCTGTATTGGCTGCAGCGCCAATGATTTTTGGGATGCAGGAAGTTTCTATTCCAGAGATTCTTCGATAAGTCCGGGTAATATCGAAGCCAATGCAGATACTTTGGGCAAAATTGCTCTTGGCGGAGTTGCTGCGGGTATTGGAGTGCATGCTGTTCTTTCGAATATATCTAAAAAAGACGAACTCAATCACAGAATAAGTCAGGGAACTGAAAACGAAAAACATTTAGAAGATTTATAATCTATAAAAAAACAAGATGGCAGAGAGAATAGTTGTTGACCCAATTACCAGAATAGAAGGACATTTAAGAGCCGAAGTAGAAATCTCAGATGGTACGATACAAGAAGCTTTTTTATCCTCGACGATGGTGAGAGGTTTAGAAAATATTGTAAAAGACAGAAATCCTAAAGATGTTTGGGCTTTTGTGCAAAGAACTTGTGGCGTTTGTACTTCGACTCACGCTACAGCATCTATCAGAGCTGTAGAAGATGCATTGGGAATTGTTGTTCCGCCAAATGCTGAAATTGTTAGAAATATTATGTTGGGTGCTTTGTACCTGCACGACCACGTAGTTCATTTTTATCACCTGCATGCTTTTGACTGGGTTGATGTTATAAGCGGTTTAAATGCTGATCCTGTAAAAACTTCACAATTGGCACAATCGATCTCGAATTGGCCTAAAAGTTCACCTGGTTACTTTTCAGACTTACAGAAAAGATTGAAAAAATTTGTAGCCAGTGGTCAATTAGGAATTTTTGCCAATGGTTATTGGGGACATCCACAAATGAAATTGCCACCCGAAGCGAACTTAATGGCTACGGCTCATTATCTTGAAGCGCTGGAATGGCAGAAAGAAATCGTAAAAGTTCATGCAATTTTTGGAGGTAAAAATCCGCATCCTAACTTTTTGGTGGGTGGAATGGCGTGCTCTATCAACCTTGATGATGCAAGCGGATTAAATGCTGAACGTTTGGCCCATGTAAGACAACTTCTGGAAGAAGGAAAACGTTTTGTAGAACAGGTTTATATTCCGGATGTTCTTACTATTGCAAGTTATTATAAAGATTGGGGCGCCATTGGAGGTTTTCATAATTTTATGACTTTTGGTGATTTCCCAACACAGGGTTATAATAATACCAACATGAATACTTTCAAATTTCCGTCGGGGGTAATTTTGAATAAAGATTTAACAAAAGTTCACGATTTAGATCTAAGGGATTTAAAAACCGTAGAAGAATATGTGAACAATTCATGGTATGATTATGAAGGAGATGGAAATGCCGGAAAACATCCGTGGAGTGGAGAAACTAAAATAAATTATACAGGACCAAAACCGCCTTATACGCATCTAAATGTGGATGAAAAATACAGTTTCATCAAAACACCAAGATGGAAAGGTCATGCTATGGAAGTTGGCCCGCTGGCAAGAATGCTGGTAGGATATGCATCAGGAAGAGAAGAATTCAAAGAAATTGTTGATTCAGCTTTATCTAAGTTACAAGTTCCTGCAGGAGCTTTATTTTCCACCTTAGGAAGAACAGCTGCAAGAGCTCTGGAATCGCAATTGGTTGCGAATTGGAACCTTGAATTTTTCGATAATCTAATTGAAAACATTAAAAAAGGAGATACCAAAATGGCCAATACAGAAAAATGGGAAACCTCAACATGGCCAAAAGAATCTCAGGGAGTTGGACTTGTAGAAGCACCAAGAGGCGCTCTAAGCCATTGGATTGTGATAAAAGATGCCAAAGTAGCCAACTATCAACAAGTAGTTCCTTCGACATGGAATGCTTCTCCAAGAGATCCTAAAGGACAAAGATCTCCTTATGAAAGCAGTTTACTGAATACACCAGTCGCAAATCCTGAATTACCATTAGAAATTATCAGAACCATACATTCATTTGATCCATGTATTGCCTGTGCTGTGCATTTATACGATGAAAAAGGCGATATCATTAAAGAAGTAAACGACATTTCTATTTGCACTATTTAAATTCTCTAGCATGTCTACAAAAACTAATGACTATAAAAGAGCTTATATCTGGCAATTACCCATTCGAATTTTTCATTGGGTAAATGCCTGGGCGATCACAGGATTGGTAATAACCGGATTTATTATTGGTAATCCGCCAGGAATTATTTCTACCAAAGAAGCAACAGGTCAGTTTTGGTTTGGGTATATCCGTGAAATTCATTTTATGTGCGCTTATCTTTTGGTAGCCGTGATGATTTTGAGAGTTTATTTTGCTTTTAAAGGAAATAAATATGCCAATTGGCGCGTCTTTTTCCCCTTCAAAAAAGAAGGTTTCAAAAGGATGTGGCACGTTATTAAATTTGATATTTTTTTACAAAACGAACATACCAACGGTTCTCCTTCAGGAGCTGTAGGTCATAATAGTGTAGCAGCAGCTTCTTATTTGGTCATGTTCGTTATGGGACTTATCATGATCGGGACGGGATTTGCCATGTACGCTCCTACTTCGACCTGGTTTTTTCCTAAAATGTTTGGTTGGGTGACCAATTTGGTTGGAGGCGATTTTAATGTGAGAACCATTCATCATTTCACCACATGGACTTTTATTTTGTTTGCCATTGTTCATATCTATTTGGTCTTCTTCCATGACTGGCTCGAAGGTCTGGGCGAAACATCTGCTATGGTAAGCGGTTATAAATTTGTTCGAACCGAAAGAATTAAAAAAGATAAAGATGATGAAACAAAAGAATCTGTTACAACAGCAATAGCAAATAAGGATTCAGTTTAAAATAAAAATAAAAAAAAGATGCAAGAAGAAATTATTACAAGAAAACTAGATGCTTTTCATTCTGATGGAAATGAAATTTTAGTACTGGGAATTGGTAATTATTTGATGGGTGATGAAGGTGTTGGCGTACATTTTATAAACAGAATTGATAAAACCTTATTTCCTGAAGACACCTCTTTTATTGATGGCGGAACAGGTGGTTTTACCCTAATACCCTATATAGAAAATCATAAAAAAGTAATTATTGTTGATGCCACGATGGATGGTAAGGAAGAAGGAACAATTACACTCTTGAAACCTCGTTTTTCTGATGATTTTCCTATTTCGCTAAGCGGACATAATTTTGGCCTAAAAGATATGGTCGAAATCTTATCGATGCTGGATACTATGCCTGAAATTTATTTATACACGATCACCATTCTAAAAATGGAACCGATGTCTATGAAGCTTTCTCCAAAGGTAGATGCCGCAATAGAAAAAGTGACAGCACAGATTATCCAACAAATAGAAAATTTTAAAATTAATACTTAGTTCCTTGAAACCTTCATTTCAAATAATAATTTCCGGTAGTGTACAAGGCGTTGGTTTTCGGCCTTTTGTATACAATTTGGCAATTAAACAAAATTTAAAAGGTTATGTTTCTAATAATGAATTTGGAGTACTTATAATACTGCAGGAAAATGAAAAAACTGTAACTGATTTTTTAAACGAAATAAAAAGAAAACATCCTAAAAATGCAAAAATAAACGGTACTCAAATTTCTGAAGTTGTAAGTCAGGAAAAATTTGATTCCTTTTTTATAAAACCAACAGAGAAAAATATTTCTATTAATTCGCCTTTGACTCCTGATTTTGCCATCTGTAAAAACTGCAAAGATGAAATTTTAGATCCGGAAAATAATCGGTTTTACTATCCTTTTATAAGTTGTACATGCTGCGGACCACGATACGCCATTGCTGAAAAATTTCCTTTCGAAAGAGAAAATACCAGTATGAATGAGTTTAAAATGTGTGATTCCTGTCTTGAAGAATACAACAATCCTGCAGACAGACGTTTTCACTCGCAAACCAACTCCTGCCCTGATTGTGGCATTCAGGTTTCATTTACAGATAATACAGGAGCTATTATCTCAGGTTCGAATAAAGAAATTTTCGAAAACATCTCCGAAAAATTAAGCGAAGGAAAAATAATTGCTGTAAAGAATACTTCGGGTTATTTACTTCTTTGTGATGCAACTAATCCCGAAGCTGTTCAGGAATTAAGAAACAGAAAAAAACGTTTGACAAAACCTTTTGCTGTTTTATTTCCAGACGCAAAACAGATTGAAAATTATTTGTTTTGTCATAAAACAGAGAAGAATTTACTTAAATCTACTCAGGCACCCATTGTTATTTTAACCTTAAAAAAACAGATTGATTTAGCGATAGATCAAATAGCTCCTGGCATGAAAACTATCGGAGCCATGTTGCCCAATTCAGGAATATTACATCTAATTTCTAATTTGTTTCAGAAACCTTTAATAGCCACTAGCGGAAATTTTAACGGATCTTCCATTTTTTCAGATGAAAACGAGGCTGTCAAAACATTAAATCCTATCGCCGATTATTATTTGCATCATGATCTTGAAATTCAAAATTCTCAGGATGATTCTGTAATTAAGTTTTCACGAAAAAATAAACAAAAAATTATTCTTCGTCATGCAAGGGGCTTTGCTCCCAATATTGATTTTTCTTTTTTAGAAAAAAACAATTCAGAAAAATTACTTTGTTTGGGCGCAACTTTAAAAAACACAATCACAATTAGTGCCAATAATCAGGTTTATATGAGTGAGTATATTGGTGATTTACTGAATTTTGATACTTACAATAGATTTGAAAAGAAAATAAAAAATTACGAGCATTTCTTTGATTTTTCACCCAAAAAAGTGGTTTGTGATCAGCATCCTAATTATGAAAACAACAAAGTAATATCCGCATTCGTAAACAAAGATAGAAGTGTCGCAACCGTAAAAGTTCAACATCATGAAGCGCATTTTGCTGCCATTTTAAGCGAAAAGAAACTTTGGAAAAAATCCAAAATATTAGGTGTCGTTTGGGATGGTTCAGGATTTGGAAGTGATACAGAAATATTTGGAGGCGAATTCTTTGAATACGACCATAATACTATAACCAGAATTGGTCATCTAGAATATTTTCCCTGGATTTTAGGAGATCAAATGGCTAAAAACCCTAAAATGG
Source organism: Flavobacterium sp. C3NV (assembly GCF_046825355.2). Lineage (NCBI taxonomy): Bacteria > Pseudomonadati > Bacteroidota > Flavobacteriia > Flavobacteriales > Flavobacteriaceae > Flavobacterium > Flavobacterium sp. C3NV. The sequence continues at coordinate 302,552 of NZ_JBKQBJ020000004.1, read as the reverse complement.
CTGCACTTTCTATTAGTAAAAACAATAGTTACTTTCAATCCTTTTTTAATAATAATGAATTGAAAATTTATTCTAAACACATCAAAAACAGTTCTATAAAAACATCTTCAATGGGGCGATTAATTGATGCTGTTGCTTTTACATTAGGATTTAAAAATTCTATTTTATTTGAAGCAGAAGCTGGAATGTATTTAGAAAATTTAGCCCAGCAGGCTTTTAATAAATCAGAATTAAAATTAAAAGATTATTTAAAAGATGAAAAAATAACTGATTTAATACCTGGAAAAAAACTCCTGCTACAAGTTGCTAAAGAGGTTCAGAATAATAAAGATTTAGAAATAATCGCTTTAAACTTTCATTTTACTTTAGTGAAATGTATCGAAAAAATAGCCTGTTTTTCAAAATCAAAAGAAATAGCTTTTAGTGGCGGTGTTTTTCAAAACTCAGTACTTATAGATTTAATAATTGACCATCTTAAACCAAAATACAAATTGCATTTTCACGAAACGCTTTCACCAAACGACGAAAATATCTCTTTTGGACAACTCAATCATTATTTAAATTTAAAAAAATAAGCTATGGATATTCTTGAATTATTAGGGCACATTGGTAAAACGGAAGAAAAAGATAAAATTTCGTATTCGGCGGGAGTTGTCATGGCTTTAAGTCTTAAAGATATTGGTTTTGATGAAATTAGGTATGAAGATTATATCGACGGAATGAAATCTGTTTTTGAGAAATCTGCTGAGAAAATTTCGCCTAAACGTTCTATTGAAATTTTTAATAATTACGTAGCACTTTTACAGGAAGAATTAAAAGTAAAAAATGCGCAGATTGGAAAAGCCTTTTTAGAAAAAAATGCAAAAAAAGAAGGTATTGTCACACTTCCGAGCGGTTTACAATATGAAGTTTTAGCAGAAGGAAGAGGAGAAATTCCTAAACTTACAGATACTATTGATGTCATTTATGAAGGCTATTTACTGAATAAAGATGTTTTTGATTCTACTAAAGAAACCGGTCCGCAAAAAATGCGCGTTTTGCAAACTTTAAAAGGATGGCAGGAAGCTTTGCAACTGATGCCTGAAGGTTCCCGCTGGAAAATTTATATTCCACATGATTTAGCTTACGGTCCTATTGGAGCACCACCAATGATTCAGCCCAATTCGACTTTAGTTTTCATCATTGAACTTTTAAATATAGTTTAAAATGAAGTACCTGTCTGAATATCGCAATCCCGAATTGGTCAAACATTATATAAATGAAATTCACAAAATAACGACAAAACCATGGAATATCATGGAAATTTGCGGTGGGCAAACCCATTCCTTAGTCAAAAACGGATTACTGGATTTACTGCCTGAAAATATCAGAATGATTCATGGCCCTGGCTGTCCGGTTTGTGTCACTCCTATTTCATTAATCAATAAAGCAATTGAATTGATGCATCAGGGTGTTATCATGTGTTCGTTTGGAGATATGATCAGAGTTCCGGGATCATCAAAAAGTTTATTGCAAGCCAAAGCCGAAGGCGGAGAATTACGTATTTTATACTCTCCTCTCGAAGCTGTAAATATTGCTGCGAAAAATCCGGATCGTGAAGTTGTTTTTTTTGCCGTTGGTTTTGAAACTACTGCCCCAAGTAATGCTTTGGCAGTAATGCATGCGCAAAAATTGGGTTTGACGAATTTTAGTTTATTAGTTTCTCATGTATTGGTTCCGCCAGCGATGGAAGCTATTTTATCTGACGAGTTTTGTACCATTAATGCTTTTTTAGGAGCAGGACATGTTTGTACCATTGTAGGGCTTGAGGAATATTACCCAATTGCCGAAAAATACAAGATCCCAATTGTAGTTTCCGGATTTGAACCTGCTGATATGGTTCAGGCCATTTATCATGCCGTTCTACAATTAGAACAAGGAAAATATGAGGTCGAAAATCAATATACGCGTTTGGTAAAAGAAGAAGGAAACATCAAAGCCAAAGAGGTTGTCGATACTATTTTTACCATAGGAAATCAGGAATGGCGAGGTATTGGAGCCATAGAAAACAGCGGACTCGTTTTAAGAGAAGCCTATAAAATGTATGACGCCAACGTAAAATTTACCATAAAAACAAGCAATAAAAAAACAGATGAACATTGCATTGCCGGTCAGATTTTAACGGGAAACAAAAAACCAAATCAATGTCCTGAATTCGGTAAAAAATGTAAACCTTCTAATCCTCTTGGCGCACCAATGGTTTCTTCTGAAGGAGCTTGTGCTGCTTACTTTAACTATCAATAAAACTCAAAATGATCGGATTTCTAATTACGGTTTATGCCGGACTCGAACATGCCTTTGAAGCAGATCATTTATTGGCTGTAAACAATCTGGTTACTAACAGAAGTAAGATTAAAGATGCACTAAAAGATGGCATATTTTGGGGAATTGGGCATACCTCAACTATTTTTATGGTCGGCATTATTATGATTGGTTTTAAGATTTCGATCAGCGAAAACATTTTTAGTTATCTTGAAGCGGTAGTAGGTTTGATGTTAATTGTTTTAGGAACTATTCGTTTGTTTAAATTATTATACAAAAAACGACATTCGCATACTTATTACCATAGTCACGAGCACACTCATAGCAATGGAGTTACACATACACATATGCATGCTCATACTTATTTTCATTCACATCCTATCGCCTCTTTTCAGCATCAGCATTACGATTTGTCCAAAAATTACAAAGCTGCTTTTGGTGTCGGTTTGGTTCATGGTCTGGCCGGAAGCGGATCTTTAGTTATCCTGGTTATTTCGCAAATGAAAACACCTCTGGAAGGTTTGATGTATATTTTAGTTTTTGGTGTGGGATCTATTCTGGGTATGTTTATTGCATCCGGATTATTTAGTATTCCGTTTACCAAGAGCATTCTTAAATCTCAGAAACTACAAAAAGTACTAATTATCATTTCTTCTGCGATTTGTATTATTTTTGGATTTAAAATCATCTACACCAATTTATTTTAAAGCTTAAACCTTATTCTTCTCTGAAATTTAAAAGGGTTCTAAGCCTAATTTAATGATATCTTAAGGTACTTTAAGAAGCTGTATTTAATGCGATAAATATCTTTGTCTCATGAAAAAATGCAGACAAAAACTATCCCTTTTAATTTTCTTATTTACATTAAGTCAATTTTGTTTTGGTCAAAACTCTTCTATAAAAGGAACTGTTTCTGACGGTAAACTAGTTGTAGAATTTGTCGATGTTATTTTAAAAAACACAATAGATTCTTCCAAAGTGGCAAATTATGCCGTTACAGATATCTCGGGAAATTTTGTTTTAGAAAATATTCCTTCTGGTGATTATCAATTACAATTCAAATTAGTAGGTTTTAAAACTTTCAAACAAAAAATAAAATTTTCCGGATCCCCAATTTCTATTGGAACCATAACTTTACAAAACGACACCAATTTATTGAATGCTGTTTTGGTGAATTCTCAGAAAAAACAAATTCAGAAAACTGACGAAGGTTTTGTTTTTAATGCTGTTTCGAACATCTCACAATCCGGAGGAACCGCTACAGATATGCTAAAAAGTATTCCGACAGTTGCTGTTGATGCTGACGGAGGAATAACACTGAGAGGGAAATCTCCGATGATTTTAATTAACGGAAAAAATTCGGCTATTACCAACATGGACCAGATTGCTGCCAGCAGTATAGAAAGTATTGAAGTAATTAGTAATCCCACGGCTAAATATGATGCAAATGCCGAAAGTGGGATTATCAATATTAAACTCAAAAAAAACAATCAGAGCGGTATTAACGGTGCTGTAGTTTTAGGCGGCGGATTTGGTGCAAAAGGAAGACTGAACAGTTCTGTGCTTTTGAATCAGAAATCAGAAAAATGGAATTTTGGTTTGGGATATGACAATCGTTTTGCAGGAAGAACCAAGAAAATAAAAGGCGAAAGAACCAATAATTTTATTGATGATGAACATTTTATTTATCAAAACAGAAACGACGAAAGAACGGAAGGATTACAGAATTTAAAATTGAATATTGATTTTTCGCCCAACAAACGAAACAGCTTTTCATTTGAAGCTTTAGGAAATATAGAAAATCAGGATAATGACGAGACTTTGCATAGTCAGGTAAATACAAGTGCAAATCAGTTTTTTTCTAATAATATTAGGCATTCATTAGAACTAGAACGTTCAAAAGTAGGTGAACTGGCATTTAGTTACGACAGAAAATTTGCTGATGATCGAAAAAGCCTGAATGCAAGTATTACTTCTTCTTTTAATAAACATAGAGAAAATACAGATATTGACACTAATAATTATAATCAGTATAATGCTATGATTGGTGATGCATCTTTACAAAGAACACACAATTATGAGCATGAAAACATATCGAACGCCATTGTAAATTATGCGATTCCTGTTGCTGAAAAATCAATTATTGAAACGGGTTACAAAGGAACATTCCGATTTTTTAATTCGGATTTTCAAAGTGCAGATATGACGAATGGTGAATATATTACAGATCCGCTGGCAAGTAATTCTTTTAAATATAACGAACAAATCAACGCTGTATACGGAATGCTAAATTCGTATATAGGCGATAAAGAAAATCCAAAATGGAAGTATAATTTAGGTTTACGCGCCGAAAATGTTTCAAACACCGGAGCAACACAAAATAATAGCGATCACTTTAGCAATGATTATTTAAAACTTTTTCCGTCGGCGTCATTGCAAATGAATTTAGCGTCAGACGAATTTGTGAAAATGGGTTACAGCAAACGTATCAATCGTCCGGATTTAGATGATTTAAACCCTTTCACAGATATTACAGATGCTTTGAATCCTCATGGCGGAAATCCTTATTTGAAACCTGAAATTATTCATATTGCCGAAATGAGCTACAATAAAGAGTGGTCGAAATACTCGTTTTCTACCAACGCTTTTTACAGAAACGCCACAGATGCCATAAGACAATATGCAGAACTAAAGGATAATGGTGTGATTTTACTGCAACCGAGAAATATTGGAAGTACTATAACTTATGGTTTGGAAACTATTTTTAGTTTAAAACCAGTGAGATTTTATGATGCCAATATCAGTATTACAGCTTTTCAGCAAAAGATTAATGCTTCAAATTTAACTCAGGATGTGGTAAATAGTGCTTTTAGCTGGTACGGAAAAATCATTAATAATTTTATTCCCTGGAAAGGCGGAAAACTTCAGATTATAGGCAATTATAATTCGGCATTGGCAACTCCGCAAGGAAAAAGAATTCCCATATATAATATCGACATGGGCTTTCAGCAAAAATTAGGCAAAGGAAACGCCCGCTTAGGATTGGTGGTCACAGATATGTTCAACACTTTAGAAAGCGGTTATAAAAACAACACTTATCTTTTTAGTAATAATCGAACCTCAAAATCTGACACACGCGCTTTAATGTTGACTTTTGCTTATAGTTTTAAATCTGATTTTAAAGAAAAACTCTTGGAAAATCAGTTTTCGACAGAGTAATATTTGGGCAGCAATAAAATGTTAAAAAATAAATTCATTCTTGTAATTGGGATTCATTTTTCTATAGAAATTTGAAGTATATTCGCCAAAAAAATTATGCCACTGATTTTTTTTGCCATCCAAAAACAATTAAACTTACATAGAATGAAATCTTTACATTTATTACTTATTACGTTATTTTTTGTTGCTGCACAATCTCATGCTCAGGTTCATGTAGATCAAATTACGTACAATGGTCGTGATCATTATATTACCACTACAATTGGTTATCCTGTTCCGGGAACTTATATCCCTACAGGACAAAAAGCACCCAGTACAGTTTTAAATCCTGACGGTACCGGGTTTATTCAGGCAGATGATTTAAGCAAAAGCAAAATCAACTGGGGAATAGAATGTACAGATGAAGGAATTCCGGTTTTTAAAGAAGGTTTCAATAGTGCATCGTATACCTTTTGGTACAGAACAAATGATAGTGATGCCTGGATATATTCTCAATTTTCGATTCATTTTGCCAAGAAAAAAATGTTTTTGATGGGAGAAAGAGTAAAAGAATATGTGGATTATAATGTTCAATAATAAGATCGAAAATCATAACGAAAATAAACATTTCTCGTTATTTCAAAAAATTACTACAAAAAAGAAAACGTTTTCGTAGATTTTCTATTATACCTATAATTTTTCCCATAAATTCTTATAAAATTAAAAATCATACCTAATTTTTATTTAATTTGCGGTAAAATTCAATATATTAAACATGGTTTCAATCACACGCCTTTTTGATTTTCCCTATTATCAACAAGAAACTTATAACCTTCCGGTTGCCTTAGCAACCAAAAAAAATGGAGTCTGGGAAAAAACATCTAGCCAGGAATATATTGCAAAAGCTAATGCTATTTCGAGAGCATTATTACGTTTGGGCATTCAGAAAGATGATAAAATTGCCCTGATAACTTCGAACAATCGTACCGAATGGAATATCATGGATATTGGTATTTTGCAAACCGGTGCGCAAAACGTTCCGATCTATCCCACAATTGCCGAAGAAGATTACGAATATATATTAAATCACAGCGGAAGTATTTACTGTTTTGTATCTGATGAAGAAGTACTTAACAAAGTAAATGCGATAAAAGCAAATGTACCCACATTAAAAGAGGTTTACTCGTTTAATGAAATTGCAGGTTGCAAACACTGGACTGAGTTATTGACTCTTGGTGAAGACGAAAGCAATCAGAGCGAAGTTGAAGCCCGAAAAGACAGTATTAAGACTGATGATCTGGCTACCATTATTTATACCTCTGGAACAACAGGAAGACCTAAAGGTGTAATGCTTTCGCACCAAAATATTGTATCGAATGTTTTAGACAGTGCGCCAAGAATTCCGTTTGATCCGGGAAAAAGTACTGCTTTGAGCTTCCTGCCTATTTGCCATATTTTTGAAAGAATGATTTTATATATCTATCAGTTTTATGGTGTATCGGTTTATTTTGGAGAATCGATTGATAAAATTAGTGATAACTTAAAAGAAGTTCGTCCTACGGTGATTACAGCTGTACCAAGACTTTTAGAAAAAGTATACGATAAAATTTATGCCAAAGGCGGTGAACTAACCGGTATCAAGAAAAAATTATTTTTCTGGGCTATCGATTTAGGTTTAAAATATGAGCCTTACGGAGCTAATGGTTTCTGGTATGAATTTCAGTTAAAAATCGCCCGCAAACTTATCTTTAGTAAATGGAAAGAAGGTTTGGGAGGAAATCTGGAATTAATGGTTTCTGGAAGTGCTGCATTGCAACCCCGTTTAACGAGAGTTTTTGCTGCTGCCGAAATTCCGGTTATGGAAGGTTACGGTTTATCTGAAACTTCTCCTGTAATTGCTGTAAACGATCAAAGAAACAAAGGTTTCAAGATTGGAACGGTAGGTAAAGTAATTCGCAACGTTGAAGTAAAAATTGCTCAGGACGGAGAAATTCTTTGTAAAGGACCCAATGTAATGTTAGGTTATTTTAAAGATCCTGAAAAAACTGCCGAAGCATTACAAGACGGATATTTTCATACAGGAGATATTGGTGAGATTGACAGCGAAGGTTTCCTTAAAATTACAGATCGTAAAAAAGAGATGTTCAAAACTTCAGGAGGAAAATATATTGCCCCTCAATTGATTGAAAATGCAATGAAACAATCTCGTTTTATTGAGCAAATCATGGTCATTGGTGACGGAGAGAAAATGCCTGCTGCTTTTATTCAGCCTAATTTTGAATTTGTAAAAGAATGGGCAAGACTGCATAAAGTAACTTTAGGAAGTACTGATGCAGAAATCAGCGCAAATGCTGATGTGATTAAACGTATTGATGAAGAAGTAGAGAAAATCAATGAGAAATTTGGTCACTGGGAAAAAATCAAACGTTTTGAGCTTACTCCTGATGTTTGGTCTATCGATGGCGGACAATTGACTCCAACATTAAAATTAAAGCGTAAAATTATTAAAGAGATTTACAAAGATCTTTACGCTAAAATATATGGTCAGAATTCATAATCAAAATAATATAACCAAACGAAAACGGCTGTCTTGTGAGACAGCCGTTTTTTATTTCATGAAGATTTCCTTCAATTGACAAATGAGTATCTAACCACTCGAGAAACGGATTGTTTTTTCCGGATAGCTCTTCTGATCTCCTCTTTTAGAGAACAGAGTGGCGAAATTTGAAAAAAGACGTTTTTTCCCAGAATATTCTCCTGACTTTTCATTTTCTGCAAAAGCGGCTCTTTTTCTGATCTTTTTCTCTGCTTCAGCAACTGCCTTAGCACTGTAGCTGTTTTCAACTTGTATTGCATCTTCCATTCTACACACTTTATTAAAGTTCTTAAAAGGACGTGGTTGAAAATCAACCATAATCGCAGCCAAATTTATTGCATCGATATTCGAAGGATCTGTTTCTCCTTTCAAGAAGGTTTCAATAGGTCTGAACTTGTCTTTTTGATCCTTAAATTTCTTCTTTTTCGTGTAATCAAAATCTATAGAAAATAAATTTCTAAAAACATTCAAGTCATCCTGAGTTACTCCATTCTCGAAAATAAGCCAACAGAAATCACGTAGTTTTCCACGAGACGGACTGTACAAATAATCAAAGTACTCGCCTTCTTTTTCTATCTCGTATTTTTTTCTAATCGCTTTTTTGTATCTATCTAATGTATTGTTGTTCATAATATTTTGTTTTATTTAATTCATTTTTAATTTGCCACTAAGGCGCTAAGCTTTATTTTTTTTACTTGCCGCAAAGGCTCTAAGACACTAAGTTTTTTTACTCTTCACTATTTTGTCTGCTTCTCGCAAAAACGCCAGATTTTTAATCCAATTCTTTATAAAAAAATCTTTGTGCCTTTGCGCCTTCGTGGCAAAACTTTACTTTTTAAGCATAAAAAAAGCACCCGATTAAAGGTGCTTCATGAGATTGAGTAAGACATATTTATCCTACTGCCATTCATGCACCTGTATTGTAAAACATCCAGAAACGAATCCTGGGGCTTGTAATGCTACGCTATATGAGTTATATTTAAAATCCATCTTATTTGTTGTATTGTATTTTTAAATCATCGTTGTTTGAAATTCTATCTTCAAATTTCTTCGACAAATATAAAGTGTAAAAGATCAATTATCCAAATCATTTTTAATATTTATTTTACTGACTTTCAATTAGTTAAACCAATAAAAAAAGCATAGAAATGGCTGTCCGCATACTTGTGCAGATTCTTATTTTTATCAATTGACTGTCTATCATCAAATTACTTTTCAAGAGTATAATTCCTTAATTAGTCGTATCATGTAACATTTCATCTATTATTATTTTATTTTTTTTTTTAGTTAAAAGTTATTTTTATCATTTTCTATCCTACTAAGCAATATAAATTATCATCCTGAACGATCCCGACCCTGTCGGAAAAGTGTCGTATTTCGACTTATGTCAGTGTGCAAAAACAAAAAAAGCGCCCCGAAAAGGACGCTTTTATATATTTATGTTGAGTTTGTAACTACAATTTACACTTCAATTCATTAAAATACATATTACATCCTGAACCTTCAGCCGAGATAAATCCGGCTAAACGATCACTATATTGTCTTACTGACAGATTGATATATATGTGTTTTGTTTCCATTTCAGGACCAAATGTACAATATATTTTAACATTTGCATAGTATTCACACTGAAATATTTATAGGACAGCGATCAATTTTAACCTAAATTTTCCCTTAAAAAAGCCTATAAACCTTAATAATTTTATATTTTTGAGAATATACGCACACATTATTTTTTATCAAATTCAGTCTTAAAAATACCATGAAAAAATATTTAAAATACATAGACGGAAATTCTGATAAGTTTTGGCAAATTGAAGTTACAGGATTAGAATATACTGTGACTTACGGCAAAAACGGAACATCGGGAACTTCTCAAACCAAATCATTTTCTACAGACGAAGAATGTCTCAAATCAGCAGAAAAAATACTGGCCGAAAAAGTAAAAAAAGGATATTCAGAAACTGGTGATGTTGCTGTAGCTTCAAAACCTAAAACCGCTAAAAGCGCAAAATCTGATGAAGTTCTGGAAGAATACGACGCAATTGTAAAATCTAAAAATATAGATTTACTATTGCCTTTCCTGAAAGAAAAATCAAAGGGGAATATTGAGGCTCTAAAAAAACTGATCAAGAAAAGTAAACGTTATTTTATGACCTATACTGATCTTACCAAAGATCCGGGTTATATAAAAAAAGACAAACACGATTATGGTTGGGGAACCCGCGGCGATAAAAAACAAAGTGATATTATTACCCTAAGTGCGATCGCCTTATTTGATAAAGCAGATATCAATTCCTGGGATGAAGCTTTGAGCTTACTGAACGAAATTAATGAAAAGCCTCAGGTGATGGAGGTTTTATTATGGGCAAAACCAAACTGGCTTGATACTTTTATTTTAGACAAAGTAAAAAGGCAAGATTGGGTAGGTTTTAATTATCATACGCTGCGCCAACTTGAAGAGCAGCATTTATTAGCATTTAATCCCGAATTATACGCTTTGACACTTGCCGCAACAAATGAGTGGCGTGCCAAAATGAAGACCAGAAGGTTCATTAATACGTCATTGAATGACAAACTAACATACCAAAGGGATATTCCGGAATTGTTTAATTATGAAACCATTTTGCACAACAGTTTCTTTAGGGAAAATGACAAACAGAAACATGATGAATTCCAGACGTGGGCCGTTATTTACAAATCATTATTAGACGAAAAAAAGATGGAACGTGCGTTTTTTATCGAAAATGCCATCCAGATTCAAACCAAAGAATGGAACAATAACCTGAAATCGTTCTTTAGAAAAAGAATCGAAGAGTTTAATGTTACTGCCGATGAACTTATTGTTTACCAGGAAAACATATTCTCTTTTCTACACAATCCGTATCCGCCTATAACGAGTTACGGAATTGAACTGATTAAGAAAATTTACGATCATCCAAAATTCAAAACAAAATCATTTCTCGAATGGCTTGAACCGCTTATGATGCGCAGCGATTGTAAAGCAGCTATTAAAAACGTTTTGCCAATTCTCGAGAAAATAAATAAATCGAACCCAAAACTAAGCGCCACTATATCATCCATTATAGCCGATGTTTATGTGATTGCCGATCTGGCTTTGCAGGAACGTGCTACCAAAATTATTACCAAAATTGCCAACGTAAAAGATAAAGTGCTAAAAGAGAAATTATCCTCATACGTAACGCTGATGCAGGGAAATATCAAATCAGGATTAACCCAGTTTTTAGACGAAGATGCTTTAACGATTGATGATACTGCACTTGAAGAATATACATTCGAACCTCAACAAGAATTACTCCTTACAGAAGAAGTTCAGTTACCAAAGGATTGGAATGATATTGTTTTTCAGTTTGGAAATTTTATTGGATCAGAAGAAATTCTGGATACCGAAATTTTGATGAATGTCTATATTCAACAGCGCGAATTGTTTCCCGCAGATTATACAGCACAATTAGAGCCGTATAATAAACAATTGCAAAAACATTATTTTGAAGCTGTTCATAAAAATTACCTGAAGTCATTTTTACAGCAGAAAATTCCAAATATTAATGGCAAATTCGACAGTACCTACAAGCATTATGCAAAAATAAATACGCTTACTTTAATGAAACCTTTACTGGAAAAAGTACAGCAAAAAATCGTTTCAGATTCGGTTTTACCGTTACTCTCCTTCCCTAGTCATAAACCGTATTGGGTCGCTCCAAAAGTTTTGTTAGAAAGGGTTATTGCGTACCAAAATACAAAAGAAGAAATTGACGCTGTCGATCTGGCTATTGCAATTGCCCGTATGCCGAGAGAAAATGTTGCAGAAGCCATTCCGTTATTGGATAAGATCGAAGGTGAACTCAAACCCTTATTATCGTTTTGTCTGGGCGTAAATGAGAAAGTCGAATTAGACGATACTTCTCTGTTCTCGAAACTATTGGCTACAATGGGAAAAACGACCAAAGAAACCGGAAACCTATCGCTTTGGGCTGTTGCAGCACGAACATTTTATCCTAACGATACTTTCCCTGAATTTGAGAATACATATCTAAAAGAGATTCCGTTTGTGGTATCTCCTTTTAGACCTAAGGTCGAGTTTAAGGAAAAATGGAACGAATGGACGAATTATCAAACCAAAGAAAAAGAAAGAACACCATCCTGGTACGAACCAGGATTTGATTTGCCTAATTATTCTAAAATCCCTAATTATTTGCTTTATAGCCAGGATGTTTACAAGAGATCAAACACTTGGGATTACAATATCAATTATGCCGGAAACACCTATTTCTGGCACAGTATTACACCACAAAACTCAGATGCTCTCGCGTTGACTTTATTGCACAATTGTAATATTGCCGATGGAGCAAAACCGGAATTAAAAGGATTTCTGGACGTTATCAATAGACCGGAGTTTAGATTCTCAGATATTAGTTTGCTTTTATATGCCTGCTGTTTCTTTCAGGAAAAGAAAGATTTACGATTAATGGCATCAGAAGTTTTAATTCATCTTATCGAAAAACAAACTATTGATATCGAACTTTTTGCTCAGAAAATAGCGTATCTAGCCACCGAAAAATATGGTGTGTTTTTAAGATTAGTCGACGGATTAATTGCCATAAAAGATGTTTCGCCTTTGCATAATAATGCTTTATTGAAGTTGCTGAATTCTTTCTTTACCAATCTTGATTTAAAAGAAAAATTGCCAACCAACTTCAAGAAAATAATAGAAAATTATCTTGATATTTTAACGAAAACCAATCAGAAACCATCTGCGGAAGCTATTGTTTTCTTCGAAAAATGGAAAGATAATGCATCGCTTAAATCATTGATTAAGCAAATTTTAAAATAAAAGAAAAATGACAGATCTCGAATATAATTATAAAGGAATTTCGACTTACAGTAAAACCAAAGGCATCAACAATCTGGTTCTGGCGCATCAAACCGAAATTGAGGAAGTCAATAACATTCCGTGTTTTTTCTGGGGAAGCCTGACAGATCCGTATGTTACCGCAAAATGCTGGACTACGATCGCCAAAGTGGTTCGTTCCAGTTTTGGTCCTATTCCGCCGAGTTTGCGTGATCCTATCGTTTCGGCGGGATCTGAGCGATTGCGTTTCGAAGGCTTTTCGTCCTGTAATGGAGTTTATGTACGACTGGATATGAAACCCGAAGCGATCGACGGAGAATTTATTGCCAACGGAACTACGAATGTCGATTTTAATGATCCGATGCTGAATGCTTTGAATGCGATTCAGAAAAATGAAAAAGTAACACTTGCCGTTGGTCAGCAGGATGTTCAGGTTATCACCAGCAAGGCAAAAGTGACGGAGAAAAAAGTGACTTTGCCCATGCGCTGGATCAAAGGTTTAACGAGCGTTCAGTTGTATCTGGCAGATATGGATATTAAGTTTGAACTGAACAAAATTCAGACGATTCAGTTGTTTCAGAGTTTACCAAAAGGAACTGTAAAAGGTGATTTTTTCATAACCAAAAGAGCCGGAAAATTTATGTTTTCGACTTTGGCTACAGCCGATAGTGTTAGAATTGGCGGTGTGCAAAGATTGCGTTTGTTAGAAGGAATTCTGGCAATTGTAGACAAAATCTTCATTTACGAATCGGCTGATAAACAAACTTGTGCGATAGTCGCCGAATTTGGAAAGATGCAGCTTCTCATGGCTTTTTCTCCTGATTCGTACCGAGGATTTTCGGGCGAAGGAAATGTACTCGAAACCATGACCGAAAACTTACCTATAGAATGGGTCTATGGATTAAACAGTTTATTGAAATCGAATGAAACCTTTGACCCAACCATGCTTTCTATCGAAAATGATATTGATTTTGGCACGATGGACAATCTGACTTCGAATTTATCCTCGATGGGATTATTAGGTTATGATTTAAGCGAAAAAGCGCATTTCTACCGTCGTCTCCCTTTTAAAACCGAACGCATTTTATCGCTGAACCCAAGACTTAAAAATGCCAAGAAACTATTAGCCAACGAAGACATCGAAATCGTCGAACGAAGAGCCGATTATATCGAAGCCAAAGTAAAAGGTTCCGGCGTTGTACACAAAGTCATTATCGACAATAATTCGCAAAGATGTACTTGCGACTGGTTTACGGCTTATCAGGGCAAAAGAGGGATTTGCAAGCATATTTTGGGAGTGAAGATGATGATTTCTTAGAAATTATACTTTTATATATAAAGGAAAATCGCCCTGATGTTAGGGCGATTTTAGACGCTGATTATACGGATTCGCTTTCGCGAAAACGCTGATTTATACGGATTTTTTTAGATTGTTGCTTGACTGATTTTTAAACTATCAAAACTCTGTTTTAATTAGCGTTGTTTCTTTTCTTTTGAAGTACTCGCCTCTTTAAGCCATTTTGCTTGCGCTCTTGCTTGTTCTAAAGTTACAGGACCTTGCTTTGCAAGTATTTTCATGCCTAACTCACCTCTTTCTTTAAATGTTAATTTACAATTCATACACTTTTATATTTAGGTTACTAAGTTATAAAATATTAATTGTAGTATTTACCTGTAAATTACTACTCTGATTAAAGTAAGAAAAGCATATATTTACATACACAAAAAACAACGAAAATTGTATTTTATCAAAACGATCTTGTTTTTTACCAATGAGTATTTTTTTAAAGAATTTTAAATACCTTTGAATTATGAGCACAGAAACTAAACCAAAACACATTGGCCGAAATATAAGCCGAATAAGAGAACTTCGCGGTATGAAACAAGGAGCACTTGCTGATGCTATTGGCACTAGCCAACAAACTATTTCTGGCATTGAAACCAGTGAAACTGTTGATTTCGAAAAATTGGTACAAATTGCAAAAGCACTTGGCGTGACGGTAGAAGCTATTGAAAATTTTACAGAAGAATCTGTTTTTAATTTCTTTAATAACTTTTACGATAATAGTTCAAGTCAGGGAAATAGTTTTAATCAAGGCATGAATGCTACTTTTAATCCATTAGATAAAGTTGTCGAACTTTACGAACGTTTGGTTCAGGCTGAAAAAGATAAGGTTGAGTATTTAGAAAAATTGATGAAATTGAAATAATATTTTCTTTCTTTATATAAAAAATGCGCAATGAGAATTGCGCATTTTTTGGTTTACTTCCTAATCGTTATAAAATTTTATTTATTTTCTCTCGTACTAAATTATTTTTAAAGTCATTTATTTTTTAAGAGCTTGACTGAGAATTATAGCAAAATCAGATTGCTTATCAGTTTTTTTTGAATAATGTGTTTGTTTTTTCACCACCAGTTTTTGATTTTTTACATTGGTAAGCTTTAAATAAAAAACACCTCTCTCATATTTTACAATTCGAACCTGTAAATAATTTTTAGTTAAGTTTAATGAAGAATTTATTCCTTCAACAATTCCATAATAACGATTTGAAATAGTAACATGAACAATATTTTGCATTTTCAAAACCACTTTTACATTAGTTATTGTTCCTATTTGTGGCAAACTACAGAATTTATAATAATCTTCTATAGGAGTTTCATGTTGAGTTACATAAATTTTACTTTTATTATAATCTAAAAATGCAATTTTTACATTTATATTTTGACCTTTTGTAATTATTTCATCTATTCTTTCAGTACTTGGTAGAATCGCAGGCAAACGAAGTTTTGGAGATTTCACAATTATATCCTTTTGACTCACATCAAAGGCTTTAACTTTAAGAAAGTCTTCTCTACTGCTTTCCAATTCATCGAATTTTACAAAAACTTGCTCGAGGGTGTAGATTGACAAAATTTTAGCATGGAAATCTTTTTCATCTCGAATTGATCTAATTTTGCTGGTACGAATACCATCTTGATATATCTTAAGATTAATTAATAAATCATAAAATGTATTTTCTTGATCACTTTTAATCGTTAAGAAAATTCCAGTGCATTGACAACTTATGTTCGAAGATTCTAAACATTTTTCTATAATGATATTTCGAAGCTCCGGTACATTATCATATATTTTTTTTAGAAATAAGTGATTCGCACCTTGATTTACAGTTAATGTATCAAGTATTTTATTAATATACTCATTGTCTTCATATAACCTAAAATGCTTTATTATGCTCCAAATGCTTCCTCCATTTTCATTATAGATAGTATTACCAGTTTTACATCTTGTTAAACAATATTTTTTTAATTTCCTAATATCTACTTTTTCAGGATTAGTGACGTTAATCATTATCATAAAACGAAGTAAGAAACTACTATCTAATTCTTTATAAATATAAGGTTTAAGTATTTCTAATAGATCACTATTTATTTCAATTATTTCATCAGGATTTCTCTGTTGCAGATTTCGAATAATTGTAGGCAAAAAAGTTTTATTTAATTGCATTACAATCTTTATTAAATCTATTAAGTAATTACAATCTATAGTTCTTATTAAAACAGAAATAATCTGTCCCAAAGAACGGAAAACAATAGTACCATATTGATTTACGCTTGACTCTAAAGAATTATTAATAAGATCAGGCTTGTCAAGTTTAGCTAAAGCCAAAAATCCATCAGACGCAGACTTAATATCCTGAATATCTGTTGAAAGTAAATATGCATTCTGTATTATCAATTCCTTAAGTTCAAAATTATCTGAAACAGTACTTTCATAGCACTTAATTGCTAATAAAGGATTTTTTATAGACAATTGTTTTATAAATTCTTCTGGTTTCTCAACAAGTCCAGAATAAAGAATTAGCGGCTGTTCCCAATCTGATATAAATTCTAACTCACTAATATGGCTGCTATCTGAATTATCCAATAAAAGTCCTTCAGCTGCAAAATACTCTTGATAAATCTCATGGGTAAAGCTAAGTTGATTTCCATTTTGAACTAATAGCCCCGAATCAATAAGTAAATCAATTACCTGAATTCTATTTTCAATAGGGTTTAATTTAGCTGCAATTATATCAATGATATTTACTAAGATAGATCTATCAAAACTTAATCTTTTGTTTTTTCTAGTATTAAGGCCGATCGCAATTAAATAATTAAAGAAAGTGTATTTATGGAATAAGGGATTCTTTTTATTTTCACGATCTAAAATACTCTCAATGAATGTTCTAATTAATAATCCCTTGTTGGGAGGAATAAGAAGTGGTGATCGTTCCGATAGCACACATAAAAAATACAATATTAAAGGATTTCTACAGATTTCCTTGAGTTTTGTATGTTTGTTTAACTCCACAATTAGATCAGTACAAGTTGATGAAAAGTTTTTTTCAATAAAATCTATAATCTCAGTATTTGACATCGGTTGAAGTTCAAACACCGGTATATTAAAATCGTTTTTATATGCAGATGGTCTTGAGGTGATTATAAAGGGGCACTCTGAATAGTCTCTAAGAAGTGCCTTGATTTGATTCTTTAAAGAAATAGAGTCTTGTAAAATAAGAATTTCGTTAATACCGTCAATTAGAAATAAGATATTATTTTTAGTTTGAAAATTTTCTATAATTTGAAGTTCCAATCCTGCAAAATCGGCTATTTGTTGTAATAACGATTGTCCTCCAATATAATCCTTAACTGGAAAATATAATGGTAAGTGATCATTATGTAATGACATTTGATAACCAAGGAATTGCAAAGTTGTAGTTTTTCCTAATCCAGGTTCTCCAAGAATGACGAGACTTTTAGTATCATTTAAAATATCTAATATTTTACCCTGTTTTGGAACGAATGATTCCGTGCTTTCTTGATTCCAATCCGTTTCGATAATCTGTGGTGATAAACCTGCCAAATCGTTCCTATCTTGCTCAACGAATAGTGTTTGAACGTATCTACTTTGCCACTTTTCAAAATGGATTTGTAACTTCTTATTAGACCGTGCTTCAGGAAGAAAAATATTACTTAAGAAATCCTCATTATCGTTTATTACAATAAGATAGCCTAAAAGAACATATTCTGACCATTCAACAAGATTACGCCTTTGATGTTGAATCGAACGATGGACAGCATTACGCAAATCATTTCTAATAAATTCAGTAATTTCATTAGTTGGACTTACATTATTAAAAAGCATTATCGGTAAAAAATTTGCAGAGGTTCCTCTAGGAGCCCTCCTCCTTTTAACTTCTAATTTACCATCATAAAGATTTTTTAGTGTAGAATTTAATATCCCTTCATGTGTCAGATCACCAGTCCACTCAATAGTATTTTTATATCTTAAATATCCTATTTTCTTTAAAAAACTTTCAAACTTTTGTGCAAGACCTTCAAGCGCTTGCGGCAACCCTGATAATTCATTATTTAAAACAATATCTAAATGCAAATAAAAATCTTCCGAAAGCCTTAATAAAGAATTATCATTTTCATCGCTATCAATAAGTAAGAACAATAAACGTGTACTAAGTCTGAGATCGGTAACCAAATCAGAAACTAAAATTGTATTTCTTGAAGTGGGTAATATTATGTCACCAATTGTCTTAAAATGATCATAAAATTTCTGTTCTGTCTGCATTATAGAAAGGTTAGTTAATTTTATTCAATATTACAAATTAGGATTAATAATACAAAAGAGGTGGCTTAAATTTATTGACTTTGTAGTGAAAATATTTAAAAAAAAAAAAACTCCTTAGCCGTTTTCGTAGTTTCCTCCGCAACCACAATCCCCGAAACTCCTTTAAACTGCGCTACAGTTGCTGCAACAAAAGGCAGAAAAGCAGGTTCGCAACGGCGTTCGTGGTATTTTTTCAGGAGATTGTTTGGTACGTTTTTAGGCAGCATGAATGGCGCATCGGTTTCGATCATCATTCGGTCTAGCGGAACGTACTGAATCACTTCTTTTAAATGATCAAAACGTTTACTGTCGGATATTGCTCCGGTAAAACCCAGATAAAATCCGTTATCGAGATAAGTTTTGGCTTCCTGTAAAGTTCCGGTAAAACAATGCACAACGGCTTTTGGCAATTGTGGCAAATACTCTTTTGTAATGTCCATAAACTTTGTAAAAGCAGCTCTTTCGTGCAAAAACAAAGGTTTCTGAACTTCAATCGCCAATTCTAACTGGGCTTTGTAACACATTTCCTGAATATTTCTGGGCGAAAAATCACGATCAAAATCGAGTCCGCACTCCCCTACCGAAACGACGTGTTTCTGTTTTAATAAATTCCGCAGTTTCAAAATGCTCTGCGCATCAAAACTCTTCGCATCATGCGGATGAATTCCGGCTGTAGCGTATAATATTCCGGGATATTCTTTTGCTATTCGTGAAGATTCTTCGCTGTTTCTTACGCTTGTTCCGGTGAGTATCATTTGCGATACGTCGGCATCTAAAGCGTTTTGTACAACATCGTCTATGTCGTTTTGGAATTGTTTATTGGTTAAATTAATTCCTATATCTATGTATGTCATTTTTTTTAAGGTTCTAAGGTTCTGAGAGGCTGAGATGCTAAGTCTTTTTTCCTCTTTGGAACCTTTTATTATTATTTTTATTTTGCCACTAGGGCGCTAAGGCACAAAGTTTTTAACACAAAGTTTGTCATTTCGACGGAGGAGACCCGAGCGATAGCGAACAGGCGAAGCAAATCCTCGCAAGTAGCTCCGCAATCAAAAGCCATTCTATGTCGATCTTGCAACGAAGATTTCTCCTGCGTCGAAATGACATAAAATGAGAACAAACCTTTGAACCTTCTCTATCAATTTTCATAAAGCCATTTTTGGGCCATTACTACAACTTCTTGTTCGATAGTATCCAGACTAACATCTTTATAATACCAATTGACCTGGCCTGCTATCAAATCATCCCAAGCGTCATCAAGAACAGACAAATCTATTATGTCTTTGTCTACATCAAAGTCGCAATACAAATGCAGCATTCTTTTCAGGTTACCTCTCACATCTTCATGTTTCACTAATTTATTTAGAAAATATCTTATATGACTTTTTTGAGATTCTTCCCTGTTTTTTGTTATTAGATTCAATTCTGAGAGAACGGCTTCGAGATAAGGCTGAACTTCATCAGAATCAATTGGTTTATAGAAACAAGCCAAGTTATAAATAGCTTCACTCTCATAACCGGAATTGATCAATTCGATTGCCCAGTCTTCGATTAGATCGATATTGAGGTATTTATAAAAATGAAAGGTCAGAATGTAATCTGTGAGTATTTCGAAGTCTTTGTTTACTAGTTCCATGTCTGTTTTTTTTTGCCACTAAGACACTAAGACGCTAAGTTTTTTTGTACTCTTTGTCTGGTTTTTTTGCCACTAAGACACTAAGACGCTAAGTTTTTTGTTCTCTTTGTCTGGATTTAATCTCGCAATCCCGATAGCTATCAAGAGCAGATCCTCAAAGTTTTTTCCCTTAGTATCGTAGCAACTTAGAACCTCAGCATCTTCAAGTTAAAAATCCCCGTAATATACCTGAAAACAAGGTAATTTCAGATCATTTCTCCAGGTGTCGACAACTTGATTTCTGTCGTCCAGAACGAATTCTACAAAGTATTTGTCTTTGATAAACTCGTTGTAGATTTCGGTTTTTATGATCGAATCTTTTCGGCTGTCTTTGGTTTTACGCATGATCAGGTCGTCGTATTCGATTTCGTGTTTTTTCAGGAATCGCAATGTTGGTTCTTTGTATTGATCTTCTCTTCCTGAAACCAGCAATATATTATATCCCAATTTCTTGTAATTTCGCAACACGTTCGCCACCGGATTATTGATTTCGTCTTCATCACATTTACTGGCATCAAAAGGATTTCTTCCGTTCATTAAAGCCAGCGTTCCGTCAAGATCGCAGATTATTGCTTTTGGCAGATCCGGGTTTTGGATTGCGTATTCCGGTGAATCTTTAAAGAATTGTCGATGCATTTTTCTGATCACTTTTTCTCCAACCGGTTTTTCTCTCAAAGCATCTCTTTCGATACAAACCGCAACATCTGTATTAACTTCCATAACCTCAACTTCAACCTTTTCATTGAATTTTGCGTTGTATTCCTGAACCAATTGAGAAACACGTCTAAGATTTGTTTCAGATAAATTGGTATCATCGATAACAATGCTTTTTCCCTCTTCAAGAGCTTTTACGATTAATAAATCACGAACTTTTTTAACGAATTTTTCGTTTTTATCACTAGTATTGCCGTTATCAAACATCGCGCGCAAATCGTCTCTGTTGATTCGTTTGTAGGTTTCAGGATTTTCTGTAATTATCTTTTTTGCCAAAGTCGATTTTCCGCTTCCCGGCAATCCTTTCATTAAAATTACTTTTCTCATTTTATTCTTCTTCTCTATTAAACGGTTTTTCAAATGTAGGGCGAATCATTTTCCAGATAATCTCCGAATAATTTTTGTTATTCAGCATCGCAAATAATACGCCCGGATATTTACAAGTCATGAAATACAAAGCAGTTTCTTTACGTGATTCCAAAACTTTAAAATCTGCCTTACACTGAACTTCTATTACCGAATATTTATTTTCTAAATCCCTTTTGGTTTGCTTTACCCAATCGAAAAATTCATCCGGAACACGTTCCAAAATTTCTTCCATTGATTGGTTGGTTTTCAAATATTCCCAGATATTCAAATTCGAAACCTGAGTGATGATTCGGTGCAAACGAAGGTATTCTTCAAATTTTATTTTTACCCGAAAGTTGTTCGCATATTTAATGATAAAACCTTCTTTATTGGCGATATCCATTTGTTTTAAAGTCAGAATATCTTTGATTCCGTCGTATTTTTCAACTACAGGAAAACCAATATCCTCCAACGGAAATTCTTCTCCGGATTGTGTATCGATAATGGCTAGTAAAACCAGTTCTTCTAATGCGCCATAATCTAAAACAATTCGGTTTTCAGGATAAATGATTTCAAAAAGATAAGTTTTATTTTTATCCAAAAGCGACCATGAATTTCTGTATTTTCCGTGCAGCATTTCATTCGCCTTATCCGACTGAATACTTGAAAAAGAACCACGACTTGCCATAAAAGGAACGTCATCAATCCAATACAAAATTCCCATTGAACCGTCCATTTTATCGTAAACCTCAAAAGTCGATTCAGGAAGAATTTGATTTTCCATTTCCCCTAAATTAAAAAACTTAGGAAAAGGTCGTGCAACCACGTTTTCGTTTTTATCTAAAATCAAACCTCTGCACGCTAAAGTTACCTCATTCCAAATTCTCTCAAATTGAGCATTTTGGGTATAATTATAAATATATAAATCATGTTGGGGATGTTTATTTACCCGTACATAATTTTTTGAAATCATTTCTTTTAAAAGCGTTTTATTCATTAGTTCTTATCTTTAAACAAAGATTCAAAAAGTAGTGCGCAGTTATTTTGCGTAGTATTTTTTTTTAAAGGGACAAAGTTGCAAAGGTTTAGAGGGACAAAGGTTTTTACGCAGATTTCGCATTTTATGTCATTTCGACGCAAGGAGAAATCCTCGCACGTAACTCCGCAACTATAATCCAATCTTTGTCGAGCTTCTCGCGAGGATTTCTCCTTGCGTCGAAATGACAAACTGTACGTCTATTACTTTTACAAAAACTTGGCGAAGCCCCACAGCAGTGCGTCTCTACAAAAACCTTTGTCCCTTTGCAACCCTGAGCCTTTGCCCCTTTCCTCCTTAATCAATTAATAATTGCGTAACTGCCGCAGCATTTATCGCCCATTGTGCATCGTAAACCTCATCGGCATTTTGATCTTCGGTGATGGTTAAACCTTGTGCTTCCGCTTTAAGTTGTAACAAGCTACCTATATTCAATTTGCTGCTTAGTTTCGCCAATAATGCCTGAACTCCTTTAAAATCCAAACCCTGAACAACTTGTCCTCCGAAGGTCATCTCTAACCAAATGATTTCTCTTTTGGCTACATCCAATACTCCGAAAACCAAACCTTTGGCAACATTTTGTGTTACACGAACCTGATGATCTACACAAGACGGATCGTATGCAACTCCGGTTTTCTCAGAGATTTTCATCGGGTGTTTACTGTTCATCCAACCCACAACAAGATTTGGCGTGATACTTCCGTTGCTGAACGCATTACAAGTAAAAGTTACAAATTTTGCTTTGGCTTTTGCCAAATTATCAATGTTGATGTTGATATATTCAGCGGTTCCAATTTTAGCCGGAATACTTCTGATATCACCGCTATGTTTACAACCAATAGTTTCCAATCGGTGGTAAGAACAGATATCGGCTTTATCTTCATACGCAATATGACAGCTTAAATCCATATCCAGGTGTTGCGCTGGCAAACCTGCACCCCATTGCATGAACAATCGCACTTCGTTTCCTTCAATAGGGAAACGTGTTCCCATTAAAGCAACCGGTAAATCCTGAACATTTTCGCTTCTATCACCAATCGAAACTGGCATATTAAACAATTGCGGATCGATATAGATCGTTTTGTTTGGGTTTGCGATTGCGGCAAATCTTTTCTTCATAGCCAAAAGACACAATGCTTCGATTTGATTTTTCATCGCCTCTAATTGCTCTTCGTTGTACAAATTCAATAAACCATTTGCTGGAATTCGTTTGTTCGTTCCGCCTAAAGGTTTTACGCTTCTTTGCATGTTTTTATCAAAATAATTTTGAGCATACATGTTCAAAGTAAATACCAATCTGGCAGGAACTTTATCTATAATTTCTTCGAAATGAGCAACTGTTTCGTCTGCACCAAACCAAAGCATATTCGAAAATAACGAACGCGCAAACAATCCCGGACGTTGTTTTAATAATGCAAATGTTTTATCGGCATCAAATTTTAATCTTGAAGAGTTTACTTTACTTTGCCAAACATCATATACCTGATTGTAAAATACATCCATTACAAAAGCTAATTTTTCAAAACCTTTTCTTTTGCTGTACTCCGCCAAACGCAACGCTCTGATAAAACGAACCCACATTCCTCTTTTTGGGTGCATGATTTCGCACATTGTTTCAACATCCATATCAAGATTATTCAACCAATTGGCCACCATTAAACATTCTTTTCTTGAATATTTAAGTTTCAAATCTTTTTGAGACGCAACTTTCGCCTGCGCACTTGTATCTAAAGGATTATAAAAATGAGTTGCGTTTTTAGATATTCGTTTGATGATGGTTTTTGGCTCAATAATTTGCAACAATCCTGTATTCTTGAACCATAAATATCTTAAGATATCTGTTGGCGATTTAAAATACTGAGACGCATTTTCGGCTTGACCTTCTTCAATTAAAACATCGATTACCAACATCAAAGTTTCCTTCATTGCGATATCAACTTTTGGTAATGGCAAATATTTCAAAGCCATTTTTAAACTATCTGCCTGCGTAGCATCTAAAGCAGTTTTAGATTGCAATAACGATTTATAGAAATCTTCCAATTCCTTTTCTGACCATAAATCCAAAACTTTTAATTTACTTCCTTGTCCGTAATTTTCGATTTTTCCAAATTCAAACGGAGTTCCGCAAAACGGACAACCATTGTATCTTTCTAAAGGAAAAGTATTGTTTGGGATAATATGTCCGCATTGCAAAGTCGTTCCGTTTTTTGTTTGAAAAAAATTAGCAAAAAAAGTCGCAACGTGATCTATGGCAGATTCTCCGGTTGCAATATTCCATTCTTTAACCAAAGGCGCCCAGTTTTTATCTGTTCCTAAAACTTCTTTTAGAATTTCTAAAACTTCTAATTTATAATTCGGGTTTACATTATTTAAAGCGTGTAATAAAGCTTCGGAAAACGTAAATCCGAGTTTTGAAACATTGGCCACAAAAACCGATGTTGATCCTGATAATTTTTTGATATCATTCGAAATCATTTCTGATGGAATGAAAATAGCGTTTTGACGCAAACTGATTTTTAATAATTCTTGTGTTTTCATTTTTTTAATTTTTAAAATTTAGATAATGGTGTTTCTGATTTCTACCTAAAAGAGTTTTGAAGTAAGAAACACTTGACCTGAAATTGGAGTGTAATTGATGAACTGTTTTATCTGATGGGTTTCCCCGAGAAGTAAGTTAATCTTGACCCTCCTTTTTTATCAATGATGATTTTAAAACTTGTTCGGACTCGAACCGAAAGTTACCAATTGTCTGAAGTAAGTTTTAATTGACCATTAATTGTGAAACAGGTGGGATTCGAACCCACGACCCGGACATTAGAAGTGTACGAAGTAAGTTTTGATTGACCTGTTAGGATAATTTCAAAACTACCTGCTCTAACCGCTGAGCTACTGTTTCATTTTAATTGAATAAAAAGGTAATGGTGTAAGTAGTACGTTGGAAAGTGTTTCGAAGTAACTCAAACTTGACCTGCTTTATTATTTTTTAATTTCTATGAACGTTTGTTTTTTATTTCTGAACAAAGATTTCTAAACTAGTGCGCAATTATTTTGCGTAGTAAAATTTTGTTTCATTTTTTAGAAATACTGTTTTTGTTATTTCCTGAGCAAAGATTTCAGAAGTACTGCGCAATTATTTTGCGCAGTAAAAAAAGAATTTTATATTTGAGTAAATATTATTTAGCAAAAATCGCGTAAGCCCTATTAGAAACGGCACATTTATAATTTTTTTTAGATTTAATAAAACCAATAAAGTCCCAGAGGGACGAAATATTTATAATAATTTTTCCAAAATAATTTTCAAGAACCCCAGCGGGGTGACATATTTTATTGATTAAATATAAAAGCCGAAGTGTCGCTCCGCCGGAGCTTTTGATGCTCTTGTCATAAATTGCTATAAATATATCGCTCCGATGGAGCTAATTACAATTCGAAATAGAATTACCTATAAATATTACACCCCATAAGCCTTGAAATAAGATTTAAACAAAAAAAAATATGGATTTAAAAAAAACGTATTCTGATTTACTTTCGAATATTGGCTTTTCAGCAAATGACATTCAGAAAAACTGGCTGGATTTACAAAAGGCCTATTCGAATAAATCAAGACATTATCATAATCTGACACATATTAAGGATATGATTGAATGTTATGAAACTTATTTTGATAAACTTCAAAACCCAACCGAAATATTATTTTCTATTTTTTATCATGATGTTATTTATTCGGCTTCCAAAAAAGATAATGAACTCAAAAGTGCCGAATATGCTTTGGCTATTTTACCTGAAAATACAACACTAAATAAACAATTGGTTTTTGATGCCATTTGTGCTACGCAACAACATCAGCATAATGAAGTTGAAGATATTAATTGGTTAATAGATTTTGATTTGAAGATTCTCGCCCGAGATTGGGACGATTATAAAATCTATTTTGAACAAATTAGAAAAGAATATCGCATTTATCCTGATTTTCTATACAAACCCGGACGTGCAAAAGCTTTGAAACATTTTCTGGAGCATGAATTTATTTTTCAGACTGAGGAATTTAGAAAATTGTATGAAGAGAAAGCAAGGAATAATATTGAAAAAGAGATAAGCATTTTAGAAAGCAAAAAATAATCTCGCAAAGACGCGAAGTCACAAAGTTTTTATTTAAAGTATTAATTAACCGCACTGTTTGTCATCCTGAGGAACGAAGGATCACACAAGAAACTCTACAAAGATTGGAAATCCTCTTTGAGGAATATTGGATGTGATCCTTCGTTCCTCAGGATGACAAAAATGGGTAAAAATCTTTTTAATCCTTATAATCTGTGGCAAAAAAAATAAAAACTTAGTGCCTTAGCGCCTTCGTGGCAAAAACCCTAAAACTATGTCTCAAAACAAGAACGCCTTAATACGGTACAAAACCATTGACAAATGTCTGCAGAATAAATACAGGCAATGGACTCTGGAGGATTTAATAGAATGCTGTTCTGAAGCTTTGTTTGAATATGAAGGTCGGGAGAACCCAATTAGTAAACGAACGATTCAAATGGATATTCAGCTGATGCGGAGTGAAAAACTGGGTTATAATGCGCCAATTGTCGTGTATGATAAAAAGTATTATAAATATGAAGACGATGAATTTTCTATAACCGATATTCCGCTTACGGAAACGGATATGAATGTTTTGACGGAAACTGTTTCGATGTTGAAGCAATTTAAGGATTTTTCTTTGTTTAATGATGTATCGGATATTCTGCAGCGACTGGAGGATAAAATCTACTCGGAGAAATCGCATACAAAACCGGTTATTTATCTGGATAAAAACGAAGGATTGAAAGGTTTGCATTATCTGGATGAAATCTATCAGGCGATTATTAAGAAGATTGTTCTGGTGATTACGTATAAATCGTTTAAATCGAGAGAGGAAAATAAATTTCATTTTCATCCTTTTATCCTGAAGGAATTTAATAACAGATGGTTTTTAATAGGAAAGAAAAAAGGTTCTCAGCCAATTACCAATTTGGCGCTCGACAGAATTATAGCGATAGATTATGATTTTAATCTTCCCTACTTAGAAGAAGATTTTGATGCGGAACTTTTTTATAAAAATGTAATTGGCGTTACGGTAAATACAGGTTTGCCGCCACGAAAAATCGAACTTTGGATTGATGCTGTAAATGCACCTTATGTTCTAACGAAACCTTTGCATAACACGCAAAGACTGATTAAAGAAAATGAGGACAAAAGTATTATCGTTCATTTGTTAATTTCTCCTAATTACGAAATGGAACGCATTCTGTTAGGTTTTGGTGATGGCATTGAAGTAATTAAACCTGAGAATCTACGAAATCGTATGAAAAAGATCCTTGAAAAGGCAATTTCGCGTTATAGTCGTGAAGATAAGACTGAATTAAACGCATGATTTTTTACAAAATGTAGAATTAAATCTTAATTTAAAACCATAAAACGATTTTTACAGCATTAAATTTGTTAAAATCTCAAAAAAGAATAGTATATTTCAATTAAAATTAAACCATAAACCACTCTAAATCAGAGTTATTTTTTTACTAACCAAAAATTTATCATAAATTAATATGCATGCATAGTATTTTTTGATTATATTTGAAATCGATATAGTTACATATGAAAGAGAAAACAATAGATTATATTTTGAGAGCTACATGGCAAGCTGTATCAAGAATGTACAACGAAGAAGCTGCAAAATACGATGCCACAATGGCGACCGGATTTGCACTTTTGAGTATTGACAAAGAAGAAGGAACTCCGTCTACCGCTTTGGGCCCAAGAATGGGAATGGAAGCTACGAGCCT
Organism: Flavobacterium sp. C3NV; assembly: GCF_046825355.2. NCBI lineage: Bacteria > Pseudomonadati > Bacteroidota > Flavobacteriia > Flavobacteriales > Flavobacteriaceae > Flavobacterium > Flavobacterium sp. C3NV. The sequence goes on along the minus strand of NZ_JBKQBJ020000004.1, from coordinate 274,329 downwards.
GACCAGAACATTAAAATCGATGGAAGACAAAGGTTTGATTGTTCGCAAAAAAAACCCAACCGATGGCCGTGGCGTTTTGATCTACCTGACGGAATTTGGAAAAGAAAAAAGAGATTTATCTAAAAATACAGTTCTGAAATTTAATGAAACGATTAGAAAACATGTTTCTGATGAAAAGCTGAAACATTTTATCGAAGTTTCTGAAATCATCAACGAATTGATTCAGGACAAAAATATATTTAATCAAACAGAAAACACAGGAAATGAATAATCTCTCTTGAAGAGAAAATTCAAATTCTACCCAAAAAACAAATTTTACAAATATGAAACGCACAATTAAAAAAGTTGCTGTAATTGGATCCGGAATTATGGGTTCAGGGATAGCTTGTCATTTTGCTAATATTGGTGTTGAAGTTTTACTTCTTGACATCATTCCACGTGAATTGACAGAAGCTGAAGCTAAAAAAGGATTAACACTTGAAAGTAAAGCCGTTCGCAACCGTGTGGTAAACGAACATTTGGCGAATTCATTAAAATCGAAACCGTCTCCTATTTACAGTCAGAAATTTGCCAGTAGAATCACGACTGGAAATACGACTGATGATATGGCGAAAATTGCCAATGTTGACTGGATTATTGAGGTTGTTGTGGAACGTTTGGATATCAAAAAACTGGTTTTTGAACAAATCGAGAAATTCCGTAAACCGGGAACTTTGGTTACTTCAAACACTTCTGGTATTCCGATTCATTTTATGAGCGAAGGTAGAAGCGAAGATTTTCAACAACACTTCTGCGGAACTCACTTTTTTAACCCTGCGCGTTACTTAAAATTATTTGAAATTATTCCTGGTCCAAAAACCTCAACTGAAGTATTGGATTTCTTAAACGAATACGGTTCTAAATTTTTAGGAAAAACATCTGTTGTTGCTAAAGATACTCCGGCGTTTATTGGAAACAGAATTGGTATTTACGGCATTCAGAGTTTGTTCCACTTGGTAAAAGAAATGGGATTAACGATTGAAGAAGTGGATAAATTGACTGGTCCGGTAATTGGTCGTCCAAAATCGGCTACATTCCGTACGGTTGACGTTGTTGGTTTAGATACTTTGGTGCACGTTGCCAATGGTATTTATGAAAACTGCCCGACAGATGAACAACACGAATTGTTTAAACTTCCGGATTTCGTCAACAAAATGATGGAAAATAAATGGTTGGGAAGTAAAACAGGACAAGGTTTTTACAAAAAAGTAGATAAAGATATTCTTTCTTTAGACTTAGATACATTAGAATACCGCGCTGCTAAAAAAGCAAGTTTTTCTACACTTGAACTAACAAAAACTATTGATAAACCTATTGATCGTTTTAAAGTTTTAGTAAAAGGAAAAGACAAAGCGGGAGAATTCTACCGTAAGAGTTTCTCTGGAATGTTTGCTTATGTGTCTAACAGAATTCCTGAAATCTCAGACGAATTATACAAAATTGATGATGCGATGAAAGCTGGTTTTGGATGGGAAAATGGTCCATTCGAAATTTGGGACGCGATTGGTGTTGCAAACGGAATCGAAATCATGAAAGCAGAAGGTTTAGAGCCAGCTGCGTGGGTTACTGAAATGTTAGCTTCCGGAAGCGAAAGTTTCTATTCTGTAAAAGAAGGAGCAACTTATTTCTATAACATTCCAACAAAATCACAAGTAAAAGTTCCTGGACAAGATGCATTCATTATTCTGAACAACATTCGCGAAAGCAAAAAAGTTTGGAGTAATAGTGGTGCAATCATTCAGGATTTAGGAGATGGAATTTTGAACTTAGAATTCCAATCTAAAATGAATACGATTGGTGGCGACGTTCTTGCCGCGATCAATAAAGCAATCGACTTATCTGAAAAAGAATATCAAGGTTTGGTTATTGGTAATCAGGCAGCGAATTTCTCTGTGGGAGCTAATATCGGAATGATTTTCATGATGGCTGTTGAGCAGGAATATGACGAGTTGAACATGGCAATCAAAATGTTCCAGGACACGATGATGCGCGTTCGTTATTCTTCTATTCCAGTTGTGGTTGCGCCTCACGGAATGACTTTTGGCGGTGGATGCGAAATGAGCTTACATGCTGATAAAGTAGTTGCTGCAGCAGAAACTTATATGGGATTAGTTGAATTTGGAGTTGGTGTACTTCCTGGTGGTGGTGGATCTAAAGAAATGGCTTTGAGAGCTTCAGATTTATTCCGCAAAAACGATGTCGAATTGAACGTTCTTCAAGAGTATTTCTTAACGATTGCTATGGCAAAAGTTTCGACTTCTGGTTACGAAGCTTTTGATACCGGACTTCTTCAACATGGTAAAGATGTTATTGTAGTAAACAAAGATCGTCAGATTGCTGAAGCTAAAAAACATGCTTTGTTAATGGCAGAAGCGGGTTACACACAACCTATCAGAAGAACTGATGTTAAGGTTCTTGGTAAACAAGCTCTTGGAATGTTCTTAGTAGGAACGGACCAAATGGAAGCCGGAAAATACATTTCTGAGCACGATAAAAAAATTGCTAACAAACTGGCTTACGTAATGGCAGGTGGTGATTTATCTGAATCAACTTTAGTATCTGAACAATATTTATTAGATATCGAACGTGAAGCTTTCTTGAGTTTATGTACTGAGAGAAAGACTTTAGAGAGAATTCAGTATATGTTAACTAAAGGAAAACCATTAAGAAACTAGAGACAAGAAACAAGAAGCAAGATAAAGTCTTTTCTCTTGACTCTTTCTTCTTTCATCTAAACAAGAAAAAAACATGAAAACAGCATATATAGTAAAAGCTTACCGTACTGCGGTAGGAAAAGCACCAAAAGGGGTTTTTAGATTTAAAAGACCTGATGAATTAGCAGCAGAAACTATTCAGTTTATGATGGATGAACTGCCTGATTTCGACAAAAAACGTATCGATGACGTAATGGTAGGAAATGCCATGCCGGAAGCAGAACAAGGACTTAACGTTGGACGTTTGATCTCATTAATGGGATTAAAAGTGGAAGATGTTCCCGGAGTTACTGTAAACCGTTATTGCGCTTCCGGATTAGAAACTATCGGAATGGCAACTGCTAAAATCCAATCAGGAATGGCAGATTGTATTATCGCTGGTGGAGCCGAAAGTATGAGTTTTATTCCGATGGGAGGTTACAAACCAACTCCGGATTATAAAGTCGCTGCTGCAGGTCACGAAGATTACTATTGGGGAATGGGTTTAACTGCTGAAGCGGTGGCAAACCAATACAAAATCTCGAGAGAAGATCAGGATGAGTTTGCTTACAACTCTCACATGAAAGCTTTGAAAGCTCAGGCTGAAGGAAAATTCGACAAACAAATCGTTCCGATTACTGTTGAACAAACTTTCATCAATGAAAATGAAAAAAAAGAAACTAAATCATACGTTGTAAAACAAGATGAAGGCCCACGTGCCGGAACTTCTGTAGCTGCTTTAGCAGGTTTAAGACCGGTTTTTGCTGCTGACGGAAGTGTAACTGCGGGTAACTCTTCACAAATGAGTGATGGTGCTGCTTTTGTTTTGATTATGAGCGAGGATATGGTAAAAGAATTAAACCTTGAGCCAATTGCAAGACTGGTAAACTTTGCTTCTTCTGGTGTTGAGCCAAGAATCATGGGGATTGGTCCTGTAAAAGCAATTCCGAAAGCGTTGAAACAAGCTGGTTTAGAATTGAAAGATATTGACTTGGTGGAATTAAACGAAGCTTTTGCTTCTCAGTCTTTGGCTGTAATTCGCGAGTTAGGTTTAAATCCTGATATCGTAAACGTAAACGGTGGAGCAATCGCTTTAGGTCACCCTCTGGGATGTACAGGAGCTAAACTTTCTGTTCAGTTATTTGACGAGATGAAACGCAGAGGAAACAAATACGGAATTGTTTCTATGTGTGTGGGGACCGGGCAAGGTTCTGCGGGGATTTACGAGGTATTGTAGAAAAGTATACACAATGTTTGTCATTCTGAGGAACGAAGAATCACACTAGCATTTCCGCAAAGTAACCGCTCAGTTTGTCATTTCGACGAAGGAGAAATCTCCACGACGATTTTCCACACAGCTGATAATCTTTGTAGAGCTACTTGCGAGGATTTCTCCTTCGTCGAAATGACAAGATTGAGGATAAAAGCATAAATAAAAAGATACTAAAAACAAAAAAAAATAAAAGTCATGAGCGACAAGACAAGAGGAGGTCAATTCCTAGTTAAAGAAACAAAGTGCGAAGATATCTTTACACCAGAAGATTTCTCTGAAGAGCAGTTAATGATGCGTGACTCTGTAAAAGAGTTCGTTGACAAAGAATTATGGGCGCATAAAGATCGTTTTGAGAAAAAAGATTATGCTTATACTGAATCATCTATGCGTAAAGCGGGTGAACTTGGACTACTTGGAGTTGCGGTTCCTGAGGAATACGGCGGATTAGGAATGGGATTCGTATCTACAATGTTAGTTTGCGATTATATTTCTGGTGCTACAGGATCTTTCTCAACTGCTTTTGGTGCACATACAGGTATTGGAACTATGCCAATTACTCTTTATGGTACTGAAGAACAAAAGAAAAAATACGTTCCTAAATTGGCTTCCGGAGAATGGTTTGGAGCTTATTGCTTGACTGAGCCAGGTGCAGGATCTGATGCTAACTCAGGAAAAACGAAAGCTGTTCTATCTGAAGATGGAACACACTACTCTATCACAGGACAAAAAATGTGGATTTCGAATGCAGGTTTCTGTAGCGTTTTCATCGTTTTTGCCCGTATTGGAGATGATAAAAACATTACAGGTTTCATCGTAGAAAACGATCCGTCAAACGGAATTTCTATGAATGAAGAAGAGCATAAATTAGGAATCCGTGCTTCTTCTACTCGTCAGGTTTTCTTCAACGATACAAAAGTTCCTGTTGAAAACATGTTGTCTGAAAGAGGAAACGGTTTCAAAATCGCTATGAATGCTTTGAACGTTGGTCGTATTAAACTGGCTGCTGCCTGTCTTGATGCACAACGTAGAGTGACTACAAATGCAGTAAAATATTCAAACGAAAGAATTCAGTTTAACACTGCAATTTCATCTTTTGGAGCTATTCGTTCTAAATTAGCTGAAATGGCAACTAATGCATACGCTGGAGAAAGTGCTTCTTACCGTGCTGCAAAAGATATCGAAGACAGAATCGCTGCTCGTGAAGCAGAAGGAACTTCTCATCAGGAAGCTGAATTAAAAGGTGTTGAAGAATATGCTATCGAATGTTCTATCCTTAAAGTGGCTGTTTCTGAAGATGTTCAGGCTTGTGCTGACGAAGGAATTCAGATTTTTGGTGGAATGGGATTCTCTGAAGATACTCCAATGGAAAGTGCATGGAGAGATGCTCGTATCGCTAGAATCTACGAAGGAACAAACGAAATCAACAGAATGCTTTCTGTAGGTATGTTGATCAAAAAAGCAATGAAAGGTCACGTTGATTTATTAGGACCTGCAATGAAAGTTTCTGAAGAATTAATGGGAATTCCATCTTTTGATACTCCTGATTTCTCTGAATTATTTGCTGAAGAAAAAGGAATCATCGCTAACCTTAAGAAAGTTTTCCTGATGGTTGCCGGAAGTGCTGTTCAAAAATACGGACCGGATTTAGATGCTCACCAACAGTTATTAATGGCTGCTTCTGATATCTTAATCGAAATCTACATGGCTGAAAGTACAATTCTTAGAACTGAAAAATTAGCCAAAAATCAAGGCGAAGATAAAGTACAAGAGCAAATTGCTATGGCAAAATTATACTTATACAAAGCTGTAGATATCGTTAACTCAAGAGGAAAAGAAGGAATTATTTCTTTTGCTGAAGGTGACGAACAACGTATGATGTTGATGGGACTTAAACGTTTCACAAAATATACAAACAATCCAAATGTTGTAGCCTTAAGAGAGGTTATTACAACTAAATTAGTTGCAGAAAACGAATACTGCTTCTAATATAAAAATAGTTTTTAGCTTTTAATTTGTTTAAACCCGCACTTATCCGAAACAGTGCGGGTTTATTTTTTTTATTTTTTCACCACGTGATTTTTTACCACGTGATTTTTTTACCATATAAGTTATATAAGTTCATTTAAACAATGCTGTTTATCTTTTATTACGTCATTATATAACCCACATATATTATATTTAAAGAACACTACTTATATTTTCTTAACATTTACGCAACTTCATAAAACACAGCACTTACATTATCTTATATAACTTATATGGTTTACAATACACGCAGCATTTACAATTAACTATTAGGTTTCATAATCAAATCATGATCTCCTTCAGAACTTAGATTCAGAAAACGCTCATATTCTCTTAGAACGTCAGAGATAATTCCGTCTTTAGTTAAATATTGAATATCATAACCCATACGATGATCACCAAAATAAGTAATTGGCAAAAAGACTGTTTCAACATCAACATTGGGCGTGTTTTCTTCTTTAATGAATGTTTCTGAAACAGTTTGCACCTGAGCCATTACACCATATTTGAAATTTCGTAACTGATCGTATTTTATTTCTATTTCAACAGCTTGCTGTGGAGAAGAGAAAGAATTTATAGTGGCTTCAATATTATTCTTAGCCAGTTCTGCCAATAATTCTTCGAAAGCTTTTTTTACAGTTCCATTCAAAAACTTATGAATATCTTTCTTTTTAGAAACGGTTACAATCTTTTCTAAATGTTCTTTCCAATTGTTGTTATTCCAATTTAAACTTCCGTGCGAATATTTCTTGTCACTGTATTCACTATCAACAACCAATGCCTTCCATAAATTATAACATAACAGAGCCATAATAATTCCGAAAGGCAAAGCTGTAATCAAAGTCATTGTTTGAAGAGAAGCCAAGCCACCCGAATGCAACAAACTCAATGCTAAAAGGGACAATAGAACGCCCCAAAATATACTTTGCCATTTTGGAGAAGTTACAGCTCCTTTTGATGCTATACCATTCATTATAAAAATTCCTGAATCTGCAGATGTGATAAAAAATACGCAAATAATAAGAATGGACAGAACATTTAAAAACGTAGTAAAAGGAAAATACGTAAAGAAATTAAACAATAGCGTATCCGGATTTTTAGCAAATTCGCTCAAAGCTCCATGCGCAACATGTTCATCAATCCACACAGCGCTGCTTCCGAAAACGGTCATCCACAGAAAATTAAAAAATGCCGGAATAAATAAAACTGCTATAATAAATTCGCGAATAGTTCTTCCTTTAGAAATTTTAGCAATAAACAAACCTACATAAGGCGCCCAGGATATCCACCACGCCCAATATAAAATAGTCCATTTTGAAAACCATTCCTGACTTCCTTTCTCGTAAGCATACGTATTAAAGGTTAACGATATAAAATGACTGATATAATGCCCTAAACCTTCTGTAAAAGTACTTAGAATATAAATTGTTGGCCCTGCTATCAATATAAACAACATTAATAAAACTGCCATAATGATGTTTAACTCACTTAGTTTTTTAACTCCTTTTCCTAAACCTGAAATGGCAGAAAGAACAGCAATTATCATCACTACCAAAACAATCACAATTTGATAGTTAAAACTAGATTCTGCAATTACGCCAAGACTTACTAATCCGGCACTTAACTGAACGACTCCAAAACCAAGTGTAGTCGCAATTCCGAAGAAAGTACTGCACAAACCAAAAACATCCACAATATTACCGAATCTTCCATGAATTTTACTTTTCAGTATTGGATAAAATCCACTTCGAATTGCAAGAGGTAAATTATGACGATATGCAAAATAGGCCAATGACAATCCTACTACACCATATATAGACCATGCATGAAAGCCCCAGTGAAAAAAGGTGTACAATTGAGCTTCTTTAGCTCTTAAATTATCCGCTAAATTAGCATTGGCCGGGGTTGCATAATGCGACATGGTCTCTCCTACTCCAAAATACATTAACCCAATTCCCATTCCTGCAGCAAACAACATTGCTATCCACGAAAAAAAAGAATATTCAGGTTCAGAATCATCAGCTCCTAATTTGATTTTTCCAAATTTACTAATTGCCAATGTGATCAAAAACAAGACAAAAACAGTCACTAATAATACATAAAGCCAACTTAAATTTTTAAATATTATTTCTTTTACAATGTTAAGTGCCTGTTCTGTATCCTTTGAGAAGAAAACACAAAACAATGAAATTGCAATGATTATAATTAAACTTGGCAATGCAACTGATGTTGTAAAATTGGTTTTAAAGCCAATTGAACGCTTAGATTTATTCATATAAAATGGTTTGTCACTATTATCAAAAGTAGATTCCGAATCTTAGATTCAGATTCAGAAGTTTATTTATAACAAGTACAACTTTGATAGTTTATGTAGAGATGTATTGTAAATTTAATCAAAAAGGAAAAAAAATCCTATTTAAACGCAATAAAATTGATTTTTTAAATAAAAATCGTAACAAATGAGGTCGATACTGTTGGTCTATTTAACTAGTATTTTACTCTAAAAACTCTATATTTAACATTCTAAAAACTTTAAAAAACATAAAATGAAACAAATTAATCTGATTGCTTTGCTTTTATTTTGCATCTGTACCACAAATACTTTTGCACAAAAAAACAAAAAGATGGACATCATTGCGTATTATACCGGCGATGACAAACTAATTAATGAGTATGAGGTCAACAAACTCAACCAGATCATCTTTAGCTTTTGCCATTTAAAAGATGGAAAACTAAGTGTTGATTCCGCTAAAGATTCCACCACAATTAAACATTTGGTTTCTTTAAAAGCATCAAATCCGCAGCTTAAAATTATTCTTTCACTTGGTGGCTGGGGAGGTTGTGAGCCTTGTTCTGCTGCATTTTCTACTGCTGAAGGAAGATTGACTTTTGCTAAATCAGTAAAAGAAGTGAGCGACTATTTTAAAGTAGACGGCTTAGATTTAGATTGGGAATATCCGGCAATTGAGGGACTGCCTGGACATTTTTTCCAACCTGCTGACAAACCAAACTTTACAGAATTAATCAAAATTTTACGATCTACTTTAGGTAAAAAGTACGAATTGAGTTTTGCTGCCGGAGGATTTCAGAAATTCTTAGATGAATCTATCGACTGGAAAACCGTAGGGCCATTAGTAAACCGTATCAACATTATGAGTTACGATTTAGTAAATGGTTACTCTACCGTTACAGGACATCATACACCTTTATACAGCACTAATCCAAAAGAGGAATCTACAGACAGAGCTGTTGAATTTTTATTAAAACAAGGAATTCCTTCAGAAAAATTAGTTATTGGTGGTGCTTTCTACACCAGAACCTGGAAAAATGTAGAGAATATAAACAACGGATTATATCAGTCAGGAGAACATATTCAAGGGGTTCCTTTTAAAAGTTTCGCTGATACTTATACAGAAGCAAATGGATGGAAATATTTTTGGGATGACAAAGCAAAAGCTGCTTACTGGTACAATGAGAAAGAAAAAACATTTGCAACCGGAGATAACCTAACTTCTATTAAAGCTAAAGCAGAATATGCAAAATCTAAAAAATTAGGCGGAATCATGTTCTGGGAACTTCCTCTGGATACTCCTCGCAACGGAATGGTAGACGCAATTTATCAAGTTAAAACAGCTAAATAAATTCTAGTTTAAACAATAAAAAAAACGGCAGTTATATGAGGTAACTGCCGTTTTTCTATTTATAAAGAATACTATTGTAATTTTGATTTATCCAATTCACCGATAAAAGGAATTGACTCTAAAATCTCAGCTCTTATTATAGTTTGCAAATACACTTCTAACTGAAGAAATTTCGCAGCATTTATAGCTCCAACAGCTTTTTTGGCCTGATTATATGTTTTAGAGTATAATTTTTCATAAGCTAAATGATTTTTTAGAGTTCCTTTTGCCAACTCATCGGCTTTTGCATCTGTCAGGGTTGCATAATTAGCAGCATAATCGTTGATTAACTGAAATTTTGTTTGCCCCAGCGCCTTACGTTCTGTTTCATAATTATCATAAACTTTAGTAAAAGCAACAGATTGTGTATCAGATAAGTTCATGTATTGTTTTACAAGATCACTTTTCGACTTGCCATAAACACTTTGCAACACATCTACATCTTCCTTAAACGAAGACTGAGCATAAGATGAAAACGAGGCAATTGCCATAATAAGAATAAGACTTAGTTTTTTCATAGTATTAAATTTAATGGGTTCTTAAAAATTCATGCATTATCAAATATACTGATTTTTAATAAGTTAATACACTATTTTTTATCACTTTCAGTAGTTTTTGGAGCTTTAATTTCTCCATCATACGAAATTGACGCCTTATTATTACTATTCACAAAAAGTGTTGCACCTCCATTCAAAAAGATAGAAAAGGTGAGATTATATACATCATCTTTGCCTTTTACAGTAGCCTTCAAAATATAACTTTTCTTCTTTTTTTCAATTTTAATATTTTCGGGAACACCTTCAAATTTTATTCCGCCATCTCCTCCGTAAGCAACATTAAAAGCGCGTCCGAAAAAAGGTAAGTCTGAAGTTGTTTTTTCTGTATTGAATTTTAAGAAATATGTATTATAATCCAAAATAATCACTCTTCCTCCCTGAGGATTAACTTTTTGTGCTTCAAAAACAAAACTTTTGGAATTTATAAGGGTTTCAATTTCTTTTTGTTGCTGTTGCTCTTTCTCTGCTTTTAATTCTTTTTTAGTTTTTTCCTGTGCAAAAACCGGAGAAAGTAAAAAGCATAATAAGACTAATAAAATCGACAATTTAGTTTTCATAACAGTATTTCTAATGCGTTAAAAAAGGTAACCTTTATTTTTTGGTAAATCTCATCATCGCAATATCACCAGCAATAAAATTTAAAGTTTTGCCATCATCCGTAACATCGTAGGAAGTGATTTTTTGCAAAGTACTTATAAAAGTCTGTTCGCCTTGCTGACCGTCTACACACATCATTTTGGTCATAGCCATTGGCTGCGTAAAATCAATTTTGTTACCGGTTACAACCAGTTTTCCTGTAAAGTTATTACAGCTGCTGTTTCCTGAAACATGATTTTCTTTGAGATCAAAAGTAATTGTTGGTTTTTTATTTGGATACAACCCGTCAAAAGCAATTCTTGGTCCGGTTATATAATTAAGTTCCCATGTTCCTTCGAGTTTAGAAATCGAATCATTTTTCTGTGCTTTAGAAGCATTACATGAAATTAATACCATTCCTAAAAAAACTAAAATCAAAACATTCTTTATCATAATTTTACAGATTAAATTAAAAATAACAAAACTGATTTTTTAAAATTTTAAATTCGGGGGTATACGAAATTACGCAATATTAATTTGCGGTTCTTTTAAAGTACTATTAAATTTCACGCAATAGTTTTAGATTTTTTTAACTATCACCTTCAATCAATGTCGGAATTTTATGTTAAATTTACTTAATCTTTAATTTTAAAAGCCTTTCGTATGAAAAAAATAATCGCTTCTTTCGCTATAATTACAGCTTTAATCATTGGCTGTAAGACCAATACAAAATCAAATGATGCCAAAACCCTGACTGTTGCCTTAGAGCCAAAAAGCAGTAGTGCCGTTGCAGGAACTGCTACTTTTACAGAGAAAAACGGCAAAGTAACTTTTGTTGCAAAAATGACTGGTTTAACTCCGGGAGTTCACGCAATACACATTCACGAAAAAGCAGATTGTAGTTCTGCCGACGGAAGTTCAGCCGGAGGACACTGGAATCCAACTTTTAAAAAACACGGAAAATGGGGTGTTGCTGAATACCACAAAGGAGATATCGGAAACTTTACTGCTGATGCAAAAGGTAACGGAACTATAACATTAACCACTGACGAATGGTGTATTGGTTGTGGAGACACGAACAAAGATATCCTTGGAAAAGGTTTGATTGTACATCAGGGAACAGATGATTTTACAACACAGCCTACCGGAAATGCAGGCGGAAGAGTCGCTTGTGCCGGAATCATCAAATAAAAAAACAATAACCACTACATTTTCACAAAATCTAGTGGTTATTTCATTTAAAATTTATCCTAACACAAGAAAAAGATATAGCTTTGCAGCTATAAATTAAAGTTAATGATTAACCCATCAGCACCAGGTTGGATAGACAAGTTTTTTAGTGAACAAAAGTTTTCAGAAGCTATTCCTTTTGAGACTACAGATTCGTTTTACTATAAAGTCAGAGAAACTGGTTTTATTTATGGCCATATCATAACTATTGACTCCCGAATTCCGGTTCCTATAAAAGGCTGGTTTAAGACCGAAATTTCTAAAGTCGCTTTACTAAATACTTTGTACGGCGTATTTTGTTTAGAAAAAAGAAGCTTTGAACCCAATAATTTTATTAGCGAAGTTTTAAAGTTTTATAATGAAATGAATCCTGAAGGATTTAATTTATTTAAAATTTTGCTTCCAAAAGATACTCCTTCCCTTTCTTTAGAAAATATAATAGATCAGCGCGTTCAGACGAATGACAGCATTATCAGTAAAAACTTTTCGCATTTAGTAACTAATGCGCTTTTATTTATTGATGTTTTGGCGTTTAGACAATATCTGGAAAAAGGCGCGATTCCTGAAAAATATTTAAAACGAATCGAAGAAACTGTTTTGGGCATTGTGGCTCTGGCCTTAAAAACTAAAACTGTCAAATCACAGCACGACGATTTATTAATTAAACTTTTTGAAGCTTCGATTCGATATTCGAAATTCTCAAAAGTTACGGTTGATACTCTTGAAACCTTACAGCTGGATTATTTCAGCAATACACTGGAGCATTATTATTTAATCGATATGGCCGGAATGGCTTTATGGAGTGACGGTGTTGTAGAAAACGAAGAAGCTTACTTTTTATACTCACTAGGTTCTATGATGGGAGTTTCTGATGATTTTGTAACCAAAAGCATCGATACCACCAATGATTTTATAACCACCCATAAAAAGAAAATTCCGTACTTTAATTATTCTAATCCTGTAAAGCATTTCTACGATCAAATGACGCACAGCGTTGTAAAACTGATTGTAAGAAACAAAAACAGACTGGTGAAGGAAATTATTCAGAGTAAGGAATTAATGGTTCTTTTGGCTTATTCTACAACAAGAGATCTGGACGCCAAAGAAAAGAAAAAAGTAAAAAAACAACTTTTAGATATTTGCAAAACCATTCCGTCATTAACGATATTTTTACTTCCTGGCGGAAGTTTACTATTGCCGATTTTAATCAAGTTTATTCCCACCTTATTACCATCTGCTTTTAACGAAAATCTGGATGAAAACGAATAAAAAAAATCGCCCTTTTGAGGCGATTTTTTAATTTTTATAGATTACTTAGCTGATATACCTCATCTAGTTCATCATTCGAAGCGATATTTACATTCAAATCGGTTACAAAACCTGAATTTAATCCGTAAACCCATCCGTGAAGCATTAAATCCTGACCATTTTTCCAGGCGCCTTGCACTATTGATGTCTTGGCTAAGTTGTATACTTGTTCTTTAGCATTGATTTCAACAAAAGCATTAAAACGTTCTGTCTCATCTTCAATCGAATTTAGGTATTTGTCATGCAAACGGTATTCATCTTTAATGTGACGAATCCAGTTATCGATAATTCCAACAGACATATTTCCCATCGCTGCTTTTACACCACCACAACCGTAATGTCCGCACACAATAACGTGTTTTACTTTAAGAACATTTACTGCGTAATCAAGAACACTCAACATATTCATATCAGAGTGCACTACCATATTAGCAATATTACGATGTACAAAAACTTCTCCCGGTTTTGCCCCAATAATCTCATTTGCAGGAACACGGCTGTCAGAACATCCAATCCATAATAATGGCGGAGTTTGTCCTTTTGCCAGGTCTGCAAAAAAATTAGGGTCTAATGCTAATGATTTTTCAACCCATTCTTTATTATTTTCTAATAACTGCTCATAGAACTTTCTCATTGTTTTTTTGTTTTTTTGAATGGTATTTCTACATGTTTAAACATATTAAAATAACTAATGTAAAGTTATCTAATTTTTCATATTTCTCACAATGAAGAAATACCTTAATTAATTTAATTTGTTTAAAAATCTTCTTTTATCGTTTCTTTTTTAACCAATGCTCTCTTTGCAACATCATAATAATGCTCTATCGAAACGTGATTATTAAGATCCGGAGAATTTTCGAGCTCGTAAGCTTCTTTAAATCCTTTTAGTTTTACTTTGATATTTTCATCAATTGCTCTTGTTTCCTTAAACTCACGAATCAGGTCTAAAACATCATGGGCAATATACTCTGTATCGTGCGCATTGATGATTACTTTAGAATTTTCCGGAATTTCATTCAACGTCAATTTAATAGCTGCTTTATTCAGGAATGAAACTTCCTGAGCCAAGTCGATATGAATAACATCTCCATCTTCGTATTCTTCTTTTTTGAAACTGTAAGCTCTTTTTAAGTTTCCTCTTAATACAAAAATCACACTGATGATAATTCCTAAAGCAACACCTTTAAGTAAATCTGTTGCTACAACAAATACTAAAGTGGCAACAAAAGGTATAAATTGGTATTTTCCTTTTTCCCAGAAATGTTTGAATGTTGCCGGTTTGGCCAATTTGTATCCCACTAAAATTAATACAGTTGCCAAAGTTGCCAACGGAATTTTATTTAAAATTGCCGGAATAGACAAAACACTTATCAGTAAAAGCACACCATGAATTATAGATGACATTTTAGATTTTGCACCTGCATTATTATTAGCAGACGATCTTACTACAACTGATGTCATTGGTAAACCTCCTAAAAGTGAACTCATAATATTACCTATACCTTGCGCTCTAAGCTCAACATTAGTATTGGTATAACGCTTTTGAACATCCATTCTGTCCGCTGCTTCAATACATAATAATGTTTCTATAGAAGCTACAATGGCAATTGTAATAGCAACTACCCAAACTTGAGGATTTGTAACCGCAGCAAAATTTGGTGTAATTAGAATAGATTTAAATTCATCAAAAGACTTTGGAACTGGCAATGAAACCAAATGTTCTTTTGCAATCGCCAATGAGCTTCCTGTAGCTATAAAAAATTCATTTAAAGCTATACCTATAAGAACAGCAACAAGCGCTCCCGGAATTAATTTTAATTTCTTTAAAAAAGATACTTTATCCCATGAGATCAATATAACCAGTGAAACCAGCGAAACCACTACTGCTCCTAAATGTATATGATTTAAAACATCGAATAAAAATGAAAATGAGTTGCTTCCGTCATTTTGAATAAAAGCCTGATCACCTTCAAAATCGGCATCATAACCAAAAGCATGAGGCAATTGTTTTAATATAATAATGATCCCGATACCCGCTAACATTCCCTCAATAACATTGGTTGGAAAATAATTGGAGATACTTCCGGCTTTTAAAAACCCTAATGCTAACTGAATTAGTCCCGCAATAAAAACAGACATTAAAAACACATCGAAAGCACCAAAATCAGTAATAGCGGTTAAAACAATAGCTGTTAATCCAGCGGCTGGACCCGAAACACTAATGTGTGACTGGCTTAAATAACCAACTATGATACCACCAATAACACCCGAGATAATACCCGAAAACAAAGGCGCTCCCGAAGCCATTGCTATACCTAAACACAATGGAAGAGCCACCAAAAAAACCACTAAACCTGAAGCAAAATCAGATTTAAGGTTGGCAAAAAGATTGATTTTTTTTGTCATAATAATACAATACTAAAAAAATTATTCATTAAAGATTTACCACATTTAACCAAAAATGCGGTGTAGTTCAAAATAATCGGAAGTATTATACCAAGTTGGGAGGTGGAGCAAATATGCTCGGAGAGATATTATCTAATTTTACGATGTTTTCAGAAACAATCGTTTTCTTTTGAATATAAACAGGCAATAATACCTCATGTTCTAATATTGTAGGATGCACAACAGATTTAAGTTCTTTATGAACTTCCTCTTCTGCACAATTGAAAGATATAGCCGTATTAGTCCCTTTCTTTATCGCCTGAACAATTGTTGGGGTCGATAAGAAGGCGATAAATATGAATAATAATATGCGGGCTAATATTTTCATCGAAGCAAAAATAGTGTTAAACAAATAAAATCAAAGCCTGAGAGCAAAATTTTTATACAAATTTAACAATAACAAAAAAGCAGAATTATCAAATGAGACAATTCTGCTTTTAATTATTTTATAAACAAGGATTTACAATTCTTCTTCTAACCATGCTCTCATCATCCAGATTGTTTTTTCCTGCTCTGCAATGAAGTCACTCATCAGAGAATTTGTCCCCTCGTCATTAATTTCATCCGACTGATTCAAAATTTCTCTTTCGATTTTTAATAAATCAGATAAAGAATTTATAATTAAATGAACTGCTTTTTCATCATTTGAGATATTTTTTCCAACTGCAAGTTTGTTATTTTTAATATAATCCTCGAATGTATGTAATGGAGTTCCTCCGATTGTTAGCACTCTTTCTGCAATCATATCAATTTTTAATTGAGCATCTGTATACAATTCTTCAAACTTAACATGTAAATCAAAGAAACGTTTACCACGAATATTCCAGTGTATTCCTCTTAAGTTTTGATAATATACCTGAAAATTTGACAACAGAATATTTAATTCCTTTACTAACAATTCTGACTCTTTTACAGGTAATCCTAAAATATTTGTTTTCATAGTTTTTCGTTTTATAATAAGTTTACTACAAATTTAATATAAGTTCTTTAAAAATAGTATAAAAAAAAATTATATTTTCTTATTTTTGCATCACAAAATACTATCAAAATGACGATTACTCAATTACAATATGTGTTAGCTGTTGCCGAACACAAAAATTTTACACTTGCTGCCGAAAAATGTTTTGTTACACAACCTACATTAAGCATGCAGATTCAGAAGATTGAAGAAGAGCTTAATATTTTAATTTTTGACAGAAGTAAAAAGCCTATTCAACTTACAGATATTGGCCAAAAAATTGTAAATCAGGCTAAAAACATTGTAAATGAAGCAGATAGAATCAAAGATATCGTAGAACAGCAAAAAGGTTTTATTGGAGGGGAATTTCGTTTAGGAATTATACCTACGATCATGCCAACGCTTTTACCTATGTTTTTAAACAACTTCATCAAAAAATACCCAAAAGTAAAACTCTTAATCGAAGAGCTAAATACTGATGAAATCATTGTAAAATTAAAAAACGGCCATCTCGATGCTGCCATTGCAGCCACTCCGCTTGAGGATGAAAAAATAAAAGAGATTGTTTTGTACTTCGAACCTTTTGTAGCTTATATTCCGGAACATCACGCCAGTTTTCAGAAAGAGGAAATTGAAATTGCAGATTTAAACATCAATGAAATTTTGCTTTTGCAGGACGGACATTGTTTTAGAGACGGAATTTTAAATCTATGCAAAAATGGTACTGATATCGACCAGAATAATTTTCAGATACAAAGCGGAAGCTTTGAAACCCTTATAAAATTAGCCGACGAAGGTTTGGGCACAACGTTACTTCCGTACTTGCACACCTTAGACTTAAAAGATTCCGATAAGCTGAAACTACGAAATTTTAAGGAACCAAAACCTGCTCGTGAGGTAAGTTTAATTTACCCAAAGAGCGAATTAAAAATGCAAATCATCGACGCGCTAAGATCTACAATTGCCGGAGTTGTAAAAGGAGCAATTGTTTTCCAGAACGTTCAAATTGTGAGTCCGCTACAAAAGAAATAGACATAAAAAAAGGAGCCAATTTGGCTCCTTTTTTTTATACTTTGATTAGTAGTAAACTTTGTTTTAGTTCTGGTTTTTCGATAATAAAATTCATCAACCATTCCTGCAATTGCTCCATTTCGTATGGTAACAGCGTTTTGATAGCTTTTTCTAGTTCTTTACAGAAAAGTATCGGATCGAAACTTACTCTCTCAAGTATTGATTTCGTGTAATCAAACATCATTTTTGACATAATAAAATAAGATTTTCGGGGGTTATCTATATTTCTAAACTCGCACAAATTTAATCAAATATCATTCATATGCATTCATTTTAACTTATTATTTTAAAAACTTTAGCAACGAATACGTTTTCTTAATATGTATAAATCAATATAGAATGGTTCTAAACAATTCATTTAAACCTTTTTAAAGGCTCGAAACATCTCTCGTTTTCCTGGAGGTCCTGCTAATTTCTCGACAGTAAATCCAACTTCGATCATACTTCTTTTAACAACTCCGCGGGCAGCGTAGGTTACCAAAACTCCATTTGGTTTTAAACTGTTGTACATTTTCCTGAAAATTTCAGTACTCCACAACTCCGGCTGCACCCTGTATCCAAAGGCGTCAAAGTAAATCAAATCAAAAGTTTCAAAATCGTCTATTTCATGAAAAAATTGTTTCCTTTTGGTTAACGAGAAAGAGCTGCAAATTTCATTTTTTTTATCCCAATCACATTTATGCATTTTCTCAAAAATGTTCTCAAATTCCAATGCATCCAGTTCAGTAACATAATTCATCCCTAGAACCTCATCTGCCTCAACAGGATATGCCTCTACTCCAACATAATCAATGATTTGATTTTTTTGAATTGATTCTAAAAAAGTGATAAAAGCATTCAAACCCGTTCCAAAACCAATTTCCAGAATACTTACCGGATTATTTTCAAATAATGAAAGTCCGTTTTTTATAAATACATGTTTTGCTTCCTGAATTGCACCGTGTTTAGAATGGTAACACTCATCCCAATCCTTCAAATGAATTGTCGTTGAGCCATCTAGCGTTTTAATTATTTCTCTTTTCACTTTTTAGAACTTTATAATGGGTATTTACTGGGTTTTGGTCTTTTTTAACAGCCAAATTTAGTCAAAACAAATGCGTAAAGCCTTAAAAAACGGCTGTTTTTTCATAAATTCTTTATAAAACTCTCTTAATTTTTTCACTTTATTATAAGATAAATAAATCTCAGTTAAACGCCATAATTAATGCAGTTTTACCAAGGAATTTATATATTTTTACTTAATTTTGCATTCAGTTAATTCTATTTCACACCAAATCATTGTTTTAGATTCTTTCTTTTACAATGAAAATTACATAAAAACTTTACATAATTATGAGTACAACTCAAACAAGCAAAATTGAAATCAGAAAAGCAACTTCGTCAAAAATAAGCGGAGTAGACTTTCAAAACCTAAGCTTTGGTGCTGTTTTTACAGACCATTTATTCGAATGTGATTTTAAAAATGGAGAGTGGCAAAATCCTGTCATTAAGCCTTATGCTCCAATTTTAATGGATCCTTCTTCAAAAGTCTTTCATTATGGACAAGCTATTTTTGAAGGAATGAAAGCTTACAAAGATGACAATAACGATGTTTGGTTGTTTAGACCTGATGAAAACTTCAAGCGTTTTAATAATTCTGCAGTTCGTATGGCGATGCCGGAAGTTCCGGAATCTATTTTTATGGATGGTTTGAATGAATTATTAAAAATCGATCAGGAATGGGTTCAAAAAGGAAACGGAAGCAGTATGTATATCCGTCCTTTTATGATTGCTACCGGAGCTGGCGTTGTAGCTAATCCTTCTGATGAATATAAATTCATGATTTTACTTTCTCCTGCACAATCGTATTATGCCGGCGAAGTAAAAGTAATTATTGCTGAACATTATAGTAGAGCTGCAAATGGTGGAATTGGAGCTGCAAAAGCTGCAGGAAACTACGCTGCGCAGTTTTACCCAACCAACCTGGCAAATAAAGACGGTTTCCAACAAGTAATCTGGACAGATGATGCAACACATACAAAACTAGAGGAAGCAGGAACAATGAACGTTTTCTTTAGAATTAATGATACTTTACTAACTGCTCCAACAAGCGAAAGAATTTTGGATGGTATTACCAGAAAAAGTTTGATTGCTATGGCAGAAAAAGAAGGTCTTAATGTAGAAGTTCGTCCTGTTATTGTTTCAGAATTAGTGGAAGCTGCCAAAAACGGATCTTTGAAAGAAATCTTTGGAGCAGGAACTGCTGCAGTAATCAGTGTTATCAAAGGTTTCTCTTATCAGGATGTTTATTATGAAATGACTCCTGTTGAAAATTCATATGCTTCTCTTTTAAAAGAAAAACTAACAAGTCTTCAAAACAAACTTTCTGAAGATACTTTTGGATGGACGGTTAAAGTTCAATAATCAAAAGATTGATATAAAAACAAACCCGATAGCTTCACAGTTATCGGGTTTTCTATTTATATCATAAAATTCAAAGCTAATTTTACCGCAAAGTGCGCAAGATTAAACGCAAAGTTCGCAAAGCTTTGTGTTGATCTAGCTTTGCGAACTTTGTATTTTCTATGCGTAAAGAAAAAATAAATCTTAGCGCGCTTTGCGGTTAATTTTCTCTATAAAAGTTTCGAAAAATCAGGTTTAAAATAATTAGGCCCTTTCATTACTTTTCCGTCTTCTCTATAAATTGGCTGTCCGTCTTCGCCAAGTTTACTCATATTACTACGCTGGATTTCATCAAAAACAGCTTCAATTTTATCCTGTAAACCATGTTCGATAATGGTGCCGCATAAAATATACATCATATCTCCAAGAGCATCAGCAATTTCAACCAAATCATTATTCTGAACTGCTTCAAGATATTCTTCATTTTCTTCCTTCATCAAATTGTAACGAAGGATTTTTTTTGTTTCACCCAAATCAGCAATTGGCGTTTGACTGTGACCTATTTTAAAAGCAGTATGAAATTCGGTAACTGCGTCAAGTTGTTTCTTCATGATTTTATTTACTTAAATGAAATGCCAAATTAGCAACTATTCATATACAATTCTCTAAATTTGTCAAAAATAATTTTCAACTATGTTTAGTCAAGGACAATTAATATTCGCACTCTGTTTTTTTATTGCATTTGTAATCGTAATGATATTTGCTTATCGAAAAGATCTCGCATTACACCGAATTTTCTATAAAGGAAATTACAAAGTATTAATCGTGTTCCTGATTTTTATTGCCCTTCTGTTTGTGATCAAATTTTTCTTTAAAAGATAATTCCGAAAAATTTATTGCTATATTTAGGATAAAATATTTTTTGAAGTTTTACAATTAAACTTATTCAAAAACGTTTTATTTAAAGCTTTTATTGACTAATATAATTTTATAAAGTGTACTTTTATTGCGGCACAATTAGCGTGACTAGTAATAAAATTTATAACTTTACGACACAAAATAAACGACTCCAATGAAGATTCTAAAATATTTATTCCTACTATTATTATTAAGCTTAGTTGCCCTAACTGTTTTTGTCGCTACCCAAAAAGGGATTTTTTCTGTAGAAAGAAGCAAGGTGATTAATTCACCAAAAGCAACCGTTTATAATTATGTAAATGATTTTAGAAATTACGAAGATTTTGAATCGTGGTCAGTAGCAGATCCTTCGATGAAAATGACATTTCCTAATAAAACAGCCGGAAACGGTGCTTCTTACTATTGGGCTGGAGCCGAAGGAAACGGAAATGCCATTACCTTAAAAACTAAAGAAGGGGAAAGCATTCAGCAAAAAATGAAATACGACGGAACAGAAGCGGATGTAAACTGGACTTTTAAAGATACTTTGGGAGGAAAAACTAAAGTAACCTGGAAAGCAACAGGAACAATGAGTTTTTTGTTTAAAGTATATACCGCTCTAAACGGAGGTTCTGATAAAGTTATTGGAACTATTTACGAAAAAAGTCTTGCCAACATTGATAAAAACCTGGATTTCGAAACTAAAACATATGCTATTAAAGTAAATGGTGTGGTAAGAAAAACCGAAACTGCTTATATCAGACAAACTTTTACAAGTGAAATTCCTAAAATAACCAAAAACGCCAGAATTGTTATTCCTAAATTGATTGAGTTTAGCGAAAGCAATGGCTTGTCTACCAACGGAAAACCTTTTATTATTTACCATACGTACGACACCACAACCGGATTGGCAAAAATTTCGATTTGTTTACCTACAAACAAAGAAATCCTGACAACTGCAGGAAGTGATATTTCAGGAGGAAAACTCGATGGTTTTGAAGCAGTAAAAACAACTTTAACGGGTGATTACACGCATCTAAACGAAGCAATGGCAAAAACCACAGCTTTTATAAATAAAGAAAAAATAACGCCGGAATTAAGCTGGTCTCACCTTGAAATTTTAACCATTAGCAAACTAGATGTAAAAAGTCCGTCTAAGTTAATGACCGAAGTTTATTTTCCGATTAAACCAAAAGTTGTTCCTGTTGTAAAAGCTCCTGTTTACAGAGCAAATACAGAACCAACATCTGTAGAGCCTACAGAAACAGACCCTGCACAAACACCAAAAGCAGCACCGAAACCAAAAGCGGTTCCTAAAACAACAACTCCTAAAACTACTGAAGAAGAATCAGAATTCTAATTTATTTAGAACTGATTAAACCTTTTGTTTAAAATTCATTCTAATAAGATAAATCAAGGAATTTGACAGACGAGAAGGAATTTATACAAGAATTATTAAATCCTAAAACGCAAAATACCGCGTTTCAAAAACTCGTGTCTGATTATCAGAAACCTTTATATTCTCATATTCGAAACATTGTTTTGAATCATGACGATGCAGATGATGTATTGCAGAACACTTTCGTGAAAGTTTTTCAGTATTTAAAAAATTTTAAAGGAGAGAGTAAACTTTTCTCCTGGATGTACCGAATCGCCACCAATGAAGCTTTGACTTTTTTAAACCAAAAAGCAAAACTAAACGGAATAACATCTGAAGCTTTACAAAATAAAACCATCGACAATTTGAAAGCTGATGTTTATTTTGATGGAGATGAAATTCAGATCAAACTTCAAAAAGCTATTGTAACCTTGCCGGAAAAGCAACAATTGGTTTTTAAAATGAAGTATTTTCAGGAATTAAAATACGAAGAAATTGCTGAAATCCTCGGAACTTCTGTTGGCGCTTTGAAAGCATCTTATCATCATGCTGTAAAAAAAATTGAAATATATGTTACATCAAATTAAACCTTTTGTGACAAAACCTATCTTATAGACATTATGAAAGCATTTAAATTAGAAAACGAACCGAAGATAAGATCTGGATTTAAAACTCCGGAGCATTATTTTGATGATTTTTCGGCAAAAATTTTACAACAGGTAAACGAAGAAAAACAAATAAAAGTAATTCCGATTTACAAGCGTAAAAAAGTTATTTCACTACTGGCTGCAGCTGTAGTTGTTACTGCATTAATGATTCCTATAATAAACAATTACAACAACACTTCTAAAGAACTTGACGAAGATACTTTAGAAACTTATTTATCATACCAGTCTAACCTAAATCAGTATGATTTGATTAAGGAACTGGATACTAAAGATATTGACAAACTTAACAAAGGTGTTGCCCTTGAACAGGAAACACTCGAAGATATTTTGGCTTCAAATCCAAATATTGAAAATTTAATTTCAGAATAAATAAAAATATCAAAAGATGAAAATTAAAAATATCTTACCAATAATTCTATTCTTTGCTACTTTCTCATTTTATGCCCAAAATGATAAAACAGATGAAAAGCGAGAAAAAATTAAGGCTTATAAAGTTTCTTTTTTAACTACCGAGCTTGAACTAACCTCTACAGAAGCAGAGAAATTCTGGCCTGTTTATAATGCGTATGATGACAAGCAATTTGAATTGCGTCACGAAAAAATGAAAACGTATTTACGCAAATTAGATGATGATAACATTAGTTCGATGTCAGAGAAAGAAGCTGCTGCTCTTTTATCACAAATAGAAAGCACAGATAAGGAATTGTACCTTTTACGCGATAAATACAATACCAATTTAAAAAAGATACTTTCGGCAAAGAAAATATTAAAGCTTAAAAAATCTGAAGATGATTTTAATAGAAAATTATTAAAACAATACCGGGATAAAGCTGGCAACAAATAAAAGCCAACATTAAAGAACAACAGCGACAGGAACCCTATATAATAATACTTACTTTATTATTTAGGGTTCTTGTTATTTTAAGACTATTTAAAACGAAGTCTTACTACTTTATTATGCCCCGCAGCAATTGCAGTATTTCTATTTATAAAACGAATGGTGAAAAATTTCGTATCCGTTGATAATTGCGTCCAGTTTTCGCCACCATTCTGAGAGTATTGAATCCCTTCAGAACCCACACAAATAATTTCCTTACCATTTCCGCCCGGAACGTATTGCACGCACGACGCGTATCCAAAACCCATTTCCTGACCTATTAATTTCCAGGTATTTCCGCCATCTGTAGTAAACGCTTTGTTATCTGTTTTTTTGTTTGGAAGTTCATAATCACCACCGGCAATAAATCCGTGTTTGGCATCATAAAAATCTGCCGTAAAAATACCGGTCATTGTTTTTCCCTGAACAATTGGTGTTTCAATAACTTTCCATGTTTTAGCTTTATCCGCAGAGTAGAATACACGAGCTTTTTTTCCTCCTGAAACCAGCCATGTGTCATTTCCTTTTATTACAATATTCGAATTACTAGCAGCAAAAGCGGCTTCGCCCTCGGCATTCGTAGGCAATTTATCAGACAATATTTTTGTCCAGGTTTCTCCCCCGTCACGCGTTACTATAATCGAAAAAGTATCTTCTGTGGGATCGCCAATTGCTATTCCTTCCTTATCATTCCAAAATTGCATACTGTCGTAAAACACCTTGGGGTTCACTTCCTTATAAACTAACTTAACTTTCTGAGTTTTTTTAGAAACCTGATAAAGCAATGCAGGATTTCCTACACTTAGTAAAAATATGCTTTGAGAATTTTGAGCAATACTTCTAAATTCCAGATTTAAAGTATCACGATAAATACGATCTTCAAACTTCTCTTTTTTATCTAAATCATAATAGCCAAATCGGGAATTATCAGCTCCGTACCAAATTTTATTCTTGTCGATTGAGATCGCTCTAATACTAATTTTATCCTGAAATAAAGTATCTATTTGTATTGAAGTAAAACCATTATAAAATGATCTTTCATCATTATGATTCAGCGCTTTAAAGGACATTAATAAAATTAAAGCACCGAAAAAAAATATTACTTTTCTCATATAAATCAGTTTTTTTTATTGCTAAAATACAATTATTTATAACATATAAAATAAGTTACTTGTTTTTTTCTGGCACAGTAATTGGATATCTCTGAATATTAATCTTTAATATGATTTTATCATGAAAACTAATTTACTTTTAATAGCGTTTGCAGCTTTAGTTTTTGGTTCTTGTTCAGCACAAAGCCAAACTACTGTATATGCAAAAAATTCAGATATAAGCGATAACTTAGACTTAAGAGCAGTAGCTTCTATCTTTGGTGAATCAGCCAATCTTCAGGATTTCGAAAGACGTTTGAATGATCCAAAATACCAAATCTCGAATCTAGATTTAAATGGCGATGATCAGGTTGATTATTTACGCGTGATAGAATCTGTAGAAGACAGAACTCACGTTGTAATTATTCAGGCAGTTCTTGATCGTGATGTTTACCAGGATATTGCAACAATCGATGTAGAAAGAGATAATTACAATAAAGTAAGCGTACAGGTGGTAGGTAATACTTATTTATACGGAGACAATTATATTTATGAGCCGGTTTACAGTGTTGCGCCAGTAATATATACCTCATTTTGGGTAAATAATTACAGACCATATTACTCTACCTGGGGATGGAATTATTATCCAACATACTATGCTGCATGGAGTCCTTACCCAATTTACAGATACAGAAACAACATTGGGGTTTATATCAATGTAAACAATCATTACAATTACGTAACAACAAGAAGAAGTTACAGAGCTCCGGTTTTATACGAATCAAGACGTACTTACGGTTACGAAACAAGACGTCCTAACTATAGCTTTGCTCAAAGACATTCTAATGTAACAAACAGATACGATTTAGATCAAAGACGTATTGCAAGCAGAGAAACTAGCAGAAACCAAAACACTTACAATACAAACAGATCTAATACAAATAGAACATCTGCAACAGACAATAGAACTACAAACAGAAACTATGCTGAAAACAGAACGAATACTGACAGAAGTTACAACACAAACCGTTCAACACCTGTAAACAGAGGTAATTCGGCTACGGTAAACAATAACAATCCGGCAAGAGTTGAAAACACAACTAACAGAACCGAAAACAGAAGAGATTACAGTCAGAACAATTCTAATGTTTCAAGAGAAAGTACACCACGAAATACAAATAATAGAGGAACTTATACTCAAAGAACAGAAACTCCCTCTCCGCAGAGAGCAGAACCAACAAGAAACTACTCAGAAAACAGAGGAAGTTCAGAAAGCAGATCAAGCTCACCAAGAGCTCAAAACACACAACGTTCTGAAGCTCCAAGAGCACCACAGGAAGCAAGAAGCAGCCAGCCACAAAGAGAAAGTAACGCTGGTTCAAGAAGTTCAGGCGGAAGAAGAGGCTAATATTAAATTCGCATTTCTAAATAAAAAACTAAAGCACAATTTGACGATTGTGCTTTTTTTTATCTTTTTTCTTATAATTGACGCTAATTTGTTTTAAAACAGTAAATTTGCAACCGTCTTTTATAAAAACATACATGAGCGCATCGCATAAAAACTTACATAGTAAGTTGTCTATAGGGGGTTTATTGATCACATTAGGGATTATTTATGGGGATATCGGTACTTCTCCTTTATATGTAATGAAAGCCATACTTGGCGAACATATCATAAACGCGGATATTGTATTAGGAGGTATCTCATGTGTTTTTTGGACTTTGACTTTACAAACTACAATAAAGTACGTACTTATTACCTTAAGCGCTGATAATCATGGCGAGGGTGGTATTTTTGCACTTTATGCTTTAGTCAAAAAAACAAAAATTCAGTGGCTCATTGTGCCCGCCATAATTGGAGGAAGCGCCTTGCTTGCCGATGGAATCATAACCCCGCCCATTTCGATATCATCAGCCGTAGAAGGAATCAGAGCGTTTTATCCTAAGATGGAAACCGAGACAATAGTTTATATTGTAATTGGAATTCTATTCATCTTATTTACCATACAACAATTTGGAACCAAGCTGGTTGGGAAGTTTTTCGCACCCATGATGTTAATTTGGTTTGCCATGCTTGGAACATTAGGATTCATTCAAATTTTGGAGCATCCTGAAGTTATAAAAGCTATTAATCCTTATTACGCTTATCATTTACTACAAATTCACCCTGAAGGATTTTTTGTTCTTGGATTAGTATTTTTATGTACAACAGGAGCCGAAGCTTTGTATTCAGATATGGGACACTGCGGTAGAAAAAATATCAGAATTAGCTGGATTTTTGTAAAACTGACTTTAGTATTGAATTATTTTGGTCAGGCTGCTTATTTAACGCATCATGAAGGAAGTACATTACAACAATTAGGAGGAGAAAATGGGAATCCGTTCTATCTTATTATGCCGCATTGGTTTTTACCATTTGGTATTGTTGTAGCGACTTTAGCAGCGGTTATTGCTTCTCAGGCCCTTATTAGTGGTTCATTTACACTGATCAACGAAGCAATGCGTCTGAATTTCTGGCCAAAAGTAAAAATCAAATATCCTACCGAAGTAAAAGGACAATTATACATTCCGTCAATTAACTGGCTACTGTTTTTTGGTTGTGTTGGAATCGTTTTACATTTCGAAAAATCAAGTAATATGGAGCATGCGTATGGTCTAGCCATCGTACTATGTATGATCATGACTACTATCCTGCTGAACTATTACTTAATCATGAAACGTGTAAAATTATATTTCATGGTGCCGCTTATTACCATTTATTTATTAATTGAATTCAGTTTCCTAATTGCCAATATTACAAAATTTGCCGATGGTGGTTACGTAACACTAATCATTGCATCTGTTCTTATCTCTATCATGACGATCTGGTATCTGGCTAAGAAAATTAATAAAAGCTATACTAAAATCATCAAAATTGACGATTATAAGAAAGTATTAATGGAGTTGAGTGAAGACTTATCTATTCCTAAATACGCAACACATTTGGTTTATATGACCAATGCGAATCGTGTAGATGAACTAGAGGAAAAGGTAATTTATTCGATATTACAAAAACGCCCGAAAAGAGCTGATATCTACTGGTTTGTTCACGTAAATATCTTAACTGAGCCATATAAAACACAATATAAAGTTACAGAGATTGCGAAAGACGATATTTACAGAATCGATTTTAATTTAGGATTTAGAGAACCTACCAAAATCAATTTAATGTTTAGAGAAGTAATTCGTGATATGGTAAAACGTGGCGAAGTGGATATTACCAGCCGTTACGAATCATTAAACAAAAACAATATTATTGGAGACTTTAAATTTGTATTGTCTGAGAAGTTTTTATCTAATGACAATGATTTAAGATGGCACGAAAATATCATCATGAACTCTTATTTCTTTATCAAGAAACTGA
Source organism: Flavobacterium sp. C3NV (assembly GCF_046825355.2). Lineage (NCBI taxonomy): Bacteria > Pseudomonadati > Bacteroidota > Flavobacteriia > Flavobacteriales > Flavobacteriaceae > Flavobacterium > Flavobacterium sp. C3NV. Next base: position 245,778 of record NZ_JBKQBJ020000004.1, on the reverse strand, counting down.
GTTTATCCGAAGAAAGAGCATTTGGTTTAGATAGTAGTTCGGTTAAAATAGAGAAATTCCCAATGGTGCTTCACGCTCCGGAAAACATCGGACTGACCCGAATTATCAAATAAATCAATTCAAAAAATACATTCAAAAAAACACTCTTTTAAACTTATTAGAGTGTTTTTTTTCTTTTTAAAGGAAGTTAAAACAACAATCAAAATTAAAAATTTAACTTTCAATCAATTAATAGTACCTTTGCAACTCAAATAAGTAAAATGAGATTACACAGAAATTTAGTTTATACTACCATCGATTCTTTAAATGCAATTTTCAATGAAGGAGAATATGCAGACAAAGTGGTAGCAAGAGCATTAAAAAAAGACAAACGTTGGGGAAGTTCTGACAGGAAGTTTGTTGCTGAAACGATATACGAAATTGTTCGTTGGAAACGATTATACGCAGAAATTGCCGAAGTAAAAGAACCTTTCGACAGAGAGAATTTATGGAGAATGTTCGCAGTTTGGGCCGTTTTAAGAGGATACCCAATTCCGGATTGGAAACAACTGGAAGGAACTCCTGAAAGAAAAATAAAAGGACGTTTTGACGAACTTTCTAAAATTAGAGCCTTAAAAGAATCTATTCCGGACTGGATGGATGAATTGGGTGTAAAAGAACTTGGTGAAAAAGTTTGGGCTACAGAAATTGCAGCTCAAAACCAGCCTGCCAAAGTTATTTTAAGAACCAATACGCTTAAAGGGACTAAAGAAAGCCTGAGAAACACGTTGATGGATTTGAATATCGAAACAGAATATTTAAAAGATCAGCCTGAAGCTTTGGTTTTAAAAGAAAGAGCAAACGTATTTTTGACAGACGCTTTTAAACAAGGGCTTTTTGAAGTTCAGGATGCCAACTCACAACTAGTTGCCGGTTTTATGGATGTAAAACCAGGAATGCGTGTGGTAGATACTTGCGCCGGTGCCGGAGGAAAAACATTGCACATTGCTTCTTTGATGGAAAACAAAGGACAATTGATTGCAATGGATTTGTACGAAAGCAAATTGAAACAATTGAAATTAAGAGCCAAAAGAAATGGCGCTTTCAATATCGAATACAGAATCATCGACACTACAAAAGTGATCAAAAAATTACACGAAAAAGCAGATCGTGTTTTAATTGATGCACCTTGTAGCGGTTTAGGAGTTCTTAAAAGAAATCCTGATGCCAAATGGAAACTACAACCTGAGTTTATTGATAACATTCGTAAAGTACAGGCAGAAGTTTTAGAAAGCTATTCTAAAATTGTAAAACCAGGCGGAAAGTTAGTATATGCAACTTGTTCTGTTTTACCATCTGAAAATCAGGAACAGGTAGAAAAATTCTTAAAAACCGAAATCGGAAAACAATTTACCTTCATAAAAGATCGTAAAATATTGGCATCGGAATCTGGTTTTGATGGGTTTTATATGGCATTGTTAGAACGTAAAGATGCAGTAATTAAAGAATAATTGAGATTAAATTCCAATATTTTTAAATTCCAAATTCCAATTTTTATACTTGGAATTTGGAATTTTTCATTTTGTTCCTATTTAATTAATAGATGTATAATCCCTACGGGATATATTTTTTTATCTGCTCTTTTTCTACCAATATTTAACTCCTAACGGAGTATTATCTTCCAGAAATAATAATTATTAAAATAAAAAGAAAGCCTTTAGAGAATTAAATCTAAAGGCATTTTTTATACTAGGACAAATCTACAGGACACATATCTGGCGAAATCAAACAATATGTTGGTATATTTTGGCAGGTAGGAGTTTGCGTTAATGGTTTTGAGCAACGCATTTGATAACCATTTAAATAATAAATATAATCACCACCTTTAATTTGTTTTAGTTCATTCTTGCTTAGCACCTGAACACTTGGGAGATTTAGAATAAGTTTCATAATTATTAGGTTTTAAAGTTAATACCTTATAAATACAACTAAATTTTCTTACTTAATAATATAACTACATAAAACTAGACTTACTTAAAACAATCATTAAAATCTAGAAAAAATAAAAAATTCCAAATTCCAATTGTAAAATTAGAATTTGGAATTTAAAATATTGGGGATTTTTTTAAACCAAACTTGGCTTACGCAATAACTTCCCGTTTTCGTTTTCTTTAAACTTTGGAACAAAAACAATCTCTTTTGGTTTTTCATATTTATCTAAAACATCAAAAAACTCCGGCGCAAATTCCTGTTTCTCACCTTCAATAACCAAAATTAATTTTTCGCCCAAAGAAGTATCCGGAACTCCGGTTACAAAGAATCTTGTATTTATCTTACCAATCAGTTTTGCTTCTATCTGCTCGGGAATAAGCTTCACTCCTCCACTATTTACAACATTATCAATTCTTCCCAAAAAAATAAATTGATTCTCTCTTATCAATTCAACTAAATCATTGGTAACAATTGGCTCATCAGAAATAGCAGCAACAGTAATCACCAAACATCCGCGATCATCCTGACTAATTTTTGCATTTGGCAAAACGGTAAAAACATTCTCTCCCACTTTTCTCGCAGCGATATGAGTAATCGTTTCCGTCATACCATAAGTCTCATAAACTTCGGTTTTTATCAATGGTAACACTTTCTCTTCGAGAGCAGAATCCATTTTAGCTCCGCCTACAATTAGTTTTTTGACATTTTTTAAAGCATCAATCGAATTCTGAACCTGCAAAGGTACCATAGCTACAAAATCATATACTTTTGTATTAAGGGCCAATGGCTGTGTACTTGGCTCTACAATATCCAATTCGAGACCCAAAATAATAGCGCGCACCAGCATCATTTTGCCCGCAATAAATTGTACAGGCAAACAAAGCAAAGCACTATTGCCCGGCTCTAATTCGAAAAAATCTCCAGTCCCTAAAGCAGACTGAATCATTGCTTGTTTCTCTAATCGCACTAATTTTGGAAGCCCCGTGGTTCCTGAAGTTTTCATCTCGATATATTCCTTATCATCGAACCAATCGAGCAAAAATTCTCCTATCGCGGCTTCATTGCTACCACCTTCCTTTATATAATCATAAGCAACACGGCGCAACTCGTCAGCGTTTAAATGAAAACTATTTATCTTGAAATAGTTGTGAACATTTTTGTGTGTTAATTTTGACATAATATTTATTGATTTGAAATTTCTACAACATTTATTTTACCGGTTAATTTTTCTTTCCAATTATTCCAATTGTATTTTTTGCTAAAAATAAAAAGTAAAATAGGATATATTATGACAACCGGCAATATAACATCCAGACCCGCAGATGGTTCTGATAAATCTTTAAAAAGAGAATGGGTTTGAAAAACAGACCAATCTGAAGTGACCAATAAAGCACCAATTAAATTATTAGCTGCATGAAAACCAAGAGCGAGTTCGATTCCGTCATCCATAAGCGTAATAATACCTAAGAACAAACCAGTTCCTATATAATACACCATAATAACGTAACCCATTTTGGCAACTTCCGGATTAAAAATATGCATCAAGCCAAATATAAGAGAGGTCATCATTAATGGAAACCATCTATTAAGCGCCAGATTCGCAAACCCCTGCATCAAATATCCTCTAAAAACATATTCCTCGGTACTGGTTTGAATTGGGATTAAAATCGCTCCTACGACAACTAAAATCAAAAAAGGAACCAATTTAAAATTCCATATAAAACTTTCCGGAGCGTTTAAATACACTACTACAAAACTTAGTATTGTAAAAAAAGCCCAGAGAAAGAAGGAGAAAAAAATACGTTTCCAATCGACCCGTTTTCTTGAGGTGGTAACCGATAAAAGTGTTTGATGGTGCAAATACTTTACCACATAATAAATGCCCACAAATGCAAAAGCAAACGAAATCATGACCAAAAACAAAGTTAGATTTGGTTCGAAGATTTTCATAACGGCAGCATTATCAGTTGGAATTACTTGTTTACCCGTCATAGTTTTAACTAACACCGCAACCGAAAAAGGAATCTGACCTATAAACGAAGCGATAATAATTAAAACTGAACCAATAAGATACAACCAAAACTTATTCTGAGATTTAATTCCTTGTTCTAAAAACATATTTATAATAATTTAAAAATGAGAATTCGATTTAATAAGTAAATCTTATTTTTGGTCTTGCTAAAATACCTAATTTTTAATTTAATTATCTTATAACAGTTTAAATATAACAAAATGATACAAATTTACCATAACCCACGTTGCGGAAAATCAAGAAACTGTCTGGCTTTTATTGAGCAAACCAATCAGCAATATGAAATTATCCCGTACCTGACCGAAACTCCGTCTTTTGATGAACTAAAAGCATTACTTGAAAAATTAAATTTACAACCAATTGAATTAGTTCGAACTAAAGAAAAAATCTGGATTGAAAATTATAAAGGAAAAGAATTAACCAATGACCAAATTGTTCAGGCCATGATCGATAATCCTATTTTAATAGAACGCCCGATTGTTATAAAAGACGGAAAAGCTATTATAGGCAGAGATTTAGACAAAGTGGCTTCTTTTTTAGATTGATTATAAAGAGCACTATTAACATTTTTTTGTGATTTCTCTCTTTAAACCAAAAGGTACATTTGCGGTCTAAAAGAAAAAGAAACCAGAAATTAAAATGAAAAAAATCAAATTTGCTGTATTGCTTGTAATGCTATTTACAAGTTTTTACAATCATGCCCAACAAGGACCACCAGCCAATAACAAAGTAAAAATTACAGGAAAAGTTTTCGAAAAAATAAGTAAACAACCTCTTGAATACGCCACTATTTCGATCACAGCGCCAAATGACACTAAGGTTATTGCTGGCGGAATAACAAATCCTAAAGGGGAATTTGATGTAGCAGTTGCTCCCGGAACTTATGATATAAAAGTTGAATTTATTTCGTTTAAAGCAACCGAAATTAAAGGCAGAACAATTCAGGGCGACACCAATTTAGGCGTTGTAAATTTATCTGAAGATGCAGCACAACTAAATGAAGTGGTAGTGCGCGCCGAAAAATCGACAGTAGAAATAAAACTGGACAAAAAAGTATACAATGTTGGTCAGGATATGATGGTAAAAGGCGGAACCGTAAGTGACGTTTTGGACAACGTACCATCAGTTTCTGTTGATACCGAAGGAAATGTAAGCTTAAGAGGAAGTGATAATATCAGGATTTTAATAGACGGAAGACCTTCAAACGCCATCAATGTTGCCGAAGCTTTACGCCAGCTTCCTGCCGATGCTATTGATAAAGTAGAAGTTATCACCAACCCATCCGCACGTTATGATGCCGAAGGAGGATCAGGATTGATTAACATCATTCTTAAAAAAGGAAAAAACCAAGGAGTTAACGGAACTTTTATTGCCTCTACAGGTATTCCTGAAACTTATGGCGCAAGTGCCAACCTGAACTATAAAACAGAAAAAGTAAACTACTTTACTACTGCAGGATATAACTACAGAACCAATGAAGGTGGCGGATTAACCAATACTGAGTATTTTAATGCCGACAAAACGCCTAAAGGTTATTTAGATGAAGATCGTGATACTAAAAGAACCAACGAAGGATTCAACGGAAGAGCGGGTATAGAATGGACTGTAGCGCCAAATACATACTGGACAAATGCTATTAATTACCAAAAAAGCAACGGAAATACCAGAGACTTGATTAACTATAATAATTTTGACGCTAATCATGCTTTTACAGGAACTTCTTTCCGTTTAAACAATGGTGATACCGATAGTGAAAACGTAGAATACACTTCAAATTTAATCAAAAACTTCAACGACAAAGGCCACAAACTTACTGCAGATTTATCGGTTTCAAGAAATACAGATGACAGTAACAGTCTTATTACAGCATCACCAAATTTTAATAATACTTTAAACGATCAGGTTCAGAAACAAATACAACTTCAGGCTGATTATGTTTTACCATTAGGCGAAGGAAGTCAGTTTGAAGCCGGATATAAAGGTAGTTTTGGCGACCTGAATAACCAATATATAATAACAGACAATTTGGGTAATCCAGATCCAAAATTATCAAACACCTTAGAATACAAAGAAAACATTAACGCGATTTACACTCAGTATGGTTTCAAAGTAAACAAATTCTCGTACTTATTTGGTTTACGTTGGGAAGACACCAACATTCAGGTGAACTTATTAGATAATAGCGATTTCAACACAAAGAAATATAATAACTTATTTCCTAGTGCTTTTATTGGTTACGAAATTTCAGATCAAAGCAGCTTCTCTGCCAGCTACAGTAAACGTTTATCACGACCTAGAGGACGTTTCATGAACCCTGCAACAAATTACTCCAGTAACGTAAATATCTTTCAGGGGAATCCTGATTTAGATCCTTCTTTAACAGACAAATACGATATTGGATACATCAAACGTTGGGACAAACTAACTTTTAATACTTCAGCATATTTCGAAAACACAAAAGATGTTTTCAGTTTCGTAAGAACGCCTACAGGTGAAGTTGTAAATTCTGATGGTGAGGTCGTAACTCCTACACCAGAAAATCCAGTTAATGACGGAATTCCGGTTATTTTAAGCCGTCCAATTAACTTAGGAAGAGAGCAAAAATTTGGTTTCGAATTTACACTGAATTATACACCATTCAAAAAATGGAGAGTAAACAGTAATTTCAACATTTACAACGTAAAAACCACCGGAGAAAACACGTACAATGATTCTAAAGGAAACCTTGTTGTACAAAATCTGGACAATCAAGCCACAACCTGGTTTGCAAGAATCAACTCTAAGCTAACTTTACCATACAAAATAGACTGGCAATTAAGCGGAGTTTACAATGGAGAACAAAAAACAGCTCAGGGTAAAAACCTTGGACAATTTGCAATGAACACCGCCTTTAGTAAAGATGTCTTAAAAGACAAAGCTACAATCGCATTCAATATTAGTGATATTTTCAACTCAAGAATCATGAAGTCTTATACTTACCTTCAAAACGACACCACTCTTGAGAGCCAGACATCATACGGTGAAATGCAATTCCGTAAACGTCAATTCAATTTGTCTTTTACGTATCGTTTCAACAAGCCTAAAAACGAAAGAGAAAAGAACGGAGCCCCTAAAAATGATGGTGGCGGAGACGGCGGAGGAGAATTTCCTGGATAACACTTCGTGAAATTCCAAAAATAAAAAATTCCAAATTCCAATCTCATTGGATAAATTCCAAAATTTAAAATCCAAATTCCAATTTAAAAGTTGGAATTTGGATTTTTTTTTTTAGAAACTCTAAATGTTGTTAAAAACATAATAGATCTACATTTTTTTTACCGCAGAGAACACAATGTTCGCAAAGCTAAATCAACATAAAGCTTTGCGAACTTTACCTTTTACAAAAAGCTAACAGTAAGAAAACCTTAGCGTTCTTTGCGGTAAATTTTTCCTTTCTGTATAGGTTTTGGGATCGGCCTTTTTTGGAATTTCATTTATTTTGCATAAAAAAAAGGACTCGTAAAAACGGGTCCTTTTTTTATGAAGTCAACTTAAAATTAAATTGCTTGTTCTGCTTTTTTCTTTGCTCTTTTCTCTTTGATAAGTTCCCAGCTTGCTCCCGTAACCCAATAAGATACGAAACCAACTAAGAAAAACATTAACCAAAACCCTATAGTTAGTATGGTCAAGAAAAGTAAAAAGCCTAAGTACTGTGAAAATTCAAACATGTTTTCCGGAATTTTTGAATGTAAGGACAAATGTATGTTTTATATTTTTCCTTAGCAATAAAAACTAAATCAATTTTCATAAAATCACAATAATCCGTATATTTAAACTCATTTTAAATAAGGGATTTTTTCGATTATTATTTAACTAGCTAAATTATAAGAACATGAGTGTTTTCAGGAGCTGATTCCTGCTGTCCACTATATCTTTTGTGTCCGCCGCCGCGGACACAAAAGGATGCCGCTCCCATCAGGGCTAGGGCAATAGTTTTCAAAAAGAAGTTTCTATTAACTAAAGAAATAGTAAGCATACCAGTAAAAAATCCGTGTAAATCTGCGTTTACGAAGTAAATCTGTTTCATCCGCGTTCCATTTACCATACAAACATTAAACAACAAACATTAAACAACAAACAATAATCACACATATATAACATCATGAAATACAGAATAGAAAAAGACACTATGGGCGAAGTACAAGTCCCAGCCGATAAATATTGGGGAGCACAAACAGAACGTTCCCGTAACAATTTCAAAATTGGCGCTTCGGCCTCAATGCCACAAGAAATCATCGAAGGATTTGCTTACCTAAAAAAAGCAGCAGCATACGCCAACGCCGATTTAGGCGTTTTATCTGCCGAAAAACGTGACGCTATTGCAGCCGTTTGCGACGAAATTCTTGCCGGACAACTTAAAGATGAATTTCCATTGGTAATTTGGCAAACCGGTTCAGGAACACAAAGCAACATGAATGTCAACGAAGTAGTTGCCAATCGCGCACAAGTTTTAAAAGGTTTCAATATTGGCGAAGGTGAACCATTTATCAAAGCCAATGATGATGTAAACAAATCGCAATCATCAAACGACACCTTCCCTACTGCTATGCATATTGCAGCGTATAAAATGGTAATCGAAACTACTATTCCCGGAGTCGAAAAACTGCACGCTACTTTAGCTGCAAAAGCAACCGAGTTCAAAGATGTTGTAAAAATTGGGCGTACGCACCTTATGGATGCTACTCCTCTAACTTTAGGACAAGAAATTTCAGGTTACGCCGCTCAATTATCTTTTGGATTAAAAGCGCTAAAAAATACGCTATCTCATCTTTCAGAAATTGCTCTTGGAGGAACCGCAGTAGGAACCGGACTAAATACACCAAAAGGTTATGACGTAAAAGTGGCTGAGTATATTGCAAAATTCACGAACCTTCCTTTTGTAACTGCCGAGAATAAGTTCGAAGCTCTGGCCGCACACGATGCGATCGTAGAAACACACGGAGCCTTAAAACAATTGGCTGTTTCATTAAACAAAATAGCAAACGATGTTAGAATGTTAGCTTCAGGGCCACGTTCCGGAATTGGAGAAATTCATATTCCTGAAAACGAACCAGGATCCTCTATCATGCCCGGAAAAGTAAATCCAACGCAATGCGAAGCCTTAACAATGGTTTGCGCACAAGTAATAGGAAATGATATGGCAATTGCCGTAGGCGGAATGCAGGGACATTATGAACTGAATGTTTTTAAACCTGTTATGGCAGCAAACTTCCTGCAATCAGCACGATTATTGGGAGATGCCTGCGTTTCATTCGACGAACATTGCGCTCAGGGCATCGAGCCCAACTACAAACGCATCAAAGAGTTGGTAGACAATTCATTAATGTTGGTTACGGCTTTAAACACCAAAATAGGATACTATAAAGCAGCCGAAATTGCCCAAACCGCACACAAAAACGGAACAACGCTTAAAGATGAAGCGGTTCGTTTGGGTTATGTAACTCCAGAGGATTTTGACGCCTGGGTAAAACCGGAGGAAATGGTTTAAAAAAGTATTCAGTCTCAGTATTCAGTCTCAGTGCGGAACTGAAAACTGAGCACTGAGACTGAGACTTTATAACTTATTTCCCGTCTACGTAATCTTGTAAATAGCTAAACCTCTCGGTTAACTTTCCGTTTTCTGTTATTTTGGCGCGTTGTAGAATTCCGTCTTTATCACCATTAAAGAAAGCAGGAATTACATGTTCCATAAATTGCTCTCCAAAGCCTTCGCTGGCATCTTTTGGTATTTCGCATGGCAAATTATCTACTGCCATTACCACGACTGCTGCCGGGTGAAAAACCTCAACCTCTTTGTCTTCTAAAGGAAAATAGCCATAGATAGGTTCTTCAATAGTCGAAGAACGCAAAGTACACGCGATTGGACCTTTAACATCACAAGAAATATCAGCCACAACTTTTAGTTTACAATCACTGGCATTCAGCATTTCTCTCGATAAAATCATTGGAGCGCCGGTTGCATAAAAATGTCCTGCGAAATAAATATCCGTGACTTTAGTAAACTTTTCAAAATCAGAAACATATTCATCAGGATGTGCTACAAAATCATTAAAATCCTTTTCGACACCATCTATTCTTTTATTGTATTCTAAAACATCCAACTGTACATATACAGGTTGTGCGTAATTTTTAGTTAAATAATTTTCGACCGTAATTTCTTTTACTTTTATAGCATCAAGAATTTCTTTGGCACCACTCCCCACTTTTCCGGTTCCGGTAATTACAAATTTTAATGCTGGTAAATTAAGACGTTTCAAATGCGCGATTAAGGCATCTTTTCCGGCAAGAGTTTCAGCTTTTGGTAATTTAAACAATTCGAATTTTATCCCAAAAGCACGAATTCCGTTATAAACACCAACCATTCCGGCGTATTTTCCAAAACCAATTAAACGACGGTTTTGATCATCAACAATAGTTTCGTGATCATATAAATCGATATTTTTTTCTAAAATTGCTTTCAACAATTTCTGGTTATAAGGCTGCTTTTTAATCGTATGAGAAAAAAAGAAATAGGCTTTATTTGGAATCAAGCTTTCTACAGGAACTTCTTTTACTCCAAATAAAACATCAGAGCCGGAAACATCGTCTGTTACAGTGATTCCCATACTTTTATATTGAACATCAGAAAAAATCCTAATATCAGAACTTTCTACCTCGACAACAGCATCATGATACGTTTGTTTCAGTTTTGCAAGTTCATTTGGTGAAAATACAACACGTCGATCCGGTGGATTTTTTCTTTCTTTTATAATTCCAAATTTCATTTATAGCTGATTAAAATAATTATTAATATAACTTTTTCACTTCAATTTGTTTCAAATATAACAAATTTAGTTAAAGTTTTGTTGTAAAAATACAATTTAGAATGTTTTAAAACCGTTAAAAGCTGAATAACAATCAACTAATTAAACTACGTCTTAATATTTTGTTAAAATACTCTTTTTAAACAGTAAAAAAAGACAAAACATAAATATTGAATTCTATATATTTGTTTTTAAAGAATGATGAAAATGAGCCTCCTTAAAAAAACAAATATACCACAAATACTTTTCTCAATACTAGTTTTAACCTCTTGTGGTAAAGACAAAAAAACACAAACAGATACAACAGCAGAAGTCGAAGATACTTTACCTAAAATGAAACCATTAGCGAATGAAACTAAAATTTCACAAGCTTATATAAATTCAGTAACAGGAAGAATAAATCATTTTTACAATAAAAACTGGCCAAACAATACGATGAACGGAAGTTTTTTAGTAGCAAAAAATGGTCAGATTATTTTTGAAAGGTATAATGGTTTCGCCAATAAAAACGAAGGAACTAAGATTACAGCAGAAACTCCGGTTCAAATTGCTTCTGTAAGTAAAGTTTTGACTGCAACCGCAGTTTTAAAATTGGTGAATGCCGGTAAAATCGATTTGGACCAAAAAGTAAATACAATTTTAAAAACATTTCCTTACCCGGAATGTACCATTCGAATGTTATTATCGCACAGAAGCGGAATGCGTAACTACGCTTATTTTACAGACAGAGACAAGTCGGTTTGGGACAGACACAATCAACTGACCAATAAAGATATTCTTGATATTTTAGCTACAAAAGATATTGGATTAGAAGCTAAAACCGGAACACGTTTTAGTTATTGCAATACCAATTATGCAATGCTTGCGCTTATTATCGAAAAAATTACCGGCCTATCATACAAAGAAGCGATGTCTGAAATGATTTTTAAACCTTTAGACATGACGCATACCTATGTTTTTGATGATGATAAGGACAGAAAAAAGATTGTTCCTTCCTATAAAGGTAATGGTGTCGAAATTGGTTTTGATTACCTGGACAATGTTTACGGAGATAAAAACGTATTTTCGACTGCAAGAGATCTTTTAAAATTTGACCGCGCCAGAAATGCTCCCGGATTTTTAAAACCTGAACTTTTAAAACAAGTTTATACCGGTTATAGTAATGAAAGAAAAGGAACAAAAAACTACGGTTTAGGAATTAGAATGATCAATTGGGAAACCGGACAAAACTATTATTTCCATAACGGTTGGTGGCATGGTAATACGTCATCATATATTCCGTTAATGAAAGAGCATGTAACCATAATTGCTTTATCCAATAAAATGACAACGAAAACCTATGCGGTGCGTAAACTGGCTCCTATTTTTGGCGATTATCCGTTTAATTTCAAGGATGAAGAATAATATTATTTTTCTGAAAAATTTATTACAAAACTAACTTCAAATAGTATAAATTTGCAAACTCATTTTTGGGGTCGACTGGTTTTGACAGCAAGTCGAATTGAAAAGTAAGCACGTCGAGCATTGAGACCTTGCTCGTAAATATAAGATCTTACAATTTTACACGGCGAAAATAACTACGCTTTAGCTGCATAATCCGAATTATAGTAAGATTAAGCCACGTCCCTATCAGATAGGGAAGCTGGATTCTCCTTGAAAGCCTTGGTTTGTGGCGGTCAGTACAGGGGAACCGTAAAAATAGACCTAGATTTCCATGAGCTTCGGGTGGAGATTGAAATTAAGAAGATAAGTGTTGAGTGGTTGTTCCTGACCTAGCTTAACAACGAAAATCCAATCAGGAAATAAACGTGTAGAAAGCTCTTTAGTTGCTTGTTTGGACCCGGGTTCGATTCCCGGCGACTCCACAAAAAGGAAGGTGTCGAACACCTTCCTTTTTTATTTTATTATCAAAAACATTCATTTTTAAATCCTTAAATCACTACAATTCTTATTCTTTCAACAAATATTCTTTTTTAGATTATCGAAAGTATTAAAACCAAAAAAGGAGTTGTTGGGAATCGAACACTTTAACCGGCTATAAAACAATAAGTTAAAAAAGAGTTCGACTGAGCAGTAATTTCATTATAAATCATTTAAGTCATTAAAATATTACACCTCATCTTCTGACAAACCAACCGATTATAGCGGCATGCTGCTTCTCTTTCTTTATTTTATCATCAGTCTTTTTTGAAGATTTTCCAGATTTTAATTTCATGATAGTTGGATCAAATCATTATTTAATCAAAGTTTAAAACTGAATTTAAATTGATAGTTAAAGAAAAATCAAAATAAGATTAATACTAAATGAGCTCCACCCAGCTTTTTAAAATATGAAATATCTAAAGTTAATTTCACTTCCCGAAATTAGTTTTATACTATTAAGCACTCTAAAACTCTCATGAAATACATATAAGATACAAATTTATCATTATTAACAGACAGAAAGAACGATATAAACTTTAGAGAAAACATTCAAAAAGGTATAAAGAGGATTTATATCGAAAAAATATAAATCTTGAGTTGTATGTTTTCTTTTACTACAAACTTCTCTTTCATACTAAAGAAAAATCACTTTCTCAAGTAGATTTTCGCAAAGAAGAAATCGATCTTCTCGAATACCATATAAGATCACTAGCTACACCTTTTGGAGTAATCGAGTTAGAAAAGCAATTGGCAAAGCTTTTAAAGTAATTAAGTTAAAAAAGCATATTTTTATTTGTTTGATTTTTGTACTTTTATATTTGTATGAAAGCAACAAGAGAATTTGCCAACCCTGCATTAAAATCGGTTCTGAAGCAAAGAGGATTCAAAGTGACCTGGAATAAAGTTACAAAAACCGGTACTTCAGCTTTCGGGCGTCGTCATTTCTATCTAATACTTCTTAGCATAGGAAACAGCAAAATACATTACGACGATCAGACTATTCATCTTAACGGAGTGTATCTTTTTTTTGCTAATTCTCGTATACCTTATGCCACTGAGATAATTTCTGAAAAGCAGACAGGATATTCCTGTGTATTTACAGAAGAATTTATTAAACCTTTGGAAAGGCTGGAAAACCTCCAGCATTCGCCTCTATTTCAACTCAACTCAAACCCAGCTTTTAAACTTAACAAAGAACAACAGAATAAGATCACAGATATTTTTAATACTATGATTACAAGCGACAAAACAAATTATCTCTACAAGGATGATTTAATGCGTACTTACATTGAACTGATCATTCACGACGCATTACAAATGCGTCCTGCAGAAAATTTTATACAATCCAGCAGTGCTTCATTACGAATCGTTAATCATTTTATGGATCAGTTGGAGCGTCAGTTTCCAATAGAAAACCTCAGCGAACCTTTAAAATTCAAAAGCGCACAAGATTTTGCGGGCTTACTTTCTATTCATGTAAATTATCTTAACCGTGCTGTTAAAGAAGTTACAGGAAAATCAACAACAACAATAATTGCAGAGCGTATTACTGCCGAAGCAACAACATTATTGCGCTACACCGATTGGAGTATCTCTGAGATTGCGCACATTTTAGGATTCGAATATCCCAACTATTTCAGTAGTTTTTTTAAAAAAATTACTGGCAATATTCCTAAATTTTATCGGGACCATTAGGTTTGAATTTTATACTTCTTGGTTTGAATCGTTTATATTTTCAGGATTATTCTTTCATAGCTTTGTAATATTAAATTAGCTAATAACATAATAATTATATAAATATGAATACTATAGCTGAAAAAATGATTTTCAAACCAGCATTTGAATACATTGACAACGGAATTGAACACGGAGTATTAAGTCCATTTGAAACCAAAGAAATCATTTTGAAAAAAGGAGAACAAATAGCTCCTGGCTTTAAAGCTCTTGGTTGCGATATTCGTTTCCTGAAAGATGTTCCTGTAAAAATGCGTGATGGTATCACAATATACACAGATGTTTATCTGCCTGTAACGGAAGAAAAAGTTCCTACACTAATTGCATGGAGTCCTTATGGAAAAAGTGCCGGAACAGCTCCTCGTTATGTTAACTTGTTTAATATGCTTGGAATGGGAAATGCCTGGGGTTCCGGTTTAACCAAGTTTGAAGCGCCAGATCCGGCATATTGGGTTCAGCACGGTTATGCGGTTTGTAACCCGGACGCACGCGGAATTGCACATAGCGAAGGTGATATTACAATGATTGGTTCGCAAGAAGCAGAGGATTGCTACGATCTTATCGAATGGATCGCCGCACAGGATTGGTCCAATCAGAAAACCGCATTATCAGGAACTTCATATTTAGCATTTTCGCAATGGTTTATCGCTGCAGGACAACCGCCACATCTTACTTGTATAAACCCAACTGAAGGTTTACAGGATGCGTATCGTGATTTAGCATACATTGGAGGAATTCCCGATCCGAATTTCCTTCACCGTTTGCAGGTAAATCACGTAAGTGCTACAGGCGCAAAACGCGAAGATATGGTTGCCGAACTAGAAGCTTATCCATTGGCAAATTGCGATTTATGGGAAGATAAAATTGCCGATGTTTCTAAAATTACGGTTCCTGCCTATATTGTGGCAAGTTACTCTAATACATTACATACAATGGGAACTTTCCGTTCCTGGCGTTCTATAGGTTCTAAAGAAAAATGGTTGCGTATTCATGATACTCAGGAATGGCCTGATTATTATAATGCCGAATCTACAGAGGAACTTCGCAAATTCTTTGATTATTATTTGCTTGACAAACAAAATGGATGGGAAAAAACTCCAACTGTACAATATTCAATTTTAGATTTTCATGGCGGCAATCGCACCGGACTTACTTCGGAAACTTTCCCTCCAAAAGAATCAGAATTACAACGTTACTACTTGAATGGAAAAACGCGAACGCTACAATTAAATGCTGATGAAAACGACTTTCCATTACGTTATTTTCCAGAAGCTATGCTAGTTCGCGTATCGTTCCAAACTGTTTTTGATAAAGACACTACTTTTATTGGGTATCCAAAAGTGAAACTCTTTATGGAGGCAGAAAATGCAGACGATATGGATATATTTGTTTGGGTACAAAAAATTGACAAATTAGGAAATGTATTGAGCGAATTTGTAGTACCAAACCGCAACGCTGCTTTACAGGATTTTACACAAGACGGAGCTTCTGCATTGCGTTACAAAGGTGCGAGTGGGCGTTTACGCGCATCACACAGACATTTAGATCCAAAACTTTCTACAGACGAAATACCGGCATATAGTTTTGATCGTGTAGAAAAACTTTCGCCAAAAGAAATCGTAGAATTAGATATTGTCCTTAGTCCTATTGGTTTGACTTATTCTGCTGGTGAAACTTTGCGTGTTATGATCAGCAGTAAAGACGAAATGGGTTCTGTAATGCCGGGAACTCCGGGTTGTATTCCTAATAATAAAGGCACGCATATTCTGTATACTGGTGGTAAATATGCCAGTTATTTGCAAATGCCATTAATGAAATAGAATACCAAAAAAACAACTCCTTTTCAAAGAAAGGAGTTGTTTTTTAATTTTCCAAATACCCAATTATGACCATTACATTACATTCTACATTACCTTCATACTGATATGAAAGCCCTGCGGGACCAGCCAATTCCTCACATTATGTATTTTAAAGATCAGACAAAGGCTGGGCAAATTTTACTTTCAGTAATTAGTGCCAGTACTCGCAACTTACAGGAAGATCGTAAAAAAATATCCTTTTAAACTAACCATCCATTTTTAGAATTCTGAGGTCTTATTTTATAAGGAACGCAGAGTATTAACTGTTTTATATCCCGTGTCGATATAAATTTACATTTGTTAGTAAAATTGAATTGTTTATAATATCTGCTCTCTGATTTGACTATTGTCATTACAGCACATATAAAAATAAACTACTGAAAAAAATCAGGGTATTATACTTCAGCCTTGTATTATAATCATAACCCAGACGATTAAGTGAATCCTCATTAAATGCGTCTTTGTTATCTACTATTTATAACCACCCAAAAATAACCACAATGAAAAAACACAATTTCTTATTACTACTCCAGTTTTTGCTGGTCTCCTTTTTTAACCAAACTACAATAGCACAATCTATAATAATAAAAGGAAAGATTCCAATATATATAAGCCCTGATGAACCAGCGCCAGTTCGTCGTGCTGCAGAAGATTTACAACGAGACCTTAATACGGTTCTGGGTCAACCATCGGCTTTTATTACCAAACTACCACAAAAAGGCCCTGTTATCGTAATTGCAACAGGAGATCATTATAAAGAAAACAAGTTATTATTAAAAGACTGGGAAGCTCACCAAATATATGCAGATAAGGAGCATATCATTCTAAATGGTGCCGATATGAGAGGGACTATTTATGCCATTTATAGTTTTAGTGAGCTGATACTGGGCGTTAAACCACTTTGGTTCTGGGCATCTCAACCACCTGTTCATAAGAACCAAATAACAATGGCTGCAAATTATAAAAAGGTCTTTAATTCACCAGATATTAAATATAGAGCGTGGCTGCCCAATGATACTGATTTCCTGACTCCCTGGCAAAAATTATCAGACAGCAACTATCAAGCTTTGTTTGAAGCTATGCTGCGACTTAAACTTAATACGCTTGAAGGCATAATTACAGGAAAAGAAAGTTTTACGCCTCCCTATAGTCCAGGGAAAGATGCTGCTACTGGCCAACAACGTGGTTTAATAACAACAGGTCATCATCTTAATATTTTTGGATCAACCTATGCTTTTTGGGAAGATTATTGGAAAGAAGTTAGACATCTTCCTGCACCTGAATTGACAATTGCGAACCGTCAGGCTTTAAAGGAGTTTTGGGGTTATCATATTGATTTGGCAAAACGAAATAACTTAGAAGTTGTTTGGCTGGTTGGTTTTAGAGGAAATCACGATATTCCATTTTGGGAATTTTTTCCAGATGCGCCAAAAGATGACAAAAGCC
The DNA here is from genome assembly GCF_046825355.2 of Flavobacterium sp. C3NV. Taxonomy (NCBI): domain Bacteria; kingdom Pseudomonadati; phylum Bacteroidota; class Flavobacteriia; order Flavobacteriales; family Flavobacteriaceae; genus Flavobacterium; species Flavobacterium sp. C3NV. The sequence goes on along the minus strand of NZ_JBKQBJ020000004.1, from coordinate 227,971 downwards.
GTGCAAAAATTATCGAGGAAATGGTGCAGATGCAAATCGAACTTCTTAAAGAAAAAACTGGAGATCCGCATCCGCCAATGCGATTAACGCTTTATAATGAGATGTCGAATCTTACAGCTGCCGGACTTTTTCATATTCCTGATGAGCCATCATTAATCATAAATTTCGTAGCGGCACGTCGAGATCACTTCCCAGCATTAGATATACGCAATTACACTTTTTCAGGAAAACCTGTCGGTTATTATCTTAATTTTCAGTTTACATCAACAGGTTCGCATTTAGCACAGGCAGAAGGTCCGAGAAAAATGGAACAAAACTATCGTATAGTTGATAGCCTGAGTGGTCATAAATTACTATTTTCTGTAGTAAATGCCGGAAATATTCGAGAACATCTTGTAGAGTTATCGGCCAATGCAGATATGATGTGGAATTTTAAACCTTTTAATTCTACTTCATTTCTTTCTACATTCAGCAATAATTACTATGGTTCTCAATATGGAGCCGAAATTTCTCAATTGTATCAGGATTTTTTCAATTCTTATTGGCAGCAAAAAAAAGGTGACCTGCCAGGATTCGAACGACAATATCTATTTCAGGATTTGCGATACGCTCGTGCAATCGAAATGTTACTCAATGATCTTGAAAAAGATAAATACTCAACAAACCCGCTTGACAATCATCCGCTGGATGATCCAAGTAAAGGAAGTGTCGGTTATTTTCGAGTAATTCCTGCCGATAATGATGCAGAAAATCAGCTGGAAGCTATGGCTAAAGGAACTGCCTCAAGTATAGCAAAGTTGGAAAAGATTACAACTAAATCAGATCAGATTTATAACAAACTTGAAAACGGAAAAGTCTTTTTTGATGATAACTTAAGAGGACAAGCTTATCTAATGCTGCATTTAAATCGTTCGCTAAATTATTTGGTACAGGCTTATCAAAGTAAGGAAGACAAGGAGAAAAAGAGAGATTTCGTCAAGCAAACCTTAAACGAAATTCATCTGGCACAAGAACGTTTAAATACATCTAATCATGCGCCATTTACCGACTGGTATACTAACGACGCTAAATTTGGAATGAATTTGCTCGAAAAGCGTCTTTCGAATCTATATAACGAACTTTTGAAATAAGTTCAGGTGGTAAAACATTACTATTTCTTTTTACATTTTAAAACAAAAAATCCACTCTGATTGAGTGGATTTTTTTTAAAGTTTATATTTTAGTATCTCAAGTCTTAGAATATTCTTTTTGTGGAGAATGAAAGAGCAAAAACAACATCATATTATAATTATCTTTCAATTTTTCTTTCAAAATTTTAAAAGCTTTACTAATCTGTGCTTCAACAGTTTTAATGGATATTTCTAAATGTTCTGCAATCTCAATATTGGTTAGTCCCTCCTTTTTACTTAGGATAAAAACTTTCTGGCACTTTGGAGGTAAATTTTGTATTTCTTTATTGATGATAGCCAACATACGTTCTATAGAACTTTCGTCTGTGGTTTCAACAACTTGTTGCAAAGAGTCTACATATTTCTGCTGTAATAGCATCATCGCCTTATTTTGCTGGTAAGTATTGATGAATTCATTATAAACGGATTTATATAAAAAACTTTGAATAGAAAATTCAGGATTAAGTTTGATTCTGTTTTTCCATGTTTTTAAAAATACATTCTGAACAATATCCTGGGCCATCGAATGATCGTTAACCAATGTTAGTGCATATGCGTTCAATTTTCTATGAAATTTATTCAATAGAAACTTATAAGCTTTCTCATCCCCATTTTTGAGGCTTTCCATTAAAATTATATTATCCTCGAAATCCATAAAAAGTATTTATTCGGCAAAATAAAGAAAAAAAATATACGAATATGAAAAATATTTTAATAAAAAATTAGGGTATTGTAATTCTGTCTTGTAATACATAAAAAAGCACCCCAGAAAATGGCTCCTAAAGAAATAGAAATTATAATCGTTAAATATTTTTCACAGTCCGCAAACATGGACGATTTGGATATATTAAACAAATGGATAGAAGATCCGGAAAATCAATTGATATTTCAGGAATATGTTAAAACGCACTTTGCTATAACTTTAGCCATGAATGAGCCCGATATTAAAACTGTGAGAAAAGCGCTTCTTAAGGAAATCAGAAGAGAAAAGAAAAAATCGAAAAAATACAATCTTCGCTCTTTCATGAAGTATGCCGCAATCGCAATCTTGTTTTTAGGAATAGGTGCTGTATTGCAAAAAAACATCTTTGATAACAATACAAAAGAAATAATTGTCCCTAAAAAAGATGAAATTACGCTGAAACTGGGAAATGGAAATATTAAAGTTATTGCTGCTGACGGAACTTCGAAAGTTTATGACGCAAATGGAAAAGTAGTTGGCGAGCAAAAAGGTAAAGAACTAGTTTACGCAAATGATCCAAATGCGACCAAATTAGTATACAACACATTAAGTATCCCAAATGGAAAACGTTTTAATATTACCCTTTCAGATGGAACACTGGTATATTTAAATGCAGGAAGTTCTATGACTTATCCGGTGCAGTTTATTAAAAACCAAAATCGTAAAATCTTCCTTACCGGAGAAGCTTATTTTGACGTTACGCATGATAAAAAACATCCGTTTATCGTTAATGCAAACAAATTAGATGTACAGGTTTATGGAACTAAATTTAATGTAAGCAACTATAATGAAGATAACGCCACTGATGTTGTACTTGTTGAAGGTTCGGTTAGTATGAGACAATCCGGATTACTTAAGAATAAAAACGAGTTTTTTCTTACTCCCGGTTATAAAGGAACTTTTAGCAAAGAAAAGAAAACGATATCTAATGAAAAGGTGAATACATCATTATACACGTCATGGATGAATGGAAATTTGGTCTTTAGACAGGAATCTTTTGCAAATATCATTAAAAAATTAGAACGCCATTACAATGTTACTATCATCAATAATAACAGAAGTTTGGCTAATGAAACTTTTAATGCTACTATAGAAACCGATAATGAAAGTATTATACAAGTATTCAATTACTTCAAAAAAGTTTATCAAATCGATTACAGTATTGTAGAAAATAAAATAATAATCAACTAAACTAAAACTAAAAACAATGCCTATGAATTAGAGTTCCACGTAAAAAACTTAGTACTAACTATCACTTATTACCTCTCCAAATCATCTGGATAAAAAAAAATCGGAAAATGCGCTAACATTTCCCGACTTAGGTAAAGTGATCAAACCGCAAAAGATTAATCACTAATTAACATTCCAAAATTATGAAAAAACCACCAAAGTCCAATGGATTATTTCCTGCGTGCTTAAAATTTGATTTAAAAATGAAGTTATCACTATTATTTTTTGTCACCGCAAGTTTTGTTATGCAAGCCAGCGTATCATATTCTCAAAAAACCAAAATCTCCTTAAATAAAGAAAGTGTTACTGTAAAAGAAGTTATCGATGAAATCGAGACTACTACAGAATTCAAATTCCTATTTAACACAAAGGCCGTAGATTTAAACAGAAGGGTTTCCCTGAACGTTAAAAAAGTACCTGTTAATGTTATTCTGGACATGCTTTTTAAAGGAACAGACACTTCATATGAAATTGACGACCGAAAAATACTACTGACCAAAACCAAAGCAAGTAAAGTAATTATGACCGAGGCACCAAGTCTTCTCGATCTGGCGCCTAAGCCAATAAAAGGTGTAATTACAGATTCTAAAGGACAGCCATTACCAAGTGCCAATGTTGTTGAAAAAGGAACTAAAAATGGAGTTACAACCGATTTTGATGGAAAATTTGCCCTTACAGTTTCAGATGAAAACGCTATACTAGTAATTTCATTCATTGGTTTTGACTCTAAGGAAGTTGCTCTTAAAGGACAAAGTCTTATCAATGTAACCCTGACAGAAAGTGCAGCAGGCCTAAATGAAGTTGTAGTTGTGGGATACGGGACTCAAAAGAAACGTGATATAACAGGGTCTGTATCTTCTATTAATAAAAATGCTATAAAAGATTTAGTACTTACCTCTACAGAACAGGCTTTAAAAGGACAAGCTGCGGGAGTACAAATGACACAGTCTTCATCCGCTCCCGGTGGAGGTGCATCGGTAAGAATTCGTGGAGGAAACTCCATTAGTGCAGGAAACGAACCCTTGTATGTAATTGATGGTTTTCCTATATACAATGACAGCAGTAACTCTACAGGAGTTTTAGGGAACGGGCAGCCTACGAACGTATTAGCTTCGATTAACCCTAGTGATATTGAATCAATGGAAATTTTAAAGGATGCGTCTGCTACTGCTATTTACGGTGCCAGAGGTGCCAATGGTGTAATTATTATTACTACTAAACGTGGTAAATCAGGACAAGCAAACGTTTCTTTTGAAACTTATTATGGATTTCAGCAGCTTAGTAAAAAAATAGACTTAGTAAATGCATATGATTTCGCCAAAAATGCTAATGTTGATAATATTCAAAGAGTACGTCCTATTATTTACCCAGATCCGGAAATTTATAACCCGGCAGTTTATGGTCAGGGAACGGACTGGCAGGACGAAGCTTTTAGGATAGCTCCAACACAAAACTATCAGTTAGGTTTTACAGGTGGAAATGATCAGACAAAATATGCTATTTCAGGTAATTATTTTACACAGGATGGTATACTTCGCGGATCAGATTTTACACGTGGATCTATCAGAGTAAACCTGGATCAAAACTTAAGTTCTAAATTTAAACTTGGACTAAGTTTTACGGCATCAAGAACAGCAAACAATCAGGCAAAAACCGATACGGATTTGGATGCCAACAATATAGGCGCTGTAACCTCTATTCTTTACGCTCCGCCAACTGCCCCAGTTTATGCTGCTGATGGAAGCTACAATAGATTTATTGGACCAGATGGAAGCTTTTATGGAAATCCTGTTGCATCATTGTTAGAAATTAAAAATTTATCAAGAACTGACCGTGTAATGGGTAATTTATTTCTTGATTATAAAATAACAAAAGATTTATTGTTTAAAGTAAGTTTTGGAGGTGACCAGATTAATGTTAAAGATGATTATTATCTTCCTGCATTTATTCAAAATACCGGACAAAATGCAAGAGCAAGAATTGGAGTTAACCAAAGTTTCAGCTGGTTAAATGAAAATACATTAACCTATACTAAAACATTTGCCGAAAAACATAATTTCACTGCATTAGGAGGTTTTACCCGCCAGAAATTTACTTCCGAAAATGTAACTACAGGTGCAGATCGATTTGTTAATGATATTTTAGAAGATGGCAGCTTAGGTAGCGGGGCAATAGTTGTTCCGCCAACATCTAATATTAACGAATGGGCACTTGAATCTTATATTGCAAGAATTAATTACGGTTATAATGACAAATACTTATTAACACTTACAGGGCGTGCGGATGGATCATCACGTTTTGGTGAAAGTAATAAATTCTCTTTCTTCCCTTCAGGATCACTTGCATGGAGAGTATCTCAGGAAGAATTTATGAAGTCAACAGAGAAGGTTATTTCAAATCTTAAACTTAGGGTAAGTTACGGACAAACCGGTAATACAGAAATCCCTACGTACAGAAGTCTTGCAGCCTTAGGAGGTATTTCTAATTATCCTATTGGAGGTGTTATAACAAGCGGAGTAGCTTCTACACGTGTGGCTAATCCTAACTTGAAATGGGAGACTACATCACAATTTGATGCTGGTATGGATTTGAGTTTATTTTCAAACCGAATTAACATTGTTGCAGATTACTATGACAAACGTACAGAAGACTTACTTCTTGATGTCCAGATTCCCGGAACTTCAGGATATCAGACTTCCCTTCAAAATGTTGGAAGTGTGAGAAACCACGGTATCGAATTGGCTTTAAATACAGTAAATTTCGATAGTGACTTTAAATGGAAAACATCATTTAATATCACTTTCAATAAAAATGAAGTTACAGATTTGGGCGGTGATTATGAAAGACCAGCGGGAGGTGGAAGTGCCAGTAAAGCAATTGCAAATACAGGAATTTTAAGAGTTGGAGAACCGGTTGGTTTATTCTACGGTTATGTAACGGATGGTTTATTTCAAACTCCGGCCGAAGTAACTGCAGGAATAGCTTCAGGACAGGCAGGCGTACAACTGGGAGACAGACGTTACAAAGATGTGAATGGCGATGGAAAATTAGACGCTAATGACCGTACCATTTTAGGTTACGCGCAGCCAGATTTCTTTTATGGTATGACCAATACATTCAGCTACAAAAATTTCGATTTAAATGTTTTAATTAACGGTGTTCAGGGCAACGACGTATTAAATTTAAACGTTAATGCAGAAACCGATATTAATGCTCCAGGTTCGAATAACAGATGGACGCCAACAAATACTAATACTGACGTTCCAAGAACTACCAAGGAAACACGTTTGACCAACAAACAAGTAGAAGACGGTTCTTACCTGCGCATACAAAATATATCGTTTGGGTATGAAATGCCAAAGATTGTTTTCAAAAATACTTTTGTACAGTCTGTCAGATTATACGTGAGTTTACAAAACTATTTTACGTTTACCAATTACAAAGGATACAATCCGGATGTAAATTCATTTGGACAGGACAATCTTAGTATTGGTGTTGATCGTGGGGGTTACCCGGCAGCCAAAACATTCCTAATGGGACTTAATGTAAAACTTTAATCAAAAAAACATGAAATCTAATAATTTTCTTATTGTTGCAGCTTTATCTATTTTGATTACTGGATTTAGCAGTTGTCAAAATGATTTTCTGGATGAAGATCCACAATCTTTTTTATCACCAACAAACTTTTATAAAACCGACGCTGATGCATATGCTGCGTTAGTATCTGTTTACAATGGCTTAAGACCTATATACAGCCAGGATATGACCTTTGTAGGAGATTTAGCAGGCGAACAAACTAATCCCGGAACAGGTTCAAATACTGACCGAAGTGATATTGATAATTTTACTGTTCAATCTTCTAATCTTGTTTTAACAAACAACTGGAATAACAACTATGTTGTAATCAATAGAGCCAATACAGTTATAGAACGTGTTCCTGCTATTGAAATGCCTGCTGCTAATAAAGAACTTTATATAGCTGAGGCACATTTTTTACGTGCATTAGCTTATTTTAATCTTGTTAGAGAGTTTGGCGGAGTTCCAATAAGTTTAACGGAAACCAAAGAACTGGCAGGCCTTGATATAGCACGTTCATCTGTAGACGAAGTTTATACTGTGATTATAGATGATTTAAAACTAGCTGAAGCAAAATTGCTGCCAGTACAGCCTACAACTGGAGTTGGAAGAGCTACTAAAGGTGCGGCTTCTTCCCTGCTTGCTTATGTTTATTTAACAAAGAAAGACTGGACTAATGCTGCTGCAAAAGCACAAGAAGTAATTAACAATAAAGCTGCTTACGGCTACGGTTTATATCCTACACCGGCAGATGTCTGGAAAATAGCCAACGAAAATAAATTGGAACATATATTCTCAATTCAATTTCAGTCTGGTCCGGAAGGTTACGGAAGTGCCTATTCGCAATTCTATCTTTCAAGAACAGCAAATGTTATTCAGAATAATGGTATATCAGGATTTGCTATTAATCTAGTTGAAGATAAATTCTGGAGATCTTTTGTTGCCGCAGATACGCGCCGTGATGCTTCAATCTTATCCAGTTTTACTGATCCTAAAACGAGCAAATATTACGAGTATCCAACAAAAGGTTTAGCGGAATTAAGTATTTTTAAATACTTTGATGCACAGGCATATGCACGAAGCAACAACAATAACAACTACCCTATCTTACGCTATGCAGATGTATTGTTGATAAAAGCAGAAGCTTTGAATGAACTAAACGGACCAACTACGGATGCATACGAAGCTATTAATGCGATTCGTAAAAGAGCCGGAGCTGGTATGACGGAACTTTCGGGTTTGACAAAAGAACAATTCAGAGCAGCAATACTTCAGGAAAGAAGTTGGGAATTTTGTTTTGAAAGCAAAAGATATTTTGACTTGATTCGTACGGAGCAATTGATCCCTATTATGACCGCTGCAGGTAAAAATCCTCAGCCAAGAAATTTATTATTTCCAATTCCACAAAGAGAAATCGACTTAAATAGTAAAATCGATCCGTCAGATCAAAATCCTGGATATTAACTAAATAATCTTTCTCCCATGCTCAAACGTGGGAGAAAAATTCAAGTTATTTATTAAGAATGTCATGCTTCAATAGAGGCGGACGAATTCCCTATGAATTTAAAAGTTTTATTACAGGCTCCAATTGGCGCAGGCTAAAGGACAGTCTAAATTCAATATAATATTTTAGAGTTGGTTTAATTTTAGTTTTTTGAAAGAAGCGGGATGGGAATCCTCCTTCCCGTTCCGTTTTTCTTTTTTAACAGCCTATTCCATTTTTTATATTGAATTCAATCAAAAAGTAATACTATAAAAATAAACAGATGAATCATTTTCTTTCTTCAGTTATACTTCTAATGCTTACTGCGAATATTTTTTCGCAAAGCAAAAGTTCACTGGTTCCAAATGAACCATCAAAAGCACCTGATTACTTCTGTACCTGGAACATACAGGGATATTCATGCAGCTACAATACCAATGCAGAAATTAGACAAGCAATGACTGAAAAAAATATGCTTGGCGAAGGGACTTATCTAAACTGGGTTAATTTTTTTCCAAAAATTCGTGAAGATCTCATTTTTGTTATGGATGATTCTTGGGATATTCCGCTTTCAGAAACCAGCAAAGACGGTCCTTCTTTTGGTCTTACGGAATTAAATCAGGAGCGTTTTCCTTCTTACACCGGAAATCCGGCAGAAAGATTAACCAAACTGGTAAATGCCGTAAAAGCAAAAGGATGGAAAGGTCTTGGCGGATGGATTTGTGCTCAGGAAGCACCTATTGCAGGAAACGTAAATTCAGAAGAATATTGGACAGAACGCATAAAAGCTGCAAATGAAGCTGGTTTTGCCTATTGGAAAGTAGATTGGGGAAAACAATCCCGAAACTTAGAATGGAGAAAAACCATGACTAAATTAGGTCGTACTTATGCGCCAAATTTAGTAATTGAACATGCTTTTAATGGATATACAATTGAAGTAAGCGACACCTACAGAACTTACGATGTCGAGAATGTTACTGCGCAGCCAGTTACCATTCAAAGAATTGCCAATTTATTACACTATCAACCACAAGGCGACGCAAAAAGTATTATCAATTGCGAAGATGAGCCTTATATCGCGGCAGGTTTGGGTTGTGCTATTGGCGTAATGCGTTATCCTTTTCCGGACAAACTTCCTAATAATACCAATGACTACGCATTTCCTCCTATTGGAAGAAATATGAAATACAGAATGGATGAAATAACAAGAGGCGTAAGATGGCACCGCATTGCCGAACCTTTTGGAGTGGGATCAGAAAATTATAGTATCGATAAAAATGTTCTAAAGGATTATTGGGTTTTAGCAGAAAGAGAAACCTGGAATAAAAAACACAAACCAGGCGATACTTTAAGAGAAAATGCGCCGGCAAGAGTAAGCCGTGGATTGCCATTGGCAAAAGTTTTAAATCCAAGTCCAGATCAGCCTTTTGTATTATCATCAATGTATCCAAATGGAGCTGTTGCTGTTGTTACTATTGGCCGAGGTATTAATCGGGAATACATTACGAAGCGCATTAAAGTGGAGCAGGAAATTCAAAATATTGATAATCCTATCGGAATATTTGGAGATTATGAGTCACTTACATTGATTCTTCCAACCAAAATAAAAGCCTCAGATTACGAAGTTTTAGGTCAGGATTTGGCTGGAGATACTTCTTCAGATATTACAAAAGATATTGTTTTTAAGGATAATAAAATAATTATCTCAGGAGACTTAATTCGAAAAGTTGGTCTTTCAGCAGCATCAAAAAATGATATTTCTGATCCAGGATTGGTTTTAAAATTTAATAAAAAAATAAAGTAAACATTCTAACACATAGAAACATAGAATTTATAGGTAAAGATAGCATACAAAAAGAAACACATTTCTTTCACATAGCAAAACTCTGTGTATTTAAATAAGTGAAACGCCTTTTTTAAAATACAAATCTATCCCGAAGCTTCGGGACTATGTGTTAAAACAAATCCATTAAAAGGGTTGAATAAACATAATAATCATGAAAAAAATATTTTCCTTTTTACTATTCCTTTGCTTTCTAAGTCAAATAACAGCGCAAAAACCTGTTATTGAACTTGGAACAGCCGACTGGGGAAAAGGAATTAAGAAATTATATATTCCTGAAAAATTGGTTGCCGAAAATAATTTTATAAAAAATACTCCACAAAATTTTGATACTCCGCCAACTTTCGATCAAATAAAAGAAAAGCTTCCGCAACCATTTTGGAAAACAAAAAACGATGCGATTCTTTGTTACTGGAAAGCTTGGGAAATTGCCTTTTCTAATCTTCATAAAGTTAGTCCTGAAAACGGATTTGTTTCTCCGTATATCGATGCTGCTTTCAATGGAAATATCTTCATGTGGGACACCGCTTTTATGACATTATTTGGACGTTATGGCTCCAATGCTTTCAATTTTCAGGGTTCTTTGGATAATTTTTACAGCAAGCAAAAACCAGACGGATTCATTTGTCGACAAATTTATGGTACTAACGGTGAAGATTGTTTCGAACGTTACGATCCTTCAAGTACAGGACCTAATATTTTGCCTTGGTCAGAATGGGAATATTACACCAATTTTAACGACAAGGCCAGATTAGCAAAAGTATTTCCTGCCCTTCTAGCCTATTACAATTGGTTTAACCTCAACCGTTCGTGGAAAGACGGCACTTATTATTCGACTGGCTGGGGCTGCGGAATGGACAATCAACCACGTTTACAAAATGGATATAGCGTAAGATGGAGCAACGGTCAAATGTCCTGGATCGACACCACATTACAGGAAATTTTTGCCGCTCGATTTTTGATAAAAATGGCTGTTGAACTTGATAGAGAAAATGACGTAAAAAAATTGAAAGAAGAAGTTGAATATCTGACCAAATTCGTAAACGAAAAAATGTGGAATGAAAAATTGAATTTCTATACCGATGCTTTCAAAGATGGATCGTTATCTAATTTACAATCAATCGGCTCTTATTGGGCATTGCTTGCAGATGTAGTTCCCGAAAATCGAATAAATCAATTTATTAGCCCACTTTCTGATACCAAAAAATTCAATCGTCCGCATCGTGTTCCTACTTTATCTGCTGATAGTCCAGATTATAATGCCGAAGGCGGTTACTGGCGAGGATCTGTCTGGGCACCGACTTCTTATATGGTTTTAAGAGGACTTACCCAAATACATCAGGATAGTCTTGCACATGAAATCGCAACGAATCATTTTGACAATGTACTAAAAGTTTACACCCAAACTGGCACTTTATTCGAAAACTATTCCCCCGAAAAAATACAGGGAAATGATCGCAAAAATTTTGTTGGATGGACAGGATTGACTCCTATTGCGGTTTTGTTCGAATATATTTTTGGAATCAGAGCTGATGTTCCTAATAATAAGATTGTTTGGGATGTGACTTTAAACGATGAGTTTGGAGTAAAACAATATCCTTTTGGAATTGATGGTACAATTGATTTTTATTGTAAATCCAGAAAAGATGCTAAAGCAATGCCTCAAATAACGGTGAGATCTAGTAAGGATTTTACACTCACATTACTTTGGGCGGGAGGGAAAAAAGATATTCTTATAAAAGGAAAAAAAATATAAAACTGTAGTACATAGAACAGTTCAAAACATAAAAATACTAATGAAAAAAAATCTAATTATATTATTCTCTATCCTGTTTTATAGCATTGGAACAAATGCAAAAACACCCGTTGCTGCAGACCGTTGGCTGGAAATTGATCTTTACTGGTTTGAACACAAAGACATGGAGAAATCTGCCAATGAATTTTGGCAACGCTACGAACCTCTTATGCAGGGAATCGACGGCTGGAAAGGTGTTATCATCAATGTTGGTTGGATTACGGATTACTTATATGAATGGCAGGGAGATATTAATCAGGAAATAAAACTGCCTAAAAACATGAAAACCTGGGGTTCTATCAAAGACCAGGGACAATTGGCAGGAACAACTCCGGAGCGTATGGATTTATGGAAAGATCGCTTTGAAAAGGCAGATAAACCTCAATCTATCAATTACGAAAAATGGACGTATGCCGATTTGAAAAAATTAGTAACCATACTTAAAAAAACAGCCCAAAATAAATACAATTTAAAAGATATTAAAGTGGGTACGTTTATTACCGGAGGTCAAAGCTCTTATGACGGCGATAAATCATCATTTTCATTAAGACATGCCAATTCTTATAGAAATGGGAAACCAAATATGGTTGCTAAATTAGCTGCTGAATCCCACAAATATGGTGCTTTTCCAGAAGGAATTCCAGAAGGAACACCTTTGACAGAATTCTTCGGAAAACAATGGGGAAGCTTGTCAAAAGCACTTAACCTTGATGTTATTATTTTAAGAGACGGCTTTTTAGGTACAGGATTGTATTCGAGAAGAAAAGGTCCGTATGGCGAAACCGCTCCAAAAGATCCGAAACTGGTCGCAGAATGGAGCAAAGCCACAGCAGATTTAGTGAAGCAAACCAAAATTTCGAATCCAAAAGCATTAGTTATTGGATATTCAAATGCCGCAAGTGCTGTTGGCGGATGGCGCGCGAATTGTTTTGATTTAGAAACCATTGCAAAAGAAGGATATCTCGACGGTTGGATTGACCAGTCCTGGGCGGGATCGTGGAATGAAGTTGGGCAGCGTCCTGTTATGAATTATGTTCCTGAAGTTCGCTTTTGGAGTTCGCCTTTATTGGGCTACAGCTATATGTTGGGTTATATGTTGTCGCATTCTGCCATGCTTGCCGATACAAAAGTGCACCATTATTTCTTAACCGAAACCTTTGACGCTTGGGAAACCTGGGATATTATTCATAATGCCAGAGAAAGATTGCGATGGGGGGTCTGGGCGTATTCGCATGCTGCATTGAAAACTCCAAACGGACTCAAAATGCCTAACGGAAGCTACATTTCATGGGGCAATAGAGGAAAAATGTTATTGCCTGAAGAGGATGTAAAATTCCTTGCTCAAACTACCAATGAGGCTTTCGCCGATGCCGTAGCAACCAAAGAAGTTTTTGGACCAACATTGGTTTACAACCGAAGTGCGATGGAATGGCAATCGAATAACAAACCAGATGAAAACATCAAAGAATGGATTGACGAACAAGCAGGAACATTAATGAAATGGTCTGCTCCTATTATGTCGGTAACCCGTTTAGAATATCTGCCAAATGTTCAAAGCGATCTATTTATTTTTCAGACTCCGTCTCATTTAAACTCCTCTGAAAAAGAAAATTTAATTAAAGTCCTAAAATCGGGCAAACCATCAATGGTTATTGGTAGTCCAGTTGGTGGATTGGATAAAGATATTGCTGCAATTTTAGGAGTATCTTCAACAGATACGATCATTAACAGCACCAAATACATTGGAACAATTAATTATAAAACGGAAGGCATTTATGCTTCTATTCCTAATACATTTCCAATTTTTCAACCTTTTACACAGAATAAATTTAGCGACGGACTTGAATCTATTTATTCCGTAAGCTTCTCTCCTGCGCTGGGATTGAATCAAAAAGACGGAAAAAATTTGATTTATTGGGATGCTCCTGAATTTTTCAATAATCTTCCTGGCGGAACAGATAATTACAAAGGTTCTCTGGATCAAATTATGGGAAGTCCGGTGTCTTATGTTTTGACCGCCCGACTTATGAATGAAACGATGAAAAAATCAGGATTTGCTTATGTGGATGAAATCAAACAAGAGCAACCTGTTCAATTATCAATGTGGAAGCTTAATGATGGAAGTTTTAGGATTATGGCCGGAAATCTCGAAGAAGGAATCAATCATACAGCAAATCATACGGTACAAACTACTCTTAATTTGCCATTTATTACCAATAAAGCTGTCGAAGTTTCTGAGCTTTGGAACAGAGCCAATACTATTATCGGAAATAAAAAACTGGAGATCAATTTAACTCAGGCACAAACTAAACTTTTTAAAATAGAAAAGCCATGAGAAAACAAGCTACACTAAATTTCACAATAACGGAGAAGTCTTTTTTTCTAGCATTTGTTGTTTTTCTTTTATCTGGATTCTGTGTTATCCTTAATGCACAATCAAAAGAGACAAATAATGTGTTTAATGTTCGTTCGTATGGAGCAATTGGAGACGGAAAAAACCTTGATAGTCCAGCAATTAATAAAGCAATTGATGCTGCTGTAAAAGTGGGTGGCGGAACAGTATGGCTTCCGGCAGGAACGTATTTGAGTGGTTCTATCCATTTGCAAAGCAATATAAATCTGCATATTGATGCCGGCGCAACTATTTTGGGAGCGCCTCAGGAAATGAATGCTTATGATGAAACCGAACCATCAAATGTAGGTCCTTATCAGGACGGTGCGCATACCTATTTTCACAATAGTTTAATTTGGGGAGAGAATCTTACTAACGTTTTCATTACCGGTCACGGATTCATAAATGGCGGCGGTATTATACGCGATGATGAAATTTTGAATAAAATGAATGGTCACGATAATTGGCAAAATCCAAATCCGACTTTTAAACCAATGCGATTAGGCAATAAAGCAATTGCACTTAAAAGCTGCAAAAACATTACAATCAGCGACATTACTATCGTTCATGGCGGTCATTTTGCAATATTGGCAACGGGTTGTGATATGATGACTGTTGACAATGTAACGATGGATACAAATCGCGATGGTATCGATATTGACTGTTGCCGAAACGTAGTAGTTTCAAACTGTCGTGTTAATTCTCCGGGTGATGACGGAATCTGCCTTAAAAGTACTTATGCTCTTGGCGAATTTAGAATTACCGAAAATGTCTCCATTACCAATTGTCAGGTTTCCGGATTTCAGGAAGGCACTTTGCTTGACGGAACTATGAAACCTAGACCAAATGCTTCCGGACGTATTAAATTAGGCACAGAATCTAGCGGAGGATTTCGAAACATTACGATTTCTAATTGTACGATACGCAGCTGCCGAGGACTCGCACTTGAATCAGTAGACGGTGCACTTCTTGAAAACATTACTATCACCAATTTAGTAATGACGGATTTATACCACTATGCAATTTATGTAGCAACAGGCAACCGCAACCGATCGCCGGAAGTTAAAACCAATAGTCGTATGAAAAATGTTTTGATATCTAATGTTATTGCAACTGTATCAGATAAAATGAGCGGTATACAAATTATGGGCTTGCCTGAGGAACCTATTGATGGATTACGACTGGAAAATATTCGTCTAATAACTAAAGGCGGAGGAACTTTAGAAGATACGGCCATAAAACCTAGAGAACTTGGAAACGGTTATCCGGAACCTTATAAGATTGGGACTTTGCCTGCATACGGGATTTTTGTGCGACACGTAAAAAATTTAGAACTGGCAAACATTATAACCAAGTTTGAAACAATCGATAAGCGCCCTGCTGCCATGTTTTCAGATATTCAGGGACTTGATATTGATAATTTGAAGTTGCAGACAGCTGATGGTGTAAAAAACATACTATTGACTGATGATGTTAAAGGCGTAAATATTCGAAATACAACTTTAACTAAATAAAATAGCTTAAGACAAATTCTATCTTTTTAGCTTCTAAAATAATTTGTTGATAAAGAATATAATTATGAATAAAAAAATATTGTTACTAGGCTTATTTCTATCTGTTTTCTGCCAGGTCACTGCGCAAAAAACAGTTATAAGTGCTAAGGATATTGAAAAGACAATACGATCAACAGATCTGGAGAGAAAATCTTTACCTGATACTGCCACCATTAATTTGTATCAGGGAAATGGTGTTTTTGGAAGTTCTTATGGTCCGCTTGGATTACATATTGACCCTTCAAAAAATGCTTCATTTACCAAATATGGAAAAACAGAATACTTTAATATGCATCATTTTGTAAGAGCAAAATATAATGCCGATTATCTCATTCCACTTGCTCATTTTTATTGGGAAAAAGAGCCGGTAAAAGCAACAAACTACAGTCAGAAGCAAAGTTATTATGACGGTACGATTTCAACCCATTTTGAAGAAGGTCAAAATAAAGTTACTGTTCTAACCTGGTTTGATGCGGTCAATACAAATTTGGCCGGAATAAAAATTAATGTAGAAGGAAAAGCGTCAGATATCATCTTTAAACCTTCTGATATTTTAGACGTTCATTACGATCAAAAGCTCACTCAAATCTCAAAAATAACACAGCAGAAGGATCAATGGAAAATTGAACTTTCTTGTTTGAATGCCAAAACAAATGTGTACTTAAAAACAAACGCTTTGGTAGAACTTCAAGGCTCGAATTTGGTTTTAAAACTAAAATCGGGAGAAAATAACATCTTGCTTTCTGTTAAAGAACCAATTGCTATTGCTGCCAAAAAATCGTTAAAACAAAATACAGCATGGTGGCATTCTAAATGGCAAACCATGGGAATTATTATTGTTCCCGATTTAAATGCGCAGAAATTATGGGTTCGATCTATGGCTCAGTTTTTAAGTTCGTTTAATGATCAAAAATTAGGTTTACCACCGCCAATGGGCTTTACAGGAAATCACTGGTCTTTTGGTTATCCGCAGGATGTTTCATTTGTACATTCCATTTTACTTTCAACAGGAAATATTGAAATGGCAAAATCATGGGTTGAAAATTTTGCTGATAGAATTCCGGGAATGAAAGCCTACACCAAACGCCTTTTGAATGTGGATGGAATCATGGCACCGTGGACATTTCCTTACGGTGATTTTGAAGGTTATCACGATCCTGCTGTTCCAAATAAGTTTTATTACGAAATTCATAATTCGGGTTATATGGCACGAATGGCTTATGAAACTTCGGTTTTTGTAAACGATAAAAACTGGACAGAAAAAAACGCAAAACCCTTAATTGCCGAAACAGCCAAATTCTACAGAAGCATTTCTCAAAAAGGAGCTGATAATCTTTGGCACATCATCATTCAGCCTTCAACAGGACAAGATGAAAAAGGCGGAGTCAATCAGGACGATTATTTGTGTGCTCTTTTTAGTGCCGAATATTGTTTGCAGAAAGCAATTGAACTGAATTTAGACGAAGATGGAACTTACGCTAAAATTCTAAAAGAAGGATTGTCTTTTCCTGTATTAAAATCACAAAGAGGTATTTATTTTACCAACAGAGGACGCGGAGAATCAGATTTTGGAAGTCAAAAACATCCTGTACAGTTAAATCCCCTGGCATTTCTTCCAATCGAAAAAACAGTCTCGGAGACTTCAAAGACCGCGTACGAACTGCGATATGATATTACAATGGGAGCTAAAAAACCTTATTTCTACGGATGGACTTTGGGTGAATTTCTATTGGCGGGTTCAAGAATGGGCGACGTTCCAGGATGGCAGAAAGATTGGGATAATCTTAGAAAAGCTGATTATGTTGATGCAGAATGGATTCAGGTTTATGAAACCAGTGGTGTTTACAAGGACGCTTATTACAATATTACGAACGGCCTTATTACGCAATCACTTCTAAATAATATTGTGACAGACTGGTACGGCAAACTCGAAATAGCAAAATGCAATCCGTGGAAAGAAAAAGTTTATCTGCAAAATATCTATTCAAAGTTGGGTGTAACGGTCAGCGGTGAAGTTGATCAAAAATCGGCTTCAATAGAATTGAAAGCATGGAAAGACTGTGAATTTGACCTCAACGGAGAAAAAATAATATTGAAGAAAAACGAAACAATCAAAAAGAAAATAGCGCTTAAATAAAATACAAAAATATCATGAAAAAGAAGTTCTCTAAATTAATTCTTACTCTTGCAGCTTTTGTTTTTGCAAATGCTGCAATTGCACAAACCAACAGTTTTGATCATTTGAAATTAGCTTCAGATTTGGAAGTAATGGCAAAAAAACTCGAAAAATCCCTTGCTGCAGATCACAGTAATTTACCTGTTTTTAATGTAGTAAAAGATTTTGGAGCCATAAACGAAGGAAAACAATTGACTACAAAACAACTACAAACTGCGATTGATGAATGTTCTAAAAAAGGACCGGCGCGCCTATTTTTTCCGGAAGGAATGTATTTAACAGGAACACTTATTTTAAAATCAGGTGTACATATCGAATTAGATAAAAATGCAAAAATACTGGGAAGCACAGACCCGAAAGATTATATCGTAATACAACCTGAATATAAAAACAACACCGATCTTCAGGTAGATAAATCGCTGTTTTATGCCGAAAAAGTAGATGGAATTTCGATTACCGGAAAAGGTATAATTGATTTTCAAGGAACTAGCGCCACTTATTTAGGCACAGGAAATAACGACAAACGCAGACCTTACGGAATAAGAATTATCAGTTCTAAAAACATTTATATGAGTGGTATAATGTTACTGAATTCGCCACAATGGTTACAGCATTATCTGGATTGCGAGAATTTAATGGTCGAAAATATGAATGTATTCAACCACGCGCATCAAAATAATGACGGAATCGATATTGACGGCTGCCGCAATGTGTATGTGCGTAATTCACGTTTCGATAGTGATGACGATGCCATTTGTTTAAAAAGCAACGGCCCGTCAGCCTGTGAAAATGTTTTGATCGAAAATTGTACTGCCGCGAGTCACTGTAACTCTTTAAAATTGGGAACAGAAACTACAGGAGGATTTAAAAATATTATCTACCGCAACTGCAAAGTCGTGCAATCTGTAACAGGTTTTCACAAAGTAAATGGAACAGAAACAACCCGCACAGCAATCACCCTTATCATTACGGACGGTGGAAAAATGGAAAATGTCTGGTTTGATAATATAGAAGCTACTGATTGTGTTACTCCAATATTTGTTACTCTTGGAAACAGAAGCCGTAAGCATACTGCCTCTGCTCCGGTACCTGCAATTGGAAGCATAAAAAACATCAGAATATCGAATATGAAAGCTTTTGGTGCAGGACCAATGGCATCTTCTGTTACAGGTTTAGATAATGCCAATAAAATAAATAATGTTGTTCTTGAAAACATTGCTATTGAATTGACTCATCCGGGAGAAAGTGCTGATAGAAACATTGATATGACGGCACTTCTTGCTGCCAAAAAACGCGGCTATCCTTCACCTGATACCTTCGGGAATCTTTCAAGCTATGGTTTCAATTTTAAATATGTGAACGGGCTAAAAATCCAAAACTTAAAATTCGATTTAAAATGTAAAGATCCCCGTGAAGCGATTGTAATTGAAAATTGTGAGAATGTAGACAAATCGAAGTTATAGTAAAATACAATGATAAAAAAGAATGATACCATTCCACTACTTATTCTAACTCTTGCTATTCTGGCAAGCGTGGTGGCTATGATCAAATCAAAAGACAGGGTTTACATACTTAATACTGAGTTATCATTACCTCAAGGTTTTGCTGCTGTAAAACTGATAGACAGTCTTGGAAAGGTAAGACATATAACCGTTACAGATAATGACAAAATTTATGCAAGACTTGCCAAACCTATCAACGGAAAAGGGACATTATTATTAGAACAGAAAAATGGAAAAGCGACGTTAAAATTTGGTTTTGGAAATTACGGAGGAACGGGAGTTCGACTTTACAGAGGATATCTCTACACCTCTTGCAACTCAGAAATTTTCAGATATAAATTGGATAAAAATGGAAAGGTAATCGATACAACAGCACGCGAAACAATCGTTACCGGATTATTGGATAATGGTACGCATGAAACAAAATCGATTATGATGGACAATAAAGGAAACATGTATATTCCGATTGGCTGTCCTTTAAATTCATGCCAGCAGGAAGACCGAAAAAAAGGATCAATGGGTATCCCCGATTGTCCACTTTTGAAAATCAGCGGAGGAGTCTGGCAGTTTAAACCAAATGTCCTGAATCAAACTATTCAAGATGGGGTACGATATGCGACAGGATTACGAAATGTTGTCGCTGTTGACTGGAATACGCAAACCAATCAGCTTTTTGTAATGCAGCACGGACGTGATCAATTGGATTACCTTTTTCCCGAATTATATTCGACCAAACAAAATGCTGAAATTCCTGCTGAATGCATGTACGCCTTAAAAAAAGGAGACAACGCTGGCTGGCCTTTTATCTATTATGATTATTTAAAAAAGAAGAAAATCCAGATGCCTGAATATGGTGGTGATGGCAAAAAAGAAGGCAGTTCTAAATATTTGGATCCAATTGCTGCTTATCCAGCTCACTTAGCTCCAAACGACATTTTGTTTTACACTGGAAACCAATTTCCTAAACGATATAAAAACGGTGCTTTTATAGCTTTTCACGGCTCATGGAATCGCAGACCGGAGCCTCAAATGGGTTATTTTGTTGTTTTTCAACCTTTCAAAAACGGAAAACCTTATGGAAACTGGGAGGTTTTTGCAGACGGATTTTCAGGATCTCCGGAAAATACCGCATCTGGACATTCAGAGCGCCGTCCGTGTGGTCTTGCACAGGGACCAGATGGTTCCCTTTATATTTCTGATGATAAAAAAGGAGCTATCTACAAAATTACCTATGATGAAAACAGAACAACTCAGAATCTCGAATCTTCTAAACCTAAAACTGTAATAAAAGATGATGATAAAATACTTGATAAAACCAACAAAATAAATGCCGCTGGGGCGCAAATTTATACCAGAAATTGTGCTGTATGCCACATGGATGATGGAACAGGCGTAACCAATCTTAATGCACCGCTTAAAAAATCCAGTAATGTAACGGGTGAAAAAAGCAGACTAATTAAGACGCTTCTTAATGGACTTAAAGGTGGTAAACTTGATGGAGAAATATATAGCAATGCAATGCCTTCCCATAGTTTTTTAACAGATAAAGAAATCGCAGATGTGTTAACTTATGTACGAAATAGCTTTGGTAATAAGGCCAGTGCTGTTTCTCCTGAAGAGGTTGCTGCTATTCGTAAAATTAAATAAAATCAATATTACAGACTTTTTTGGGTCTGTAATATTTACCGTTTTTACAGAAGAGAATTAATAAATAATAATAACATTTTAAACCACAAATTATGATAAAAACACCGTAAAAAACCGTGTGCGCACACGAAACATAATTAACTGTAAAATAACCAATTACAAACACAATTCGTACTAATTATAAATGCGCAACTATTACACAATCACTTTATTTTCTAACCTTAAAAACAATTTACAATGAAAACAATTTTGAATTTGCATCGGATCTCGATGAAGAAGATTTTATTTTTAACAAGCGTTGCATTTTTATTTAACGCATCAGTGCTTTGGAGCGCAACAAGAAATGTCGTCACAGGTTACGGAGCGGATAATACAGGAGCCACTTATGCCACTGTACAGATCCAAAATGCGATTAACGCCTGCCAGCCGGGTGATATTTTATTCTTTCCTGACGGAACGTATTTAATGGATAGTGGTTTGACACTAAAATCGAACGATTTAACTGTTATCATTTCTCCGGGTGCGCTTATTAAAGCCAATACAATCTATGTATGGCGTGAGAATGGTAGTGATTTATTCTTTGGTGAAAACCTTAAAAATATTGAAATCACAGGAGGCGGAATAATTGATGGCGGTGGTCTGGTTTACGAACGCAGTACCAGGCCTTATCAAAAACCAGGTCGAGGTATTGAATTAATTGGCTGTACAAATGTGAATATTCACCACTTAACCGTGAGAAACATTCCTAATTTTGCGATTAATCTAGAAAGATGTAACCTCGTAATTGCAGATAATCTATTGATTCGTGGTAGGCCTTTTGACAATTTTCATGGTTCTGCAGATGGTTTAGACATTCAAAGTTGTTTTGATGTCACCATTACAAATTGCGATATTGAAGTTGGTGACGATGCACTCTGCTTAAAAGTAAAACCCGAAGCTCCTTTGCATAAAGTAAGAATCAAAAACTGTATTCTGGCCTCTTCATGTAATGCTCTTAAATTAGGTACCGACACAAAAAACGATGCTTATGACATTATTGCGGAGAATATTATTATAAACAAACATTCTAATCCTGCCGCAAGCGGAGAGGATCCTATTTCTACAGGTGACTGTATATCTGCAATTACTATACAAAGTAATGATAACACGAATGTTCATGATATTACAGTAAGAAATGTAACTATCAATAGTTGTTACAATCCTATCTATCTTGAATTACAAAACAGAGGAAATAATAACCCTTTTTTAGGTAAACTAAGTAACATTTTAATTGAAAATGTCAATTGTAAAAAATCAACTATTCAACCTGTTGTTTTTAATTATGATTGTGATTATCCAACTAAAATGGAAGACGTCACTCTTAACAATATCACAGTTTATAATTATAGTTCAAATGCGGGAGTCAATCAGACTTGTATGTCAGGAAACTATCCGGAAGTTAAAAATAACGGAATTGCTGCTGCATACGGTATTTGGGCAAGAGGTATTGATGGTCTGGATATCAACAGCTGTGATTTCATCAATACAGGAAACAGTACGCGTCCGAGAACTTACTTCGAAAATACAACGGCTGATGTTCATGAAACTAACGGATGTACCAGAATTCCAATCGATCCATTCTCTAAAGTAAATAACGGAGCTTATAGAAATGTGCCAATTACTGTTGCTGCAACTGGTGCGTCTGTAACTTTTGGACCTCAGCCAACAAACGGAAGCTGGAGCTGGACGGGACCAAACGGATTTAACTTAAATTCACGCGAAGTTACCATTTCAAATATTCAGGATGCAAAATACGGAATCTATACAGCAACTTATACGAATCCTTGCGGAGCTGTAAGCACTATGGATTTTGAGATTACCAATAAGAATATTTATGAAGCAGAAAACGCTTTAATCAACGAAGGAACTATAAACGAAGGTGCTACAGGAAGGTATGTTGATCTAAATGCGGGAGGATTCGTGAAATGGGGTAACGTTAATATGACGAATGCCGGAACTTATACTTTAGCTTTTAACGTTGCGGTTTATTCTGCAGGTACAAGAAAAATGGGACTTTATGTAAACGGTGTTAAAAAAGGTGTTATCACATCTTCTTCTTTGACTTTTGGCGAAGTTTCTTTGAACAGTGCTCTTAACTCAGGAAATAACGTGATAGAATTGCGCGATTCTGAAGGAACTACAGAATTAAACATCGATTATTTAGTAGTAAAAACTACTTCTGGAGGTATCGCTGCAAAAGGTGCTAAAACTGCTGCAGTAACAACTCAACCTTTAAAAGAAGAAGGTTTTTATATATATCCAAATCCTAACAACGGAATTTTAAATATTGATTTTTATGGAGAAAAATATACTTCAATACAGATTTATGACAGCGCAGGAAACCTGGTTTATTCTAAAAAAGTAGATGCCGAAAACGCATTGCAAATCGATTTAACTTCTGTTTTAAAAACTGGAGTGTACGTCATTTCATTAAAATCAGATGGCAAGGTTACAAACAAAAAGCTGATGGTTAATTAAGCATTAAATAGTAAATACTGGTTCTCATTTCCATACAAAAGTAAATTACAAATAATAAGTTATGTCAAATAAAATCGTGTGTTTTGGAGAAATACTGCTTCGTCTTTCGCCTCCAAATCATTTAAAAATTTTTAAATCAAAAACATTTGAAGCACACTATGGCGGTGCCGAAGCAAATGTTGGAGCATCGTTGGCTTTAATGGGCTGTGATGTGAATATTGTTACTGCACTTCCTCAAAATGAACTTGGGGCGTCTGCAGAAAGTGAAATGCTTTCGTATGGAATGAGAGCCAATACTATCAGACAGGGAGAACGAATCGGAATTTATTATTTCGAACAAGGTGCCTCCGAAAGACCTGGACGGGTAGTCTATGACCGAAACAGTTCTTCCTTTTCTGAATTAAAAAAGGGAATGATCGATTGGAAAACCATTTTTAAAGATGCAAAATGGTTTCATTGGTCGGGCATCACTCCTGCCCTTTCTCAGGACTTGGCAGACGTTTGTGAAGAAGCTTTAATTATTGCTTCAGAAATGGGATTAACCATTTCTGCCGATTTAAATTTCAGGCCGACTTTATGGAATTATGGTAAAAAAGCCAATGAAGTAATGCCAAACCTCATCCAATATTGCGATGTACTTTTAGGCGGCATTGATGATTCTGAGAATTGTTTGGAAATAAAAACAACCGAAGATGAATCTTTTGAAATTGTCTATAAAAAATGGCAAAAACAGCATCCCAAATTAAAAACAATTGTCTCTACACTACGCTATGATGCCAATGCATCTGCAAATACTATTGGAGCAGTTTTATGGAGCGATTCAAAACTTTATCAATCCGGAGAATATAAAATTTCACACATTATCGATCGTATTGGCGCTGGTGATGCCTTTATGGCCGGACTCATATACGGACTTATCAATTGGCCCAAAGATCCGAAAAAAACGGTAGAATATGCTTTGGCCGGTTCTTGCCTCAAACATTCAATAGCTGGCGATATTAATTTGGCTTCGGTCAATGACATTACAGCTTTAATGAACGGTTCAACAGGCGGGCGGGTTATTCGATAATTAGAAATAAATAAAACTAATAAAGTGAGTAAAATAGACCAGATTATAACGACGATTACCAATCAGGGCACTTTGCCTTTGTACTTCAATAAAGATGAAACGGTAAGTATTGAAATATTGCGTGCGCTTTACAGAGCCGGCATAAAAGCAATTGAATACACACACAGAGGCGCTGAAGCAACAGAAAACTTCAAAAAAATGATAGCAGTTCGTGACGCTGAAATGTTCGATTTGCTTATCGGAATTGGAACTATTAAAAATGAAATACAAACGGAAGCCTATTTAGAATTGGGCGCCGACTTTTTTATAAGTCCGGGCTTTGTTCCGGAGGTAGCTGCTTTATTAAAAAGCAAAGAAATTTTATACATACCTGGCTGTATGACACCAACTGAAATAATTGCTGCTGAAAACAAAGGAATTCAGTTCATAAAATTATTTCCGGGAAACAAAATAGAACCCGACTTTCTTTCCAGCATAAAAGACATCTTTCCAGATCTGATTTTTATGCCAACAGGAGGAGTTGATACAACCAAAGAAAATATCCAGGCCTGGTTCGACGCGGGAGTTTCTGCAGTTGGAATGGGAAGTAAATTAATTAGCAAAAAATTGATGGACGAAAAGGATTATCAAACTATTGAAAATCAAACTAAAAATGTCCTAAACATCATAAAAACTATAAACAAGTAACAAATCAATAAATTATAAAAATGAATTCAATGTTAAATCTAGAAGGAAAAATTGCCCTTATTACCGGAGGTGCTGGAGTTTTAGGAAGCAATATGGCCGAAGTATTGGCAAAACAAGGTGTTACTACAGGAATTGTCGGACTGACACTTGAAGAAGCTCAGACAGCTGTAGACAGAATTGAAAGCAACGGCGGAAAAGCTTTTGCAGTAAAAGGAAATGTTTTAAATCAGGAAGATCTTGAAGCCATTCGCGATTTTATAAAAGAGAAATATGGCCGTTTAGATATTTTAATTAATGCTGCCGGTGGAAATATGCCAGGTGCAACTATCGGGCCTGATCAGGCAATTTATGACTTAAAACTAGGCGATTTACAAAAAGTGATGGACTTAAATGTCATCGGAACAATGCTTCCTTCAAAAGTATTTTCTGAACTTTTTGCTTCACAAAAAAGCGGAATTATCATCAATATTTCTTCAGCATCGGCAGAGCGTCCTTTAACGAGAGTCGTTGGTTATTCTGCTTCAAAAGCGGCGATCGATAATTTCACTAAATGGATGTCTGTAGAACTGGCTTCAAAATATGGAGAAGGAATTCGTGTCAATGCAATTGCTCCCGGATTCTTTATCGGAGAGCAAAACCGCGCTTTGCTATTGACTCCAGAAGGAGATCTTACACCAAGAGGAATCAAAATTATTGAACATACTCCAATGGGACGTTTTGGTGTACCGGAAGATTTAGACGGTGTATTGTTATTCCTATGTAGCGACCTTTCAAAATTCGTAACCGGAACAGTGATCAAAGTTGACGGTGGTTTTGGAGCAACAAGTATTTAATTATTAAAATAAAAAAGATGAAACAGACATTAAGATGGTTCGGGCCAAACGATCCCGTTTCTTTATCAGACATAGCACAAGCAGGTGCAACAGGCGTTGTAACAGCATTACACCATATTCCAAACGGTCAGGTTTGGGAAGTTGAAGAAATTCAAAAACGAATTGATATTGTAAAATACAAAGATGGAAATTCGGCTAACGGATTGACAGGTTTAAACTGGACCGTAGTGGAAAGTATTCCGGTACACGAAGACATCAAAAAACAAAGCGGAAATTATCTTCAATACATCGAAAATTACAAACAGAGCATTAAAAATCTTGCTGAATGTGGTATTCACTGTGTTTGTTACAATTTCATGCCAGTTTTAGACTGGTCACGTACAGATTTGTCTTATGAAATGCCAGACGGTTCAAAAGCACTTCGTTTTGATATGACTGAATTTGCAGCCTTTGAATTGTTTATTTTAAAACGTCCGGATGCTGAAAAATCATATTCAGCACAGCAAATTAAAGCAGCTACAGCTTACTTTGAAAAAGCATCACCAGAAGACAAAAAGAAACTTCAGCAAAATATTCTGGCAGGATTGCCCGGTGCTGAAGAAGCTTATTCTGTTGAAGATTTCTTGGTTACGTTGGCAGCTTATGACGGAATTGACAGCAATAAATTAAAAGAACATTTATTCTTTTTCTTAAGAGAAATTATTCCGGTTGCAGAAAGCAATCATGTATTGATGGCTATTCATCCTGACGATCCTCCTTACCCAATTTTAGGATTACCGAGAGTGGTGAGTACTGAAAATGATCTTATAGAATTAATGAGAGCTTACGATTCTAAATCAAACGGATTTACGATGTGTACAGGATCTTACGGCGTTAGAGCAGATAATGATTTAGCCGGAATTGTAAGACGTCATGGCGATAAAATGAATTTTATCCATTTAAGAAGTACACAACGTGATGAGCAAGGCAACTTTTACGAAGCAAATCACTTAGAAGGCGATGTCGACATGTATGAAGTTGTAAAAGAAATTCTTATTGTAGAAAAAAGAAATGGTACCAAATTGCCAATGCGTCCGGATCACGGGCATCAAATGCTGGATGATTTAAAGAAAAAAACAAACCCCGGATATTCTGGAATTGGCCGTTTAAGAGGTTTAGCCGAATTACGAGGATTGGAACTGGGAATCAAAAGAAGTTTGTAAATAATAGTTTTCTGCTCCAGATTTAAAAATTTGGAGCAGAATTCTTTAGTTATTTTCACACTTATGGCTGGCGTAAGCAGCTATGAAGTTTTACAAAAGATTTCATCGTAAAATAAGCCATTCAAAGAAAATTTTAAAATAAGATCATGCAAAAAAGCTTTATAACAGACGACTTTTTACTACATAACGATTTTGCAAAAAAACTCTATCACGATTTTGCAAAAACACAACCCATTTACGATTATCACTCGCATCTTTCTCCAAAAGATATTGCTGAAGATCGTCAGTTTGAAAACATAACCCAACTTTGGATAGAAGGCGATCACTACAAATGGAGAGCCATGCGTGCCAATGGAATTAATGAAAAGTACATAACAGGAAATGCTTCTGACTTTGAGAAGTTTCAAAAATATGCCGAAACGCTTCCGAACACACTAAGAAATCCATTGTATCACTGGACACATTTGGAATTGCAACGTTATTTTGGAATCAATGAATTATTGAATGCAGAATCTGCTCAAAGAATTTATGATACCTGCAATGAATTGTTGAAAAAACCAGAATACAGCGTTCGTAATTTATTACATAAAATGAATGTAAAAATGGTGGGGACTACTGATGATCCTACAGATGATTTACTATATCATAAAGAACTGAAAGACGAAGAATTTGAAATTGCCGTGCTTCCTTCTTTTCGTCCTGATAAAGCAACCGAAATTGAAAAAGGAGACGCCTTTGTACTTTGGATTAAAAAACTGGAAAGAGTAGTTTCTTTTAGAATTCAAAATTTTAATGATTTGGTAAAAGCGTTGCAAAAACGTCATGACTTTTTCCACGAAATGGGATGCCGAATTTCAGATCATGGTCATTCTTCTTTTTACAATGCTGCTTCAACTCAGGAAGAAATCAATTTGATATTTGAAAAAGGGATGCAATCTGAGCCTTTAACTTCAGTAGAAATTGAAAAATACAAATCGGCATTGCTTTATGAAATCGCCATTATGAATCATAAAAAATCATGGGTTCAGCAATTCCATGTTGGCGCTATTCGCAATAACAATAGCAAAATGATGAACCTCATTGGCCCTGATCAGGGATTTGATTCGATTGGCGATTTGACTATGGCACAAAGCATGAGTGGCTTTTTTGATAAATTAAATTCAAATGATGCTTTAACCAAAACCATTGTTTATAATCTGAATCCAAGAGACAATGAAATGATGGCTTCTATGGCAGCAAATTTTAACGATGGATCTGTTCCCGGAAAAATGCAATATGGAGCTGCGTGGTGGTTTTTGGATCAAAAAGACGGCATGCAGAAACAATTGGATGTTCTTTCGAATTTTGGATTACTGAGCCGTTTTGTCGGAATGCTAACCGATTCAAGAAGTTTCCTGTCGTTTCCTCGTCATGAATACTTCCGTCGTATTCTCTGTAATGTTCTAGGAGAAGAAATGGAAAAAGCTGAATTGCCAAATGACATGAATCTAATTGGCGATTTAGTTCAAAAAATTTGTAGCGAAAATGCAGTCCAATATTTTGATTTCCATCAAAAATAAACTTTCACAATAATTATTAAACTATAATAATCCAAAAACCATAATGCATACTAAAAACGAAGTTATTGGAAAATACCGCTGGACGATCTGCGGTTTACTTTTTTTTGCTACTACTGTAAACTATTTAGATAGACAAGTATTGAGTTTATTAGCACCAATCCTTTCAGAAGAATTCAACTGGAACAATACCGATTATGCAAATATTACTGCTGTATTTCAATTTATTTATGCCATTTCAATGCTTTTTGCAGGAAGGATTATAGATAAAATAGGTACAAAAACCGGTTATATATTGGCCATTACCATTTGGTCGCTTGGCGCAATTATGCACGCTTATGCCATCCCGATTGGAACAACAGTAAATAGCATTTTAGTTTGGGTTGGAATTGCTGCCGTTCCGGTTTCTATTTTAGGATTTATGATTTCACGATCCTTTTTAGCTATTGGTGAAGCAGGAAATTTTCCAGCTGCAATTAAAGCAGTTGCCGAATATTTTCCAAAAAAAGAGCGTTCACTGGCAACTGGAATATTCAATTCAGGTTCTAACGTAGGCGCAATTCTAGCTCCACTAACAGTTCCATGGATTGCGGTAAATTGGGGTTGGGAAACTGCCTTTATCATCATTGGAGCAATTGGATTTATCTGGATGTTTTTTTGGTACATCTTATATGAGAAACCAGAAAAGCAGAAAAGATTATCAGCATCAGAATTGAACTATATTCTTGATGGAGAAATTGCAGAAAAAGAAATTGAAACAACTGTTCCAAAAGAAAAAATCTCCTGGATTAAACTTTTAAAATATAAGCAGACATGGGCTTTTGTTTCAGGTAAATTTTTAACTGATGGTATCTGGTGGTTCTTTTTATTTTGGTTGCCAAAATATTTAGAAGCACAATTTGGTCTCGTAAAAACAGATATTGCATTTCCACTTTCCGTCTTATATACGATGACAATGGTTGGAAGTATTTATGGTGGTTATTTTCCAATGTATTTCATCAATAAAGGTTACAATGCTTATGAAGGCCGAATGAAAGCGATGTTGATTATTGCTTTGTTTCCTCTTGTAGTTTTATTGGCCCAACCTTTAGGTCACATCAGTTACTGGATTCCGGTTTTATTAATTGGTATTGGGGCATCGGCACATCAGGCCTGGTCAGCTAATATATTTACTACGGTATCAGACATGTTTCCTAAAAAAGCAATAGGATCTATTATTGGTATTGGAGGAATGGCCGGAGGAATTGGTGGTGTTTTAGTATCAAAACTAGGTGGTACTCTTTTTGATTATTATGAAGCCCACGGCCATATTCAGACTGGTTATACTATTATGTTTGTGCTTTGCGCTGTTGCGTATTTGGTTGCATGGACAGTTATGAAAATACTGGTTCCTAAATACTCAGAAATTAAAGATTTGTAATATTAGACAACTTTTAAAAACAAATAAAATATTTGATTTATCATAAAATGATTTAATTTTGAATTTCATTATCGAATTTTACCATTCATTTTAAAACAGTTAAGAGATTTAAAGTCTACAATTTGAATTTTGATGGAAGATTCGTGGCGCAATACAGAAAAAAATATTAGAAATGCAGTATAAAAGCGGAATGTGATAGTTTTGTTCGAATCCCTCTTTCTCCGTTGGAATTCTCAAGAATATTGTATCAAAACGAAATATCTATCGAAAACAAAGGTGTTCGACTGTCGAACACTTTTACAATAACTTTAAAAGTTATATTTTCTTTTTTAGAATAAAAAATTTGACCTAAAATCTAAAAAATAAAAATAGCCTTTTCGATTTAAACAAAATAAATAGTAAATCCGTATACACTTCGAGCTCATATAAATAAGGGGATTTAGTGATTTTTACCAAGCTTATCTATAAACATTAATATGGGAATTAAGTGTTCAATTGAGATCCCTTCAATTCCACAAAAAAGCCTGTAAACTTATTGTTTACAGGCTTTTTTATTAATTATAATTTAACTAAAAAAGACAAATACGGCTTCTTTTCAGAAAACCGTATGTGTCAGACTAATTCAAATTCACTTTTATAAACTTGCCTTTACTGCACCGCAAGTCAGCATATTTTTAGGATAGTACGGATTTTTGATTTCCTTGCTATCACTTACCCATACCGCATTGGTCATTGGGCAAACCTGAAGGTATAATGTATTATCAGCCACCTTGAATTTGGGTGCCAGATCCCAAAATTTAACCGATAGTACTTCAAAAATTTTACGTTGCTTATTGATGTTTTTAGTAGCTTCAACTTCAGCTACAAGGTTTATGATTTCCTTTCTTTTTGTCGTAGCGTCATTCATTTGTTCGAGATTTAGTTTTTTAAACCTGAAATTCTTTAACGATTGTTGCAATAAAGCAGCACTTTTTACAACGGCCAGACTATCTGAAACCAAAAGATTATTTTTTAAAGTCAGGTAGTTGTTTGTGATTTCCTTTTT
Source organism: Flavobacterium sp. C3NV (assembly GCF_046825355.2). NCBI lineage: Bacteria > Pseudomonadati > Bacteroidota > Flavobacteriia > Flavobacteriales > Flavobacteriaceae > Flavobacterium > Flavobacterium sp. C3NV. The sequence continues at coordinate 196,534 of NZ_JBKQBJ020000004.1, read as the reverse complement.
TTGCGCCTCACGTTTTTCGACCAATTCAGGAGCGACTTCTTCTTTTGATGTTAACTGAGCCTGCGCCAAAGTGCTTAAGAAAATAAATGCTATAACTACTATCTTTTTCATATATCGGTTTTGTTTAGTTTTGAAATAATTTTATCTATTTCGATCAAAATACCTTCGTAATGATCTTTGTTTAATCCTGTTGTTCCGTTCATTAATTTTGTAACATCAGTTCTTAATTTTACAATATGCTGTTTGGCATATAATCTTACATCACTGCGTTGTGCTGCGTTTAAGGCTTTACCTGGTTCTGTTTCCTTAGGCAATAAAAGCATACCAAGTTTTTCGATATAACCGCGCTGTAAACCTCTTCTGTAATAATCTAATTTTTCGTTTCCGCTAAAACTTACCCAAACTGTTTGCTGCATATCGTTTAAAAACTCAGGAACGGTATAAGCTCCCTCAAACTGCATTGCTTTAAGACTGATATTGTAAAGAATACCGGAGCTTAACAGCATATTCAGGATTTGATTTTGCTGGTCTGCTATCTGATCTTCTGTTTTTAAAGGAATTAGCTGATCGATTTCTTTTGGATACATCCAAAGCGGCGCAACAAACAATTGTCTTCCTACATAATCAACAGCGGCTTTTACTTTTGCTTTTGGAACTGGCTGATATACCACACCTTTTTCGTCAACGGTTCTTTTGGTTACGTAGTTATTGCCAATATATTTTAGCACATGATACAGATACAAACCATATTGTTTTACAACAGCTTTATGCATATCTGATAAATTATCATACGCATCGTTTGGCTGATAGGTCCACTGAATCAAATTAGGAACTACACGCTTTAGGTTTTTAATTCCGTAATCGCTGGCAAGAACTGCATCATCACCAAGATCTTCTGTCTGACTGCGTGGATCTTCGTCTTTTCCTTCTCCTCCAAACCATAATTTAGGATTAGCAGTCAAACTATCTGTAGTCATTTTGCTCAATATTTTTTCTTCTTCGAACTCATCCTGAGTTTTTGGAAAATAGCTATATCCCCACTTCACGGCCCATTTGTCGTAGATTCCAATACGTGGATAAATCCCTATCGGACTTATATTATCTTCTGGCTGCGCCACATAATTAAGACGCGCATAATCCATTATAGAAACGGTATGTCCGTTTGCTTCTACCCATTTTTTATCTCTGAGTTTTTCTACCGGAGTTGCACTGCTGGCTCCCATATTGTGGCGTAAACCAATCGTATGTCCAATTTCATGCGAAGAAACAAAGCGAATTAACTGCCCCATAACCTCATCATCTAAATGCATTTTTCTGGCTTTTGGATCTAAAGGTCCTACCTGAATCATATACCATCTTTGCACTAATTTCATCACATTATGATACCAGCCTACATGGCTTTCGATGATTTCTCCACTTCTGGGATCGCTCACTCTGGGTCCGTAAGCATTAGGTGTTTCTGATGCATAATAACGTACTACAGAATATCTTGCATCTTCCAGACTCATGCTTTTATCATCTTCCGGCCATTCTTTTCCAACAATAGCGTTTTTAAAACCTGCGGCTTCAAAAGCTTTTTGCCAGTCGTTGATTCCGGCAATTAAATACGGTCTCCATTTTTTTGGCGTTGCAGGATCAATGTAGTAAACGATTTGTTTTTTTGGTTCAACCAACTGACCGCTCAGGTATTTTTTAATGTCTTTGTCTTTAGGTTCCAGACGATAACGCTGAATAATAAATTTTGTCTGAGCACGCTGTTCATCATCATCAAACAAAACATATTTGTTAGCAAAATACCCCACTCTTTCATCGGCAAAACGTTTGCGCATTGGCGTTTTTGGAAGCAGTACAATCGAGGTATTTAATCTCAAAGTTACTGTTCCGCTACTCGCTGTTGAATTCGTATACGTTTTTGTTGTTTTTATTTCAATGTTAATTGGATAAGCATCTATCATCTCGATGAAAGATTTATCATCGGCAAGAGAGGTTAGCTTTTTTTCTGTTTTCTCTTTATTTTCTATAGAAAACATTGGATTGTCTTTTTTGAAAACATCTGTTACATCAATAACAACATTTCCCGTAACAGGATTGGTTGTTTTTATTGGAAAAGCGGCAACAATTGGGCTTTCATTACTGCCTGCTAATGCTTTTGCCAACATCGAATCAGGATTACGGACATCTTGCTTGTATTGCAATGACCTTAAAAAAACAGTATTGTTCGCTCCTTTCTCAAAGTAAATTGTCTGCTCATTGGCTTTCTCTCCGCCAAAAACCCCCATACCTTCGGGAGTAGAAAGATATCTCGTTACCACCAGCATATATCTGTTAAATAAACTGTCAGGAATTTGAAAGTAATATTTAGCATCAACCTGATTGACCGTAAAAAGGCCTAATTTTTCTTTCGATCCTTCCTTTATTATTTTTTCATAAGGCTGTAAACCTTTCGGTTGTGTGCTGGTACTGTCGGCTTTTTTTTCGGCCGGAGTTTGCGAAAAACCATGCTGCTGTCCGGCCAGCAGCATGATTATTAGTATAAATATTTTTTTCATCAGAATTTAAAATGGAACTGTTTCGTTGGTATTTAGGGTAAGTTTTGGATTTTTTTGCAGCACCGATAAAGGAAACGGTATAATGTATAATCTTGAATTGGGCTGCAACGTATACGTTTTTTGAGGAACGGTTTTGTTTACGATTGGAAATACTCTTGTAACCGTTTTTGCATATTCGGTTTCGGTGTTTAGCCTCTTTAAATCAAAAAAACGATTAAAGCCCAAAAGCAATTCTTTTCTTCGTTCGTTTATTACAAGATCCATCGTTTCTTTTCTGGTGGTTGGAACAGCTAAATTTACAGTTCCCGATAAAATACGTTTTGCTCTTAATGTATTCAAAACATCGACTGCTTCAGTAAATTTATCTTCTCTTGCGTAACATTCTGCCAGCATCAAATAAACCTCGGTTGTTTTCATACCCACTGTAGGATAAAAGAATTTTGTATATACCGTTGCCCAATAAGCTGTATTTGATCCCTGATCCAGATTTGTTGTGCTTGTAGTATTAAAAAATAAATTAAAACGTGCATCGTTTCTGCCAAATAAAGTTCTCAGCTCCGGACTTATAATATATTGATAGGCAAAGTTCATCTCAGTATACCCTGTCATATACATATAACTCAATACTTCTATATTATTTGCTGCCGGCACAGCAACTACATTTGGTCCTCCTTGTGTGTTATAAGCTACCATATCAAATATTTTATTGTTGTAGCTTAATGATTTTTCTGCGGCGGCTTTAGCACTGGCAATTTCACGTTTAAACAAATGAACTTTGGCTTTAAATGCATAAGCAAATGCCAGTGAAGGATGGTAAACATCCATTGGTTTTTCCTGAAGATACGGTAAAGCCTCGTCTATATCTTTCTGAATAAATGCGTAAACTTGTGCTACAGTAGACTTTGACGGCTGCGCCTCCAAATCAAATTTATCCATAATACAAATACCTCCATCTGTAGCGGCAGTTTGAGGGTCGTAGCCTTTTGCATAAGTGTTTACCAGCAAAAAGTGATCGTAGGCTCTGAAAATTTTAGCTTCTGCTTTTGCTAATTGTTTTGTACTTGCCTCTCCTTTACTATCATCGACAAGTGAAATAATGGTATTCCATCTGTTGATATACGTGTAAGCCTGGTTGTAAAAGCTCGACGTGTTTAGTAAAGAAACCCGATCTGTAGTTTCATCAAAAGTAAAATTGATTGTATTGATGTTGGGCGTTTTCCCTATTACATCCGCTTCTTTCATCCATTGATCGTCTGATAAATACTGAAAGTTATTGATAGGATATCCTCTGTTGGGCAGCGATACTGTTTCAAGAAACTGATCAGCTGTTTCAATTACTAAAGATCCTTTTGGTGTTAAGTCTGTATAATCTTCGCAGGCTGCTGTACTTAGTAGCAGCAGAGACGCCATTATTTTATATATCTGTTTCATTTTTTAAAGAGTAAGGTTAAAGCCAAATAAATATGTTTTTGGCATTGGCAAATTACGTGTACCAGAATTAGCCGAATAAACTTCAGGGTCAATACGATTTCCGGCGGCACTCCAATACCAGATATTGTTCATTTGAAAAGTAAATTTGGCCGATGTAATATTCAATTTATTAGCAACCAATTTTGGTAAATTATAACCTAATGAAATGTTTCTTAGTTTGATGTAATCACCATCGATAACATTTACATCTGAGTTTCTCCATTGACTGTTCATTGTTATGGCATAATTTCTGGCAACCTCATCAATATCTACAAACAAACGAGTATTCCCGTTTTGGTTTGCATCTGTGTAACGATCAGCAATCCCAGCGTTGTTTACTGCATCAGAACTCAAATCAGGAACATCTTTACGCATTACATTTCCTCCTGAGAAAACAAACAACAAATTCAAATCGAACTGTTTATATGAAAAACGTTGTGATAAGGAACCAGTATATGTTGGTGTTAAACTTCCTTTATTTACCAAAGCATCTGTGCTGTTAACTGATTTTAAGCTGTTTGCTATCGGAATACCATTGGCATCAAAAGCCATCGATGGATTTCCGTTTTCATCTAAAATATAAGGATAACCATTTACTGTTCCTCCATATTTATAAGCATATAAACTATTGTAAACTTCGTTCTCTAAAAAGTAATCCAGAGGGGAACTGGCGTAAACCGAAGCAATCGACTGTGCTCTTGTAACTTTTTCGACAGTGGTTCTGTTAAAACCTAAAATTAGATTAGAACCAATACGTAAATTACCATTATTGTACCAGTCTGAACCAATACTAAACTCTACTCCTTTGTTCATTAAGGCACCTGCATTTATTCTTCTTGACAATGCCCCAACAGTAGGATCTAAATCGGTTGTTGCTAATAAATCACTGCTGTATTTGCGATACATATCTATGCTTCCGTTTAGTTTACCTCTAAACAAACTGTAATCGATACCAAAGTTTGTGCTTTGTGTTTTTTCCCATCTCAACATTGGATTCGGCTGTCCTGTAATATTAGTGTATTGCAACGATTGATATAAGTTATCATTTCTTCTTGTTGCGGTTACATATGGAGTTGTAGACTGATCTATATTTCCGTTAACACCATACGTTAGTCTAAGTTTAAGCGCTGTAACCCATTTTATTTCTTTCATGAATTCTTCGTTGCTGGCATTCCATCCTAAACCTGCAGACCATAATGGGCGGTTTTTATACTTAGGATCAACTCCAAACAAATCTGCCCTGTCGACTCTATAACTTCCTGTTACGTTATATTTTGATAAAAAAGTATAACCTACAGAACTAAATACAGAAAAATAACGGTGTAAAATTTCTTTTTGCGTTCTTGATACAGTTGCCAGAGTTCTGTTATTTCCGAATATATAACTTGGAGTTCCTGTCTGACTAAGTGCAAGACTGTTCATTACAGCAGAACTCAATGTTACGGGATCATAACCGTATCTTAACTGTTCGATTGATCTTGGAACAAAAGTTTCACGCATTTCAAAACCAGCCAAAGCGTTTATAGAATGTTTGCCATCGCTAAAATCCTCAGTATAATCTAATTGATTTCTAAAAGAATAATTGCTCGCCCTACTGCTCGATTGCTCATATCGGCCTCCTGTAGATAAACCTTCTACATAAGTGTAAGCATTCGTTGCTGGATTATATGCCGTTAAAGCATTAATGGCATAACGCATTTTATAGGAGTTAACGTCGTAATACTGCTCGTTATCGTTTCTTGTCGTTTCGTACTGAAATTGTGTACTTGCACTTAAACCTCTCCATAATTTGGCACGCAAATTTGCAAAAGCTCTTAAGTTTAATGAATTTTGTTTTTCAATACCTTCCTGAAGCGCATTTAAAACATTAAAAGTCATTGGTTTAAAACCACTTAAACCTGCCATTTTTTCTGCCATAACGGGATTAATGACGCCGCTGGAAGTAAAGCCATCTTTAAGTGACGAAAAAGATGATAGTACAGGATTTCCGTTATCATCTGTAATGCGTTCGTATCTTTTTTGAATATCATAACTATTGTAATCAGGATCTGTAACATCATCATTACTGTAGGTTGCATTTATTCCGAATGTTGCATTTAACCAGTTATTCACCTGAAAACTGCTTTTGGCATACAGGTTAAAGGATCGGCTCTCGTTATTTATTACACGGCCTTTTGCCTGATCATAATTAAACGATACATACGTATTTTGTCTGCTTGTACTTCCTGAAAAGGCAATATTGTAACGCTGTCTGAACTCATTTTGCCATACATTATCGCGATAATCTCTGTAGTAATCGTTTTTTCTCCATTGATCCAGCGTGCTGTTGTAATCTGCATTATTGATTTTTCCTTCTTCTAAATTTCTGTTCAGCTGATAAAGAGGACTGTAATACTTTGGGTTACTACTTCCTATATCTCCATAAGTATTGAACATCGTTTGTGTATCTGCTACTCTGGCTCTTTCTCTCTTATAAACCGCTTGTTCATAATCGATCAAATCGCTTGTCGAAGCATAATTCATACTCTTGAAACTTGGCTTTGTCGAAATAAAGAAATCCGAATTTATACTTACTTTCAATTTACCATTTCCTTTTTTGGTAGTCAAAACGATAATTCCGTTTGCTGCTCTCGAACCATAAATAGAAGCCGCTGCAGCATCTTTAAGAACGTTGACACTTTCGATATCATAAGGGTTAATATCTTCTAAAGTCAGTTCTGTTGGCAAACCATCAATTACCAAAAGCGGACTATATCCAACATCAACTGAAGAAAAAGTTCCCATACCACGCAAAATTGGTGTATCTGCAGAAGCTCCTGTAGGATTTTTTCGCAGCATCAAACCTGCCACACGACCTTCCAGCGCAGTAGATAAGTCGGCATTGATATTTTCATTTAATGTTTTTTCGTCAATTGTTGCAATTGCACCTGTTGAGTGACTTCTGGTAAGCGTTTGATAACCTGTAATTACAACTTCTTTCATTGCAGCTACTTTGTCTTCAACAATCAGCGTTAGTTCTTTTCTCCCGGTGATCCCAAAAGATTTCTTTTCAATCGTTAATCCTGAACATTCAAGAATGCCGTTTTCCGGAACATTATCAAAAGCAAAACTTCCGTCAAAATCAGTTATGCTGGTTCTGTTTGTTCCCGAAAGAGCAACCGTTACTCCGGGAAAAGGCTCATTTTTATTGTTTAATACTTTTCCTCGGATATCGATTAATACGTTTCCCAAGTTCTCCGCCTTTTCTTTTACAGCCGTTACCACAATCGTTTGATTGGTAATCGTGTACTTTAAATTTTGAGAATTAAAAATCTGATTCAGCGTTTCTTTTACATTCGAATTCTTAACATTAATGGTTACAGGTTTCGAATCTTTTAGCAATTTTTGGGTATAAAAAACTTCGTAATTGGCCTGTTTCGCCACTTCCTTCAACACTGTTTCAAGTGGTGCACCTTTAAAATTAATGCTGATGTTTTGTGCTTGTCCTTTATAACTGCACAACAACAAAAGTATCGCACTAAGGCCGCATAAATAGGTAGAAAAACTGCTACCCTTTTTTCTGAATTTTTTGTAAGGTTTTTTTGGTTGTAAATTAAATTTCATACATTTACATTTGGTTATAGTTAAACAATAGGTGGACAACTTATATTGGCTATTAACTTTTAAAACAAACCGGAAGCATCGCAACTGCTTCTGGTTTTTTAGTTTATAGTCTCAATATATTCAGGTAAATTTAAACTCAGGGATATACAATAATTGTTTTTCCTTCAACCTTAAATTTTATATTACTAAGCTCAAGTACTTTTAATACCTCAGACAAATTTTTATTCATAAACGTTCCGCCGTTAAATCGTACATCCGAGACATCGCCGCGGTATTCTACTTTAATTCCGTACCAGCGTTCTAATTGTCGCATAACGGTTTTTAAGTCGGCATTATCAAATTTAAAACGGCCATTTTTCCATGCAATCGCAGCTTCGGTATCGACTTGTTTTATTGTAATCTTATTAAACTTATCAGATACATTAGATTGTTGACCGGGTTTTAAAATGGCTTTTTGGTTTTTATAACTCACCGCAACGCTTCCTTCTAATAAAGTCGTTTTTACAACAGATTCATTATCATAAGCATGTACGTTAAAATGCGTTCCAAGGACTTCTATATCCTGATCGCCGGATTTTACAATAAAAGGTTTGTTTTTATTTTTGGCCACTTCAAAATAAGCCTCTCCGTCAAGTTCCACGATTCTTTGATCTCCGTTAAACTGGGTTGGATATTTAATCGATGAAACCGCGTTTAGATACACTTTTGTTCCATCTGCCAGAACAATATTGTATTGTCCTCCGGTAGGTGTCGAAAGTGTGTTGAATAAATTAGCATCAGCTTTTGAAGCATCAGCTTTTGGATTTATAATATAGGTGATCACACCATTAGCGCCCATTTTTATGGTAACCTCATCTTCTTCACCTTCTTTGGCAATTGTATCTTTTGCCGAAATATCAGCCAGAACAATTTGCTTTCCGTTCGAAAGTGTCAGGATTCCTCTATTTCCTCCCGGAGCGATTTCTTGTGGTTTTTCAGCAACTTGCGGAATTTGTTCTTTTGGTTTTGTAAAATAAAATATTCCCGTGCCTAATAATACAGCGATCGAAGCAGCTACAGCAACACGCGGCCAAATACGAATTACTTTTGTTTCCTGTTTTAAGGGTAACTTCGCTTTTAGATATTCGTAACTATCTTCCAGCTCGTACTCGTTAAGCTGTAAATTGCTATTAGAAGCTTTATGCAAATACCACGCATCTACTTTATCCTTATCTTCATTCGATAAAGTCCCTTCCTGATATTTTTTTAGCAATGCTAAGATTTCATTTTCATTCATAAGTACAATACGAAATTTTGTCCCGTTTTTAAGTAAGACAGTTATAAACTACTTTTGTCATAGGTAAATGACGAAAAAAATTAAAAAAATATTACTATATCGTTATCAAAGCAAGAAGAGTATTACTTTTTCTTTATCAATTAAGATGATATGCCTAGATTTTGACATAGAAATTAACATAAAGGCAATACTATAGTTATATCACAAAAACCCCCATGAAATTTTTGAGTTTTTCACGTAATATTTTTAGCGAGTTATAGACTTGCTGCTTGGCTGTTTTATCGGTAATATTAAGTTGAAGTGCAATTTCATCATACGAAAGCTCTTCTACTTTTCTCAGTAAAAAAACTTCCCGCATTTTTTCCGGAAGTAAAGCAATTTCTTTAGCAATTATGGCTTCTAATTCTTCTTCCCGAAGATTTGAATCTGCTAAAACATAATCATTTTCAATAAAGTTTGAAATGGAATCAGCGTAATTTGAAACCACTTTTTCGTGGGCGATGTGATTCAGGATTCTGTTTTTTGTTGCTTTGTATAAGTAAGAGGAAAGTGATCCTGTAACAATCAATTCTTGGCGTTTGTTCCAGATCGATAAAAATACTTCCTGAACAACATCGTTCGCTTCATCGCGGTTACCCAACATTTTATAGGCATGATTGACCAGAATTTTACAATACCGCTCAAAAATTTCTGTATACGCTAGCTGATCATCTTCCTTAAGAAGATCTAATAAATTATGATCAGCATATTCGCTATAAGCAGGCATTAATGGAAAGAGTTGAGTATCAAAAAAGCAATATTAAACATTTTTTGTGTTAAAAACTAAAAGATGATTCAGTTAGAAAAGATCTATAACTTTATAACCATTATTTTCTTATAAAGTATATTTCAGACCAAAAGAAAGGCTTCATGATCTGGAAAGATTTGAATGAGGTCAAGACGTTATCAATATCATTTAGCATTCACTTTTTTATTAGAGCCCGTAATCAATTATATTTGCCCATTCTTTCTTTATAAAGTAAAGCAAGATCCAATTAAATAAAGCGTAAAGCAAAAAAGTGGAAAATCAAGAAACCAGCTGGACTATTTGTCCGGAATGCCAGGGACGCGGCAAAAAAAGCCGAAGAATCAGCAAAAAAGCGCGACTGCTCTACCAGATAGCTCTCGATCAGTTTGAAAAAACGAAAGAAGGAACAGCTCCGGTTTATCCTAAAGGTAATTTATACGTATGCCTGAACTGTAATGGCTCAGGTTTGATTGCATCAGCTACTTCTCCTCCTGCTGATACAGAAAATTATCCACATGTTGCTATTATTGGCGGTGGTATTGGCGGTGTGGCTTTGGCCGTTGCCTGCTTACATCGCGGAATTCCTTTTACTCTTTATGAACGTGACAATAACTTCGAGGCACGATCTCAGGGTTACGGACTTACTTTGCAGCAAGCCAGTAAAGCCATAGAAGGATTGGGTATTTTCTCTCTAAAAGATGGTGTGGTTTCAACAAGGCATTTGGTACATAACACAGAAGGAAAAGTCATTGGTGAATGGGGAATTAGAAAATGGTTACAGACCGATACTAAAACGGCGAATAAAAGAACCAATGTACATATCGCAAGACAATCATTACGACTAGCATTATTAGAACAACTCGGAGGTCATGATTTTGTACAATGGGGACATCAATTGGTTGATTTTAAAGCAAACGAAGATGAAGGTATTGATTTAAAATTTCAGGTAAACGGTGAAATAAAAAACATAAAAGCCGATCTTTTAGTCGGGGCCGATGGTATTCGCAGTTCGGTACGAAGATTATTAATTGGTGAACATATTACTCCTTTACGTTATCTGGACTGTATTGTGATATTGGGTATTTGCCCATTAAAAGCCCTTGAAGGAATTGATAGTGATTTATTAGATTCTGCAACAGTATTCCAGACCGCTAACGGCAATGAGCGCATTTACATAATGCCTTATACGGCAGATTCTGTAATGTGGCAGCTAAGTTTTCCAATGCCGGAAGACGAAGCCAAAACGCTTAGTACTCTGGGAACTCAGGCGCTTAAGGAAGAAGCAAGCCGAAGAACGCAATGGCACGATCCTATTCCGCAGATTATAGCAGCGACTCAGGAAGCTCAAATTTCCGGTTATCCTGTTTATGATCGGGAATTACTCGATTCAACATTATTATCGAAAGCCAAACAAGTAACTTTGATTGGAGATGCAGCTCACCCAATGAGCCCGTTTAAAGGGCAAGGTGCCAATCAGGCGCTGCTGGACGCCCTTGCTCTCGCTCGAGGCATTTCAAAAGGATGCAGACCAATGTCACAATGGAGAAAAGCAGGGATAAGAGAAAGTGTTTTAAAGGATTTTGAATCTGAAATGTTAGAAAGAAGTGCCATCAAAGTAAAAGATTCTGCCGAAGCTGCACAGTTCCTGCATTCAGAAATCGTACTTCATGAAGGTGATGAACCAAGAGGAAGGTGTATAAAGAAAAAAGAAGATGATTTAAAACAATAAAATCTTAATATAATTCACAAAAAAAGTGCGGTCGTCTTTTCAGGCAACCGCACTTTTTTAATTATTTTAACTTTCTGTTATTTATACTCTTCTTCTTTTTGAGCGTACCAATTTTTCATGACATAAAAAGCTTTCTTTTTTATTCCCTGATCAGAAATTAATCCTTTACGGTTAAAGAAATCCTGAATATTAGGCAACTGTCTGCGTGGTGATCTAAAATCGACTAAAATCCAAGGAGAAACTCCCGCCAAACCTTCTATACGATTGAACATTTGAGTATTTTGAACATACAATTCTTCCTGATATTCTTCGTTCCAGCGCTCTTTTTTATCACCGTGCAAACCTTGTAAAGCTTCTCCACCAAACTCACTGATAATAACAGGTTTGTTGTACGGAATTATCCATTGCATGTCTTTACACGATTCGTTTGTTCCTCTGTACCATCCCAAATATTGATTAAAACTCACAATATCTACATATTCGTTCATATTATCGTGAAGTGTATTTACATTGTTCGGACTTTTGGTTACTTCCATCGCCATGCTTATTAAACGAGAATTGTCCTGCGTACGGGCGTATTTTGCCAGTTTGCTCAGGAAAACATCTCTGTCATCTCCATGCGGTGTTTCATTTGCAATAGACCAAATTACAATTCCGCAACGGTTTTTATCCCTGTAAATCATATCGTGCAGCTGACGTTCGGCATTGGCGTAAGTATCTGGATTTGTCCAGGAAATAGTCCAATACACCGGAACTTCAGACCAGATCATTAAGCCCATTTTTTCGGCTTGTTTTACCATATTTTCATTATGCGGATAATGCGCCAGACGTACATAATTACAACCTAATTCTTTTGCCCAGGTCAATAACGTAACCGCATCTTCTGTAGACCACGCTCTTCCCGATCGAAATGGAGCTTCTTCATGAATACTGATGCCGCGTAAAAAGACTTTCTTTCCGTTTAACAAAATTTCTTTTCCTTTTGTTTCAATGGTTCTAAATCCTATTTGATCCGCAATACTTTCATCTGCTTTTTCAATAGTTACATCGTATAATTTTGGTTTTTCCGGAGTCCATAAAACAGGATTGGTTTTAATCTCAAAATACGCCATTCCTTTGGCATCTGTTGTGATATTTTTCTTGATTTTTAATTCCGGAATTTTAATCGAAACCGACTGATTTGCCGTTTCGCTGTTCAATTTCACCCAGCCTGAAATTTTTGTTTTGTCTTTTTTATCCAGCTGCACCAGATAATCTTCAATATACGTATTGGGAACCTGGGCCAAAGTAACGTCTCTGGTAATTCCGCCATAATTCCACCAATCCATGTTTACCGTTGGCACATTATCTTTATGGCGTTTGTTATCTACTTTTACAACCACAAAATTATTGCCGTCGACCAATAAATCGGTTACATCAAAATTAAATGGTGTATAACCGCCAACATGACTTCCTGCCAATTTTCCGTTTACATACACTTTCGCATCATAATTGACTGCTCCAAAATGAAGAATACCTTTGCTTTGAGAATTCTTTTTATAACTAAAATCTTTCTCAAACCAAACCGTTCCTTCGTAAAAAAACAATCTTTCGTCTTTACTGTTCCAGTCAGACGGAATATCCATTGTGGCTGAAGTTGCAAAATTATATTCGCTTAAATCTGTGGTGTTGAATTTTTTGTTTTGGAAAAATCCATTGTCTTTAAAAGGCATAAGACGATAATCATAATATCCGTTTTCAAGCGGATCTACAATATAACTCCATTTTCCGTTTAGGTTGATGTTGTTTCGTGATGCAATATTCGCAAGTAACGGAATTTCCTGCGCCATCGTTTTCCCTAAAATCAGAAAAGTAAAACACAGCATTATTATTTTTCTCATAGCTTAAATTATTTTTTATTTTTAATTATAATTTTTAATATTTAGATGCACTTTTTTAGGAGCTAATCCCGCTATTCGTTTCAATCTTTTGTGGCGAACCCCGCCACAAAAGGATTTCCACTTCTATCGGGGCTAGGGCAGTCATTTTCATAAGAATGTTTTCGATTCCGAGGAACGAGGAATCTCCGTTAGTAGCTCGACAAACTATATCCTTTGTGTTAGTTTCTTGTGGAGATTCCTCTTTCCTCGGAATGACAAGATTGTGAGTAATATTGCACGATTGCATCGATCGCATTTACTTCCGTTAAAAAAATTAATCTCTATTTCTTATCAAAATACTGCGTCAATTCATACGCATTATCATTGATGATTTTCATCTCTTTTAATAAAGGTTCATAAGGCTCAAACGCACTGTTTACAATACCTTTATTCGAATCTCTGTTTGAATAATCAGTCGTTAAATCTTCGGGATCATTATCCATATATTTAAACCAATGCCATCCCACCGAATTTTTATTTTTAAGTAATTCCAAAGTGAAATTCTGATAGAAAAGCCCTCTCTCTTTCTGCGTTCGAACGAGCCATCCGGCGCCGGTATTGTTAGGCAATCCTGAATCTTCTCCTTTGGTATACCATTCTGTAATTAAAAACGGTTTTCCTGACCATTCACCCCAATTGTTCATTAAATCCTGACTCGGTTCCCATTTCCTGTAATGGTTGATCGAAACAATATCCATGTACTTTCCAGCCACTTTAAAAATCTCCGGATTTGTTAATTCCTGTTCTTTATCCTGATTAAAACGACATCCTAAATAAAGATGATTGGGATCTGCTTTTTTAAGCGCCGCTGTTACCTTTTTCATATAGGTTTCAAAATAAAAAGCAGTAAATGCCATTCTATCTTCCTGATTTACATCTGATATCGAAGCATTAAAACCTTTTCTTTGATCCAGCCATTCTTTTGCAGCGAGATAACCTTGTTCATCTTTGGCCAATAAAGTTAAATGTTTATCTAATGCGTCGTTATACCATGGCAGTTCATTATCAGTAAAATAACCCATCAAATACTTATCATTTTTGTACTGAGAAACATCTTTGAATGCTTTTTCGATATACGCATCAAATTCTTTATCAAAAACCATAACCAAATCAAAACGGTAATTTTGCCAGTTGGCTTCTTTGTATTTTCCGCCGTATTTTTTAATATGATCAGAATGATACATTCCCATTGGAGAAACAATAACCGTATAAACCAACGGATTTTCTCCTTTTCGAACTAAGTCTGTATTCGACCACGCGCCTACTCCGTTAAACCCATTATCGCGAAGTAATTTTGATTCTTGTTTCAGCCAATTTTCAGGACTTCCAAACTTTTTATCAAATGCTTTTTGCTGATTTACAGAACGGCCCGCATTAAAAACAGCAACTCCTTTATAGATAAACGGATAACCTTCGGGGTCGATAATCCACCATCTGTTGTCTATTTTTTGAGTTCTAAAAAATCCCGTTGCTTCTTTTTGCCAGACTTTTGATCCTCCGTAAATCGAAATTGGTTCTTGTTTTTTAGTTTTAAATCCTGGTAGTTTATCAACCGTTTTGGCTTCATACGATATCCATTTCGGATCTAAAGCGTTTTGTCGGGCTTCGACTTTTTGATATTTAATACTATTCTGCGCCTGCAAAGAAATCAGGTTTACTAAACAGAATATGAGATAAAGGAAATGCTTCATTAAATTGGTTTTTAATTATTTTTTTGAGAGATATCGTAGTTTTCAGTCGAAGTACTCAGTTATCAGTCGCAGGCCCAGTTATCAGTCATGTTAAACTGTAAACTGAGACTGTAAACTGTGACTGTAAACTGAGACTGAAACCGAGTTCACTCTAATTATTTCGATAAATAAATATGATCAATATCGAAAATGTAATTGTTCATCGCTCTAACATCTTCCGGATCAACGCTTCGTAAAACCAGAATATCTTTAATTTTAGTAAGATCTAATGCCGAATTCTGTTTTTTGTATTCTGCAATTGGAATCTTAACCATATTCCAGCTTCCGTCTCTTTTTAATCCGTATAAATTGCTTGTGGCATCAAATTCTACATATCCTGTATTCGAGGCGTCTTTCATTCTAAATCTGATTTTTCCCGTGCTAGTTGTTCTTACCGCCATATTGATATAAGTGTAAGAAGTGATATCCGTGAAATTTACAAATGACAAAATTGCCATTGCCCATTTGGCTTCAGCTGCAGGCGGTGTTGCAGGAAGAGAAAAATTTCTGTAAGCGCCTTCATAACCATCAGTAGCCACTTCTTTAAGTACAAACTGATTGCTTGAAACCCAATTTAAAACAGGTGCCGTTTTGGTAAAATCAGTATTATCAGAGTAAATTTTAAGCGCATCAGCCGGAATAACAATTGGCGGAGTTGCAGGAGCTTCGACTTCTACAGTAAAGGTTTTCTTTTGTATCGTATTATCCACAAAAGTAATTTCGAGAGTTGTTGTAAAAGTTCCACCCTTAGTATATTTTACCTCAACATTTGGTTCGATTGAAGATCCCGGAGCCCCGCCCTGAAAAGTCCATTTTACAGCACGTACTTTTGTTGACGCATCGGTATAAGTAACTGTTTCTCCAGCTTTAACAGATGTGTTAGTTGAAGTGGCTTCTAATTTTCCCTGATTATAAAGATATACTTCACGCACATCATCATCGCAGGAAAGTAAACCTATCGAAAGCACGAGAAACAAGTATTTTAATTTGGCTATATTATTTAGTTTTATGTTCATGATTTCTTTTTTTATTATTTTTTTTTTAAGAAAATAGACGAAAGAGTAGACAGAAGAAAGAACAAAGAACAAAGAAGAAAGAGAATAGACCTCAGCAAATTTTGATTCTTGTTTTTTTTTAAGAGAATAGAATAAAGAAGATAGAGAAAGTATAATCTAATCTTGCTTCTTGTCTCTTGCTTCTATTCTCTATTCTCTATATTCTATTCTCTATATTCTATTCTCTATATTCTATATTCTAAAACTCTATTTCAACCCGTCTAAAAATCCCTGATAGGCCTGTTTCTTATTATAATCGGCATCTAAAAGCAATGGATATTCTTTTGGATGCCAAAAACTTGTCAGCCAGGTATATTTATCGGTTACGCCCCAGGTTGAAATGGCAAATTTTTGATTTTGAGGCAGCTCTTCATACATAGTGGTAATGTATTTGTAGGTTTCAGATTGTTTTTGCTGTTCGACATCATTAAACACATACGAATCTGATTTTCCTGTATTTACTTTTATATCCAATTCTGAAATATGAATTAGTAATCCTGTTGAAGCCAGATCTGTAAAACCGGTTTTCATAGTTTGTCGGTTGGTATCTGTGGCATAATGAAACTGATCTCCCAAACCATCAATTGGCACTCCGTTGGCTTTGAATCTGGTTACCATTTTTTTGATAGCAGCTCTTTTTCCTCCATCAATAACAACGCTGTAATCATTATAAAATAATTTAGCATCCGGATCTGCTGCTTTTGCGTATCTGAAACATCTTCCGTAAAATCCAATTGGGTCTTTAAAAAGCGAATTGATCACCGTTTCGTTTCTTAAAGCTCCTCCATCTGCAAAAACCTCGTTTACAACATCCCAGCTTTTTACTTTTCCTTTATAATGTCCTACAACATCTGTAATATAAATTTTGACTTTGGCTTCGAATGCAATTGAATCGTATTTGGCATTTTTAAACCATTCCGGAAACGAATCGTACCAAACCAATGTATGTCCGTGAACTTCCAGACTATTGTCTTTGGCAAAATTTACCAGATAATCTCCCGCTGTATAATTGTATGCTGTTGAAGAAGTCCATATACTTGCCATTTTCATTTCGTATTCGGCTGTAATTTGACTGTAATGTTTTAAGACTGCATTTTTAAAATTGGCTTCGTTTTGCAGATCTTTCATTTTTACTGCAGCGCCAATTTTAAACTTTGCTTTTTCTTTTAAAGTCAATGTTGGAGTCGGATTTACCGGAGCTCCATTATCATCAACATTAATAAAAACTGTTTTTTCGTCGTTGCTGCAAGAAGCAAACAACAAAGCGGTTAACAGACCTAAAATATATTGTTTCTTTATCATCGTGTTATTTTTTATTTGATCTGGAAGTCAAACTCAATTTCAATTTCCAGCTCGATTGTTACTAACAAAAACTTGATTCTTAACTCGTTGGGGTAATTCATAAAAAAAACAATTAAACACATAGAAACATAGATTTTATGCTTTTAAAAAAGTAAATCAAAAAGAAACTTGTTTCTCGCACATAGCTATGTTTGTTATGCAAGTGAAACGCCTTTATTGACTTCAGTAATTCTATGTTTCTATGTGTTAAAAATAATTACACCCAACGGTTTGATTCTAATTAATTATATCCCACATTAAATCCTGCCGGTTTTCCCATTAAATCGATCTGAGTTTGCGGTATAGGCATATTGACCATTACTGGTGTCATCTTCAAAGGCACTTCTCCGGCACTCGTTCCTGATGGACTTGAACGGAAATATAGATTTTGTCTTTCTACCAAAAGTCCTAATCGTTTTAGCAAAAACCATCTGTTGTTTTCAAAAGCCAATTCTCTGGCTGATTCATCCAAATAATTATTTAATGTCCAGGTGGTCAAATCAAAAGTTGTGACAGTACTTTCAGGGTTTCCGGTATAACCTCTTCTTCTCACTTTATTCAAATAAGCCAGTGCTTTTGTGTCATTACCCAGATTATGATATGCTTCAGAAGCTAATAAATAAGTTTCGGCCAATCTGTAATACATATAATCTTTGTAACTGTTGGATGTCATAGGCAGTTTTTCTGTATCGTGGTATTTTTTCAAACTCCAGTGCCAGGCTCTGTAATTTCCGTTTGGAGCCGCAATTGCCGGATTGGTAATCGGCTGTCCAAATTTCGGGTTCCCCGGAACATTGATTTTATAATCCTGATAATTATCCGAATAATAATAGGTTTTAAACCTCAAATCGTTAGTCTGATCATAAAGTGATTTCAAATAATTGTTTGGATAAAACCATCCTAGAGACTGACCTCCATAAGCCACATCCTGAATCATTTCACTTGCATTTAATTCATAAGGTCTATGAGTAAAAACGCTTCCTAACCAGAAACCGCCACCCCCTGCCAAATCATCACTAGGACCTAATAGAAAATCTCTTTGATAAGTAAAAAGTGATTCTTTATGGTTGGCATTTTGTCCCCAAACCTCAGCCAGTGGTACTAAACCGTGAGTTCCGTCATTGATAATCGCATCAAATTGTGCGGCTGCTTCTGTCCAGTCTTGCTGCCACAAAGCGCTTTTACCGCGTATGTGTCTTGCAACACCTTGTCCGTAACGTCCTGCATCTACCTTAAAAGGAAGATTTGCTATTGCATAATCAAGATCACCGTCGATTAATTTGTAAACATCGGCATCGCTGGCAACTTTATATTCTGCTACATCATTAATATTTTCCGGCGTTGTTGGAATGGTATCAATTAAGATTCCGCCGTACATTTGTTTTAAATCCAAATACAATTCGCCTCTTATAACACGTGCTTGTGCCACCAGTCTTTTCTTCGCATTTTGATCCATATTAATAGATCTTGCCGAAGTTATAATAGCAGAACATCTGTCGATAATTTTATAGCCCTGAATCCATTTTGATCCTGTAAAAGATTGCGGATTATGTCCTGTACCATAAGGTGTATTCCAGGTTCTGTGCAATCCTAAATCTGTTGCAACCATAAAGAATACATTGGCCCATAAATCGCTATTATCTCCGGATGGCGAATTATAATACCTCATCTGGTTGTAAAGTGCATTTACTCCAACTTCTAAACCTGCCGGAGAAGTGTAGATATAATCTACAGAAATTTGATCTTTTACGTTTTCTTCCAGAAATTCTTCGCACGAAGTCAGTCCTAAAGAAAGTCCGAATATCAAAACAAATAGAAAATTTATATTTTTCATAATCTTGTTATTTTTATTTTGTTGATGTCTTAAATGTGCTGTTAGAAACCTACTTGTAAGCCTATAACACAAGTAACAGGTTCTGGATAATCGTTTATATCTTTTTCAGGACTGTACGACTGATAATCTGTAATAGTAATTAAATTACTTCCCGTTACATACAATCTCATATTGCTCAATCCTAATGATTTAAGTGTATTTTCCGGGAACTTAAAACCAAGTGATACATTTTGTAAACGAATATAAGAGGCATCCTGTAATCCTAAAGTATTGATATACGGCGGATCGTTTCCGTCTCTTGGTCTCGGCCAGTTTCCACCCGGATTTTCAGGTGTCCAGTAATCCTGTTTAATACCGTTTTTAACTCCTCTTAAAGAACCTCCTTTTACATAATCGTATAAAAATAAATTGTCTCTGGTAACGCCCTGAACAGTATAAATATCTGCCGAGAAATCGAAACGTTTGTATTCTAAACTCACTGAAAAAGTTCCGAACCAATCCGGCAGTTTTGAAGTAATCACTCTATCCTGATCCGGATTTGGATTTGCACCATTTGACGGGTCTGCATCATATAATTTTATATCTCCAGGATACAAAGTTGTTCCTGTAACAATTGGAATATTTTCTCCCTGCTGATAAATTCCAACGGCTTTATAGCGGTAATACACATCAATTGGTTTCCCGATGAACCACAGGTTTCCAACAGAATCATCTTCTTTTCCGTCTCCGTTGGCATCTTTACCATAAATGCTTACGATGCTGTTTTTGTTTTTGGTGAAAGTTGCGCCAACATTCAGTCTGAAATCTTGTTTTTTGATCAAATCTCCGTTCAAAGTAATCTCTAAACCTTTGTTATTTACTTTACCCAGATTGGACAATTTGGTTGTATATCCTGTATTGGCATTTAGCGTTTCATAGATTAATAAGTCTGACGTATCAGTATTATACACCTCAACCGTTCCTGTTAATCTGTTTTTGAATAAACCAAAATCGGCAGCAAGGTTTAACTGTGTTGACGTTTCCCAACGCAAATCCGGATTAGACAATTGTGAACCCGGAACATAACCGGATACTTTTATTCCGTTGATGATATAATCTCTCTGATCTGCCACTGCCATACTTTGGTACGGATCTTTTGGCTGATTCCCTACTTTACCATAACTGGCTCTTAATTTTAAATTGCTCAAAACAGGAACGTGTTCTTTCATGAAACTTTCGTTCGAAACATTCCAGGCAGCATTTACAGCCGGAAAAAATCCCCATTTATTGTTTTTACCAAATACTGATGATCCATCGGCTCTGCCTGAAACTGTAAAATAATAACGGTTATCGAAATCATATTCTAATTTTCCGGCAAATGAAATTAGCGATCTTTCATTTCCGCCAATTTCAGGTGTATTCAAAAAAGCACTTTCTAAACCATAAATCCCTAAAATATCACTCGGAATCCTGTTTGATGAATTTTTAAATTCATTGTATTCTGATGATGTTATTTCGTAAACTCCAGTTGCGCTAAAATGGTTTTTCTCAGCCAGTTTAAAATTGTAATTTAAAATATTACTAAACTGATATTCTACATTATCCTTAAAAAGAATACTGCCGCTTCCCTGCCCTGAATTTGCGATTCCTGAAAGTGATCTCGAAGAATTAAAATTCATTGCTTTGTAATTCCACGATCTTCTGCTAGCATTTAATTTATAGGTAAAACCTTTTAGAATGTTGATGTCCAAAAACACATTCATAATGTCGTTTCTGTTTAACTCATTTGTATTGGTTTCGTAAATATCAATTAGTGGATTTGGTGTTTCCTGAATTCCGCCCGGAAGGTGGCGGAACGAACCATCATCATTGTAAATTTTACCTAGTGGTGATGTATTTATGGCATTATTTAGAATATTACCCACATTTGGACGATTTGACTCTGAAAACTGAAGCGAAAGATTCATTCCCACTTTAAGCCAGTCGCTAATTCTTTGGTCCACATTAATTCTCATGGCTACTTTTTCGAAGTCGGTATTAGGCACAACTCCCGAAGTATTGATGTAGTTTAAACTCGTAAAAATGCTTGTTTTATCTGTTCCTGACGAAACGCTCAAACTATGGTTGTTGGTAACGCCGGTTCTTAAAGCATATTTTTCCCAATCGATATATTTTCCTGATTGAACCGATTCTAGCTCAAGCGGAGAAAAAACCTGATTATCTGGTCTGTAAACACCATTATTACTTGTTCTATACGCTTCTCTTTTTAATTGAGCAAACTCTTCGCCGCTATAGATATCGAAATTTCGGTTGATTGTCTGCACTCCCGAGAAGCCATTGTACGCAATTTTTGCCTTTCCTGTTTTTCCTCTTTTAGTCGTAATCAAAATAACCCCATTTGATGCTCTTGCACCATAAATAGACTGCGCGGCGGCATCTTTTAAAATTTCTAAAGAAGCAATATCATTAGCATTAATATCATTAATGTTTCCTATTACGATTCCATCAGCAATTACAATAGGTTCGTTACTTCCGTTGATGGATTTTTTCCCTCTAATCTGTATTGTTGAAGAACTACCCGGTCCGCCATCAGCCAATGATACCTGAACCCCTGCTGCTTTACCTCTTAACATTTCGGCCACATCAGAAGTGGCAACTTTAGTCATGTCACCCGGCTTTACTGATGCCACAGAACTGATTACGTCACTTTTCTTTTTTGTACCGTAACCTACTACTATAATTTCGTCAAGCGCCTGAGAGCTTGCTTTCATCACTACTTTTAAATTCTTTTTATTTTCGGTTGGAACCGAAACCTCATCCATCCCTATAAAAGAGAATACCAATATGCTCTTTGCCGGAACATTGATACTAAAGTTACCATCAAAATCGGTCTGGACTCCTTTTGATGTTCCTTTTGCAAGCACATTTACGCCTGGCAAGGGTAAGCCCTGACTATCGACTACTTTTCCTGTGATTGAGGCTTCCTGCGCATTCGTTGTGGTCGAAAGGATGCACATAAACAGCAGTAAAATTAGTTTTAGATAATTTCCTCCAAGAAAAAACATCTTTTCATGTTTGTTTTTTTTCATAGTTATTGTTTTGGTTAGTTAGTATAAAAATCAGTCATGATTTCATTGCAAATGTGACTAATAAATGACGTTTTTAGGGGAGGAAGATATTCGTTTTTAGGGGGATTAATGTGCTTATTTGCAGTTTTAGGCTTTAAAAAAACGGTATCCGTAATAAAAAACTTAAATTTTTGAAATTCGATTAATTTCAAAACATTAACCGAAAAGCACACAAAAGATAAAAAATGCAAAGTCCGCAAAGCTTAATTAAACTTTGCGGACTTTGCGTAAATCGTAGCGAACCTTGCGGTTAAACCTTAGCGGTTAATTTTTCGACCCTTTATATTCAGTAGGCGATAAATTATAAAACCTTTTAAATTCTTTACTGAAATGTTTTCGATCATTAAAACCTACCATATTGGTTACTTCTGATACTGAATAACTGGTGTTCATTAATAAACTGGCAGCTTTCTTTAGTCGCATATTTTTTATAAAACCGGCTACGGATTGATTGGTAAGAGTTTGTACTTTTTTATAAAGCACGGTTCTGCTCATTCCAATTTCGCGAACCAGATCGTTGACATCAAAATCAGTATTATCGATGTTGGCTTCGATGATCAGTGTTAGTTTATTTACGAATAAACCTTCGGGTGTGTTTGCATTTTCATCCTCAGCATCTGTAATAAACCCGTCTCCGTATTTCTGACGCATTATTTCTTTGGCCGATAATAAATTAGCTATTGTCAGTTTCAATTCTTCAATACTAAAAGGTTTCGAAATATAAGCATCTGCTCCTGTTGAAAGTCCTTCGATTCTGTTTAAAGTAGATGATTTCGCCGTTAGCAAAATAACCGGAATATGATTGGTATTGATACTTGTTTTTAGAATTTTACACAATTCAAAACCGTCCATTTCCGGCATCATTACATCGGTTACGATAAGGTCCGGAATTTCTTTTTCCATGTATTCCAGTGCTTTTATTCCGTTTGTAAATTTCAGGACTTTATAATCGCTGTATAAAATATCATATACAAAAGAGAGCACTTCTTCGTTGTCTTCAATAACCAAAATAGTCTTTTTGTTGCTGCTTTCCGGTTCTTCAATATATTCCGCCTCATACGTTTCAATCTCAGTTTTGACATCCGAAATTGGGTTTGCATTTTCTTCTATCTTAATGGCATTTTCAACAATCTGCGACTTCTTAAAATGGTCTTTTCCTTTCTTTAAAGTAATCGTAAATATGGTGTTGAAATTGGCATCGGCTTCTGTTTGTACTTTAATTTCTCCGTGATGCAGTTCGACAATACTTTTGCTTAAAGCCAGACCTATCCCGCTTCCTAAATTGGCGCTTCCGCGATCGTCTAATTGGAAAAAGTTTTTGAATATTTTCTTTTTTCTGTTTTCAGGAATACCAATTCCGTTGTCTTTTACTTTTATTTCTATGGAATCTGAATCTTCTTTTTGCTCTACAGCCAAAGTGATTCGGCCATTTTTACTGGTAAATTTAAAGGCATTCGAAAGCAGATTATAAATCACTTTTTCCATCTGATTTTTATCAAAATAAATCAAAGCGGTATTGATGTTGAGAACGAATTTGTAATCGATTTTTTTCTCGACTGCAAATCCGCGGAAAGATTCGTAGATATCAAAACAGAAGGAAACAATATCCTGCTGTTCGCAATAAATTTTCATGCTTCCTTTTTCAGCTTTCCTGAAATCCATTAATTCATTGACTAATTTTAATAATCGGTCAGAATTGTTTTTGATGACTTTTAGTTTGTGTTCGAGATTCGAATTTTTCTCGGCACTATTTAAAAGTTCCTCAACCGGCCCGCTTATCAGCGTTAACGGCGTTCTGATTTCGTGCGAAACATTGGTAAAGAAATCCAGTTTCATTTTGTACAATTCCTCTTGTCTTTCTTTTTCTACCTGCTCCAGATAAAAGGCTTGTTTTAATAATTCTCTATTTCTGAAAAAACGAAACAATAAAACACCTCCCGCCACTAGCAATCCCAAATAAAAGATATACGCCCACCATGTTTTCCACCAGGGCGGTAACATGATTATTTTTAAGGTTTTAATGGCTGGATTCCATTTTCCGCCACCATCTGCTGTTTTAATTTTTAACAGATAAGTTCCCGAATTTAAATTGGTCAGATTGATATAATGTTGTGAACCAATGGTATGCCAATCGTCTTTATTAAAGGAACTTTCTAATTTATAAGCATATTCGTTTTTTTCGGGAGAAACAAAGTTCATTGCGCTGAATTCCAAACCAATATATCCCTGGTCATGATGCAGAATAATTTCCTGAGTTTCGCTTATATCTTCTTTTAGTTCCACTTCTTTACTTCCGGGTCTGATTTCTTCATTGTTCACGATCAGCTTCGTTAAAACGATCTCAGCATTATCAGGAGTTTTGATGAGTTTGGAGGGATTAAAAACGATCAATCCGTTTGAAGATCCGAAGATCAATTCATTATCATTTAATTTTAAACTGCTGTTGTTCGAAAACTGTTTTACTTTTAAACCGTCTTTTGCGGAATAAGAAGTAATCTCAAAGTCAGAAATAATTGGAGTTGTTCTAAATTTCTTTGTTCTGATTTTATACAGCAAATTATTATCGCTGATCCAGATATTTCCTTGCGAATCTTCTGAAATACTTTTTATGGTTTCATCTGTAAAACCCAGCGCGCGGTTGATTTCGAAAAAATGTCCGGCTTTTTCATTCAACAAATTGATTCCGCCACTTTCAGAACCTATCCAAAATCTTTTCCTGGAATCGGTAAACATAACGGTAAGACTGTTATTGGGCAATCCGCTCGCTTTACCTGATTTATAGATTTTGGTAACTTTTTTTAGTTTTTTGTCGAAAAAGTTCAAACCGTATTGTGTGGCAATCCATAAACCATTTTCGCGGTTTGCAATATCTGTAATAAAATTATCGCTGATTGCGTTTGAAGTCCCGTCGGCCATATAGCTTTCGATGGTTCCGTCGGGAAGTATTTTTTTTAATCCGTTTCCGTTTGTTCCTACCCATAAATCGTTATTGTCTAGTAACAAAGAAGTTATCGGTCGGTTGCGCTCTTTCGGGTTTGGAGAAAGTGATATTTTACTGAAGGTTTTGCTGTTTTTATTAAACTTAAATAATCCGTTGAAAGTCCCGCAAAACAAACTCTCCTGATCCTGATTTACTAAAGCAGTAATCATATTGACGCTTTTATCAAAATCGTTGGTATCGATTAAATACGAGGAATTTTTGTTATTTCTGAAATCCAGAAAATTCAAACCTCCCCCATTCGTTCCTACCCAAACAGCATTGTTGCTTTCTTTTGAAACGGCATTTACCAAAGCACTGTTTAATCCGAAATTGGGCTTTATAACCTCTCTTACATTTGCAAAATTGGTATTGGTTTTCTGGAAAAAGTTCACACCACCGCCATTTGTCCCAATCCAGATATCGTCGTGACGGTCTTTTAGAAAACATTTTACATCATCGTCAGACAAACTGTAACCCGTAAGTGGATTGTGCTGATATTTTGTAAATTCATTTTTGTCTTTTTTATAAATGCATAATCCGTTTTTTGTGGCAAACCAAATGGTATTGGCGTCTACCGCCACAATATCATTGACCCAATTTGATGATAAACTTTTCTTATTGCTGGAATTCTGCAAATAATTTTTTACTGAATTTGTGGTTACATTATAATGAAAAACTCCGTTTGCTTCGGTCGCAAACCATAAATCGCCATTTTTTTCTTTGATTGTTTTCCAAATCTTCGAATGGACTAAAGCTTCATTTTCCTTTAAAACTTTAGGAAGTTCTTTTTTTGAACCATTTTTAGGATCAAAGCATTCTAGTCCTTTTGCCGTGCCCACTAAAACGCCATAATTGCGATCGTAAAAGAGTGATAAAACCCTGCTTTTTCTAAAAGGGGAATTATGATCGTTGGAGATTTCTTCTAATAAATACTGTTTTTTATTTAAGCGTTTGACACCACCAAAAGTCCCAATCCAGATTCGGTTTTGATCGTCCTGAATGATCGATGAAATGTAGTTTCTGCCTCCTTTCACTTTTTGAACATCGACTCTTAAAAAATCACGTTCTCTTTTGTTAAAAAGATTCAGACCGTTATTGGTTCCTACCCAAAGCTGTTTTTCGTTATCTTCTAAAACAACATTAATATGGTTGTTGCTTATCGTATTTAAGATGTCTTTATTGTAGGCATATCTTAAAAAACTGTAGCCATCGTAACTAATTAATCCGTTTGCAGTTCCTATCCAGATAAACCCTTTTTTAGTTTGATGAATACTCGAAATCATGCTCTGCGAAAAACTCACATCATAATCGATATGATCAAAATACAAATCTGATCCCTGAGCACTGCTGTAAAAAGGAATTAAAATAAAAAATACAAGACTTAAAATGCAGCTTTTAATGTTCTTCATAAATTGATTTACTTACAGATCAATGATTAATTAATGCGATTGGTTTATTTGCTCTAAACTTAGAAAAAAAATAAACCAAACGCACTGCAAGATAAATCTAATACAAAAAAAGAGATGTCGCTATTTTTCTTTTTAAGGGGTGTATTTGTACTTAATGTAATGTAATTGAGGTTGAAATGGGTATATTTTCCTATTGTGTATATTTTCTTTTTATTTAGGCAGCTTAAAAGTAAAATAAATTCTTTGTACAATAGTTGACAAACTTCGCTCTTTGCTTTCATCGTCTTTTCGTTGTATATCCCCAACATTTAAATGAAGTATTAAGGATTCTCTTGACGTTTCATTATAAATATAACCTTCCAATTTCCCTTTTCTTATGCGCACCAAAGCAAAAGCTCCTCCAATAAATATTTGTGCAAGATTAGAATTTAAATGTTTGTCAAGACTTTCGATAGCATAAGTTACCGTTGGACTAAACTCCAGATCAATTTTTAATTCTTTACTGTCCGGTTTATTTACAAAATCATAATTAGTTTGTCTTAATAGTTTTAAGGTTTCTTCCATGATTTCGTTAATCATTCGGTCTTCCAGAATTGCCTGCGCAAATTTATGTTCATAAAAATCAAATTTACGACTCTGTGGCCCAGTACCTGATGCAAATTCATAGAGTAAGATAGCAACCGTAGCTTCGTAGCTTTTTCTAAATAATGATTCTTTTCTATTTTCATGTTTAAGTTGCCTAACTCCTGGATAAATTCGGTTTGCCACTTTCTCAATTACATTTCCAGCTATTTCATTAGGCAGCTGATCAATTTCTTCTTTTATTTTATTTTGTATTTTCTTTCCTTTTTCCTCTACTTTTTCTGCAATTTTTTCCTGCAGCATTTTTCTTATTTCATTAATTTCTGTTATATTTTCATATAAGTTTTTAATAACATCAATGTATGTTTCACTATAATGATTACTTAGTTTTGTTCTTTCAAATTCTTCCTTAATTTCATCATAGAGTTCTCCTAAGTCTGTGGTAACTTCTTCTCCAATATCTATTAATGAATATAGAAACTCTTCGATTGCTGAAATTCCTGTATTTAAAAAGACTCTGACAACCTCATCCAAATTCGACAATATATAGATCGATTTTTCATTAAGTTTACTTTTTATTCTAAATAATCGTGCAAATAATTTGTACTCCTTTAAGTGTTTTGACTCCTCTTTTACTGCATCTTTTTGATCAATTCTAAAGTATCTGGTTTTTCTACTATTTTGTACAGGGTTTTCTATTATTTTATCGAAATTATCAATTTTAAAAGTATCACTCAGTTTTAAGTAGTACAATTCTTTTACCATTACTTGTCCAAGCTTTACCCTGTCCTCATATTTCGCAAAATTGAAAATTACTTTTCCATCTTTGCTAAAATATTTCCCCATAATATCCTCCATAAGATCAGGAGCCATCCAATGAGAAAAATTCTCATTAATTTCTTTAATAATGGTATCAAATTCTTTGTTTCCGCTAGTTGCTGATACTTCATTTAGCGATTTTTTCATTAAACTAATATCTAAATCCTTAAACGAAGAATTGATATAATCCTGAACCATGGACTGCTCAAACTCTACTAATTTATAGTCTAACTCTTGTTTTGATAAATTTTTAAAACTTTGTTTATTTCCCTTTGCATCAATAAATTCTCCACTCAACTTTCCTTTTCCTTCCAAAAGTAGTTTGACGTTATTCATATTATCAGCAAACAGATACTTATTACCTCCAATTAAAAATTCATCCGTTTTGTCAGACAAATACCAAAGATTAATCATCTCTGCTGATCCTAATGCAGTTTCGCCTTGCATTGAGTCCGTAATAGATCCCATTGTTACTCTTGCGGCAGCATCAAACCATTCCGATATTATGCCCTTGGTTTTTAAATAGGCATCTACGAATTTGTAATAAGCATGGCGTTGTTCAATGGTATGATAAACATAATGTCGGGCATTAATAGTATTATATAATGAGGCTTTCCAGAAAGTAGATTCTTCTTCATCTGGTAAAAAAAGTCTATCCTCGTTATACCACTGACCCAGTTTTAGTTTAGGATATTTACCTCTGCTATCTCTTGTCACTTCGCCTATACCATATTTAATCTCTACTTCAGTTAATAAAGTTCCAGACCAAATAAAATACATGCTGTCTACTCCAAGATCTGGGTACATTTTTTGAGGAGTCAAATCCGGATATATTGTTTTCTTAGTTTGAATTGTTATTTTATCAGGTAAATTAGGGAATACTGATTTTAACAAAACAAACAATTCATCGTGTTCTGAAAATAGTTGTTGAATATTTGCATCAGGATTTTTAATTTCTCTAATCAGTCTTTTATAATAGGCAAATAATTTTTTATCATAGCTTTCTTTTAGTAATTGATACAGCTTTGCAAGCATTGATTCACTAACTTCTACCCAATTTAGATTGTAAATGGTAACTTCATCAATTGCAGGAAGACGCCATTTTTTTAATCCGAAATACATTTTTGTAAAAAGTTCGTGATCTGGTTTGTCATCAAAATCCTGCGCAGTAGCTCCTTGCTCAAAAGCTTTCGAAATATCTGTCCAATATGCTTTTTCGACAATGTTTTTCGCTTCAATTGCAATTTCTAATTTCTTTTTTATCTCTGCTTTAATAGTTTTTGGAGAAGGCTCACTATTTCCAGGCACTTTGAGAGTTTGTTGTGTTGCAACATTCGCATAGGTTTGGGTTGTTATGCCATTAGTCAGGTTTATAGTATTATTTTCTGCTCCTGCTGTCGGAGGAGTAGTGTTGTCTGATGTAGTAGAATTAATTATTGTTTTACTAATGTTATCAGCAACGCCTCCTCCGATTAGAGCGCTTGAAGTTGATGTGGTTAAACCTGCCGAAAGATTAAAGTTTGCCATTGTATCCCCAGAAACCGAAGCAGTATTGCTAATCGATTGCATCGGATTTTGCATTGTTCCGGCACTAGTATCGATCGCGCCTCCCTCGGATGAGGCAGTAGAATTGTTTAAAATAGCAGTTGCAGTTTGATTGTTTTGCTCCTGCCATAGTTGTACGATATCTTTTTGCTGACTCATTTCTTTTGAAACTTTAGCCAACTCTTTTATTATGGTTTCGGTTAAATGTTCTGAGCTTTTTATATCAGCACTATTTTTTATGGAAAGATTGAAATTATGAATTACATTTTTACTCATCGCTTGGTGTTTTTCTGGGTGTAAAAGTAGTATCAAAGTTTGCGATTTCTAAATTTCAAGAAGCTTGTATTCAGTAGTTTCAGCAAGTTATCTTTCTACTGAAACTACTGAATTCATCAGGCTTTTTTTGGTTCTTTTTCTATTCTTCTGTTCTACTTTTACCCCCTCAAAAATTAAATACTGATGTTGGTTTTCTACAACATTAATTAAAAAAGAACTCTCCTATTTTTCAATAAAAAGAATTACAAGTCTATATATTAATCAAATTAAAACAGCAGCCATTATGGATTATTTATTATTAATGGGCATCAGCAAAATGCCTAAAATACCCGACAAGAATAATTCTCAATTTTTCCTCGTCAAACCTTTAGAAAAAAGATTACTAATAAGCAATTCAATACTAATCTAAATTGACAATTATGAAAAATCAAAATAACATTACTATTTGTCTTATTAGATAAGAAGATTCAATTTATAAAAATCAATAACTACATAATTAAAAGAAAAAAATATGGCAATACAAACATTAAACACCATAAAACAATGGTTTAAAACGGGTTTAAAACCAACACAAACTCAATTTTGGGACACCTGGGATTCCTTCCGACACAAATTTGAAAAAGTTCCTGTAAAAGATATTGAAGGAATTGACGAATTGCTTTTAACCAAAGCAGATAAAACCGTTTTAGATAATCACCTGGCCGATAAAAATGCACATGCTCCACAAGTAAATACGGATTGGAATAGTGAATCTGGTTTTAGTCAATTGATTAATAAACCTGAATTTAAAACTATTAATGGGGAGCCATTGACAGGTGATGGAGATATAATTATTGAAGCAGGCGGATCCCAGAATTTGCAAACAACTTTATCCAATGGTAATGAAACCACAAAAGGTATAATTTTTAACGATGACTATTATAATTGGTTAAAAACAAGCATAGATTCGAGATCTATACGTTTAACCGATAGTAACTCAAATCTGTTAGCAGGTATTGATTCTGCTGGTGTTTTCACACATGATGATAGTCAACATGTTTCGATAAACCCTCAAGGTATATTTTTTAATCGGGATACTGCTGAATCCTATTTACGAATTAATACATCTTCTACAGGCGTTAGCACGATAAATTTACCTGTAACTGAAGGTACAGAAATTACATTAGCTTCTACAGAAGATTTTAAAACAATCAATGGGGAATCTATTGTTGGAGATGGAGATATTACTATTAGTTCAGCAATTCCTACATTAGATCAGGTATTAAATTCAGACAATAAATCCCTGACTCAGCCAATTGTATTTTTAGATGAAGAACATAGCTCTTCAATAGATTCTAAAAACTTATCTATTAATGGTCCGCTTGAAGAAGTTATTCAGTACAATGGTGATAACATATCCTGGAGCAAAGAAGATAAAAATTTAAAATTGCTTTTTGATAGAGAATCTACAGGACAAAATACTTTTAGCTTTCCTGAAATGCCAGATAGCAGTACTCCCTATAAATTAGCTACAGATCAGGTAGTTTCAGCAACTCAATCAGGTATAGTTGATACTAGTTCTTTACAAGAATTGGGAGGGGTTGATAAAACTATAAATGGAGTAAGAATTGGAATGGGTAATTTTACTGGATCATTGAGTAACACGGTTGTGGGAAATAACTCTTTGGGAAGCACTATAACCGGAGGAACTAACAATACAGCTATTGGTAGAAGTGTTATGCCTTTAGCCACATCTGCACCTGCTAATACAGGAATTGGGTCATTCGCTCTAAATGCATTAACAACAGGATCTTCAAATATTGGAATAGGTGCATCATCACTAAGAACAATTACTACTGGATCATTCAATATGGGTGTTGGTAATGCTACATTACAAAAGATAGTAACAGCATCACATAATACAGCAATTGGAGCACATGCTGGTTCGCGTATTACTGGGAGTAAAAATACTGCAATAGGATTCTTATCTCAAGGAATGTCCGGACCAGATTCAACAGGTGAATCTAATATAACAATTGGACTTCAAGCAGGAGGACAACTTACATCAGGATCAAACAATGTTTTAATTGAAAATCAAGAAACGTCAGGATCTACAATTACATCAGGATCAAATAACGTAATTTTAAAACAAGGCAGTACTTCAACAGGAGTTATCACAGGAAATAATAATACAATAATAGGTAATGCAACAGGACTAAATTCTGACGCTTCAAACTTAGCTATATTATCAGATGGTAGTGGAAATATCGCAATAAGGAAAGAAGCTGACAACAGATTATTAGCACCTAAATTAACGAATACTTTAATTGATTCAGGAGGAGCCAAATCTTTAGTAACTAAAGAGTATTTAGATAAACACTCAGCAGGAGGTACACCTACTATTGAACAAGTACTAGCCGCAGGAGATACTGAAACCACAGGTAAAGTAATACAATTCACTTATCCTACAGGATCAAGTTATTTATCATTTAGTAATCTAAACATAGAAGACTCTAGTAATAGAGTGAAGATTTTTAAGGATCATGTTGCTTTCTATAACCTAGATACCTTTACAACTAATTTAATACGAAATAAGGCAGGAGGAACTGGTGTTGTCAATATATATGAATTTCCTGAGCACCCTGAAGGAGGGACTCATACGTTTACGACTACAGAAGACTTGAATAAACAAAATCTACAACAAACTTTAGATAATGGAGGAGCAGCTACATTAGGAGATTTGTCGTCAGAAAATACAATATCCGATATAGTAATTACTAATGAGATTATTGTATTAAATAACAATATAGTAGATTTAGATATTTCTTCTGGAATAACAATGGGTAATGGGACTGGTTTAAAACTTGGATATTCTAAACCTTCATTAGGTTTTACTACTGTAGTAGAATTTGAAGAACCGACAAAAGGTAACAGTCTGTTATTTCCTGATAAGTCTGGCACATTAACAACTACATCTGATTTTAAAACCATCAACGGGCAATCAATATTAGGTACTGGAGATATCAACAGCTCCCCCACTTTACAGCAAGTGATGGATTCGGGAAGTGCTGCTATGATAAGTGGAGAAGCTGGAATACTTGCTACCTCAGATAATGGTTACTCCAGATTTTATATGAGTGGAGAGGTGGTAGAATTTAATAATGTTGACACAGATTTAAAAAGAGGGCTTTCGATGTACCTTAAAGATGGACAACTAAAAATAAATAGTCAAAATACTGCTACCGGATATTTAACAATGATTAATGTATCAGCAGATCCAATAGCTACTACTGAAATAACTTTCCCAAATAAAGAATTAGCAGGTAATTATGTTTTAGCAACTACATCTGATTTCAAAACCATAAACGGACAGTCAATAGTAGGTTCTGGAGACATATCTGTTTCTGACGACAATGTATTACATAAAACTGGCAACGAATTTAAAGAGGGTGACCTTAATATAACTGGTAATCTGGGTATAACTGGCAATATAGAACTAACAGACATGGATACATTTCCTCGTCCGCCAGAGACAAATATAATTCTTAATAAAAATGGAGATCTTACAGCTACAAATTTTATAGGAAGATCCATAACTTCTTTCACTGGGCAATTTTACAGTAATGTAATAATAGGAACACCAGAAGATAATGGAAGCAAACTAGAGGTAAATGGAACTATCTCGACCAATGGAATCAAAATAGCTGCGGCATTGACAGAATCATCAGATGCTATATTCAACAGCACGCCAGTTGGTTCGCAAAGGACAATAGCAGGTAATACCATCCAAATAGCAGGAGCTAACGGTGATTATTTTTTAGAAACATTCAGGTACAATACTTCTGATTACGGAATGCAGAGAATTACATTCACATCTACTGCATCAGCAGGCAGGTTCTTTATACGAACATTAACAGCCGGAGTTTGGTCTGCATGGATTGAAAAACAATAATGAATTCGTAAATTAAATAACCCTATAAAAGTTTTTACACTACAATTTAGCTTCTACTTCAGTCATTATATTATGATTGAGGTAGATAGCATTAACTAGTTAGGTCACTTTACACAATATTTAATAAAAAAAGAAACAACCTCAAATCAATTATAATGAATAAATCAAAAATTACAATAATCTTAAGTCTTTTAATTGTTTTAACGGGCTTAGTTGACACAAAATTCGATCTTTTACAAGATGCAGGATTATCATTGATAACCATCAACAGAATCAAATTAATTGGTTTGGTTTTGTCAGCAGTATTGTCAAGCATTACTTCGTTATTTCCAGTAGAAGAAAAGTAAAAAAATCTAGAAAGCAGGAATAAAAAAGTCCTCCAATAATCAGGAACAAATCTTTACCAACAATTAAAAAAAAATTGATTTTTTTAAATCTATAACTAAATAAAAAAACATGGCTTTACAAACATTAAACACCATAAAACAGTGGTTTAAAACCGGGTTAAAACCAACACAAACTCAATTCTGGGACACTTGGGATTCCTTTCGACACAAATTTGAAAAAGTTCCCGTAAAAGATATTGAAGGAATTGACGAACTGCTTTTAACCAAAGTAGATAAAACCGTTTTAGATAATCATATTGCTGATAAAAATGCACATGCACCACAAGTAAATACAGATTGGAATAGTGAATCTGGTTTTAGTCAATTGATTAATAAACCTGAATTTAAAACGATTAATGGTGAACCAATAGTAGGAAGTGGGGATATATCATTAGATGTTGAGAGTTTAACTTTTGATCAAGTTTTGTCAAATGGAAATGAAACAACTCAAACTGCTTTATTTAAAAGTTATGGTGATAATGATGTTTATACAAACATTATTAGTGGACGGAATATTGAAATGACGCAATCAAGCACCGTCACTAGAGGTGAAAATAAAACAGCATCCTTAACCTTAAGTAGCGAACTAATTGATTTTGTTAACTCAAAGACGGGAGAAACTACAGCCTTGTTTGCTCAAGGTGTTGGATTTGGTAACTTAAATTCAAATCATTTTTCTACTTTAGAAATGAATCCAGCTACCACAGCAAACTACTCAACTGTTTTAATGCCTGCAATTACAGAAGAAGGGGAAACAAAAACTTTAGCTACGTTAGATGACATACCGAAAGTAAATCCTCAAAGTTTAGAAGAAACATTACGTGCAGGTAATAATTCAGGCGGAGAAATAAGATTACATGACACGGGAGCTACTTTTAGATTAAGTCAAATTAGACCAGATTACGGTGAAAATTATGATCTTGGCAGATTTGGAACCTTACCTTCTCAGGGAGTTTCAAACACGGGATATTTAATGTTAGGTAAAGAGTTTGGCCCTAATGTATATCAAACTTCATTACTACCTAATTCTGAATCTACTGCAAATACTGAATTATTTTTACCTAAAGCTGATGGAACAGCTAAAACATTGGCCACTACAGATGAAATAAACAATCCTGTTTCAGCAACTCAATCAGGCATAGTTGATAATATTCCTTTACAAGAATTAGGAGGTACAGACAAATTAATTAATGGTATTAGAATCGGCCAAGGTTCAAGAACAGGAAACTCAAATACTGCTATTGGTGTCAATGTAATGTCCTCGACTACAACTGGTTCAAAAAATACAGGCGTTGGATTTGGGACCTTAGAAAATAATACGGAAGGAGAATCCAATACAGGACTAGGAGAGAAAGCTTTACATGCAAATACAACTGGTTCTTATAATGATGCATTTGGATGTAGTGCATTAAGTAAAAATACAACGGCTATTGCTAATACAGCAGTAGGTAGCTATGCATTAGCAGAAAACTTAACTTCACCATACAATGTTGCTATTGGCTGCAGTGCTTTGTCAAAAATGACATCAGGATTAGGGCAATCTACAGCTATTGGTGCATTTTGTATGTCTGATGCTACAAGTACAGATAAAAATGCCGCCATTGGTACTTACGCTTTGCGATATAATACATCTGGATTTTCTAATACAGCTATAGGTCATACTGCATTAGGTCTTAACACATCAGGAAATTCAAATAATGCAGTAGGAAACTATTCATTAGGCGCAATCACAACAGGAGCTGCTAATATTGGAATTGGAAAATTTGCAGGAAGATATGTTACCACAGGTATTGGTAACATTTATATAGGTTCAGAAGGAGTGATAAGTGACGCTGAGGCTAATGGTATCATTAATATAGGAAATAGATTAATTGTAAAGGGACCAAAGCTATCTTTAATTGGAACATTAAATATAGGAACTACACCTGTATATGAGGATAATTTAACAGCCTTAGCAGGAGGTCTGACTGCGGGAGATCTTTATCGTACAGCAACAGGAATTCTAATGATCACTTTTTAATTGCCTGAGACAGTTCCAATAAAGCTGCAATCAGGTTATTGTAAAAATAAATTAAATTTTCTTTAGAATGAGAAACAAAAAATAAATCACTCAAAGCAAAAAAACTCTTATACTGTTATTTAAATTGATACGTCAAAGTCTATCGGAAAGTTAAATTTCTCTATAGCCTTTGACGTATTTTATTATTAATAATAGCCAAAGCTATTCAACTTGCAAATTAGTATAAATACAGAATTATCCTTTATAAACAACAGCATCTAATAACAAAACAACATACTAAATAACAATCACTTAAGCACGAACTACTTTCCACTGAAACTACCGAAAACCACCCTCAAATTATTCGTTTTTCAAACCCTTCTACCCTACATTTACATACTCTAATAGCCACTATTAGGATCCCCGAACAGACATAACAATCCCATTTATTTTCAGATTTTTTTTGAGAATAGATACCTCATCTGTACATCATACTTTCAATAATCATATTAACAATTAAACATTCAACCAATCATGGATTATACACCAAAAGATCTAGGCGAAATACCTAAAACACCCGATATGAGTAACTTCAAAAATCCTTTGGGACAAACTACAGACGGAAACATTTTTATAGAAAGTTTTACTATCACACCTTTCACTACTTCCGAAAAAAAAGAAAATCTGTCAGAAATTATAAAAAAAGAAAGTCGGGACAGTAGTATTTAAAAAGGATAAAACTTTCTAAAGTTTATTTCAACATTCCAACAAAAGACAACATCTCTAAAACCATAAAAATGCCAGACGAAACAACGATACAAAAACTAAAAGAAAAATACGGTACAGTGCTAAAACTTACCTCAGACGACCAATTAACAACCGTTTACTGCAAAAAACCATCATTTACTACATTCCTGAATTATCAAAATAAATACAAAGATAATCCGCATGAAGCAATCCTTTTTTTATTTCAGGAATGCGTTCTGGATCAGGAAAATTATGATGATGAATTCATGCTTTCGGCAGGAAATTCTCTTGTTGCGATGATCAAAAATGATAGCGAATTTACGATAGATGCAACTCCACAAAAAGATGAATTCAAAAAATCGGCAGCTCTTATTCGATATGCTTTTCAGGTCGATCCATATCAATTAGCAATGGATGAGTTTTATAAATTACTCGAAGAGGCCCTTTGGTTACAAAAACACAACGACAAAAGACTCGAAAATACATTCATGACCGCTTTTGCGCAAACATTTTCAAATTAAAAATAAAAAAATAAATCATTATGAAATTCAATTTTAATGTAAACGAAATTTTAGATACCAAAGATCCTGAATACACTGGCATTAACTATAACGAATCTGAATCAAAAGATTTTATTATAGATAAAACCGGTGGAGAATTTAATCTAAGAGTCTTCGCTCCTTTGGTTTTTGAACCTTTAACAAAAAAAGATCTCAATTTACCCAGTTTACGAGTAGATGCTGTTACGGTAAATCTTAATCGCTCAAAAACTATCAAAAAAGAGAGCATCGAAGGAAGAGATTCCACTATCAAGGAACATATTACAAATGGAGATTTTAGTATTTCTATCGAAGGATTAATTGCCAACGAAACCGGAGACGAATATCCAAAAGAAAAACTCTTTTTGCTGAAACAATTCTTAAATGCGCCTTATGCTTTAAGAGTAACGCATGCCATTTTAAACCGATTTGGTATTTACGAATTAGTGATCGACTCCTACTCTATTCCCTCATTTTCAGGAACAAAAAACATTCAAAAATTTACGGCCAGCGCCACATCAGACGAAACTGTAGAACTAATAATCAGAGACAATGCTTAAACTAAATGCTAAAATTAGGGTTTACGAAACAGTAAAGCTTATCCCTACGCCTAAATTTTATGAATTTACCTATGTAAAAAATGTAGACATCAGCAGTTCGTACAAATCCCTCACAGATACGGCAACAATTGTGATGCCTCAAAAAGTGTTTACTGACACTAAGGGATTTGATCAAAACTTGTTTAAAAATGCAAATGGCGAAGAAAAAACAGTTCACGATTTTTTTAAACTAGAAAATTTCATAGAGATCTTTTTAGGCTATGACGATGATTACAAACCCGCTTTTAGAGGTTATATTACAGGAGTACAATCAGATACCAATGCTACCATAACCTGCGAAGATGCGATGTATGCTTTTAAAAAAGTAAAAACTGTAAAAGATGATGATGTTCAGGATAAAAGTGATGTTCTGAATGTTGTATCAACCAACCCGACCACAAATGTTGAAAGTTTTAATCCTAAAACCTTCTTCGAAAAAAGAATCAAAGAACTAAAATTACCTTTTAAAGTAAATGCTCTCGATGAGGAATTGGGCAATGTAATAATTAGTAGAAATCAAAGTTTGGCCCAGGTTTTTGAGATGCTAAAAGACAAAGGAATTTATACCTATTTCAAAACCGAAGATTTAGCTCCGGTTCTTACTATTACGAATAATCCGCAGCAACATACAACAGCCGAATTAGCCGGTTTTATTGATCGAAATTTCATTAAAAGTCCATTAGCCGGAGCATTGGTCAAAAAATTAATCAATCAGGGACTTAGTCTTTTAAGTTCGAAGTTGAATAAAGTTTTGCAATCTGTTTCGGGAGGATTTCTGGGAAAAGTACGTTTTAGATTTCGTTATAATATTATTGAAGATCGATTAAAAGTCGTTACTGAATCTACCAAAAATACGCGCACACGAGTCGAAAAATATTTTAAAAATTCGAACACTCCAATTTATATCGAGTTAGGCGATCCAAATGGACAATTAGTAAAAACACATGTGTTACATGACGATAAAAATGATTTACCTAAAGATCCAGAAGCTTTTAAAAATGCAGCAACAAAAGTTGCTGCAGAATTGTATCAATATGCTGCTGTGAGAGCCATGGAATCTAAACCAAGCGGACTCGAAGGCTATTTCCTGACTTTTGGCGAACCATTTGTACGACCTACAGACAAGGTTATTCTGGAGAACGCAAAGGATAAAGAGAAAAATGGCACTTTTCAGGTCGAAAAAGTAGAACGAAGCTATGGCGAAAACGGCTATAGACAAAAAATTTACGTAGGACGAAGAGTAGAAACAGTTTAAAATTACAAAATGGGAAATATAACAGATCTAATAAAAGATGTCGCCAGTAAAAATCAAATTATTGAAACTTTTGCAGCAAAAGTCATCGAAATAAATAACGAGATAGAATCGCTCCATAATCCTGATGATGCTTATACTGTAAACATCATGCGTGCCGATGGCGCGATTATCAAAAACGTACGATTGAAAGCTTCAATCCACGATGTCGAACAAGGAATTATCACGATTCCTAAAAAAGACAGTTGGGTTTTGGCTACCATTATTGACGGAGTCGAAACGAGAGCTTTTGTTTCGCAGTTTTCTGAGGTCGAACGTACTTTTGTTCGTTTCAAAAATGATGAGAATCATTATCTGGAAATAAATACTGACGCAGATAAATTTCAAATGTTATTCAAAGAAAAAAAAGCCAATGAAAACGGTGCTACATCAACTGCAAAACCTACTTATAAAAACATCGCGCAAATAGAATTTAGCGGCAAAAAAGATTCCAGGATTAGTACTTCTTTTTATGATGAGAATGGTAAAGAAATTTCTAAAAATAGCTTGAGCGGAAATCAACAACAGACTATTTTAAATACCATTAATGGCGAAGATGTTAAAGAACGTGTAAAATTTACGCTTTCTTCAGGAGAAAATCCCAGTGCCGAAATGCAATTTTTAGATAAAGATGGTGGTGAGAAACAAAAATTAACTTTTGATGAATTACATACCGAAATTAATCTTAATAAAGGAAATACAATTTTCAATTTAAAAGATAAAGAAGCAAAACTCACCATTAAAGATGGTTTTGATGCTACAATCTCAGATGCCAAAACTTCATTTGTAAAAGGCAATTTAACATTGGAAATGGATGATAGATTTAAAATAGATGTCGGCGGAAAAAGTTTAAAATCTAAACTTGAAGAACTAATAGATGAAATAGGTAAAATTACAGTTACTACACCCATGGGGCCATCAGGAACACCAATTAATTTACCTCAACTTACAATACTAAAAGGAAAATTAACAGAATTATTAAAATAAAACAATTATGGCTTTAAATAAATCAGGTTTAGAAGGATCAATAAAAGCGCTTTTGAGTGAAGAAAAAGGAAAAATAGACAACGCTACGTCTATTGATAACATTGCAGCAAAATTAGCATCTGCTATAGAAATTTTTGTAAAATCCGGAACTGTAAACACCACAGTAACTACAACTGGTAGTGCTGCAGCACAAACCGGAACCGGGGTAGGAAGTATCTCTTAATAACTTTAAACTAATATAAAATACCTCTTACAGTAAAACCGTAAGAGGTATTTTTATATTTAAGACCTCTACTTTAAATATCTAGTTCAGCTTCTTTCTCAAAGTCTCTTCCATTTCATAAAATTTACTTTCGAGATCATGAATCTTTTCATAAATATTGATAGGATCGGGCATTTGTTTAGAAGCATACATACTCGCGTACCAAACTTCCAGAATATCCTCGGCATAAATAGAATACATTGGGTAATTTCCGTCTCTGTTATCAGATTTCAGGATTAATTTTCCGCTTTCCCTGATTCTGTTTAAAACCCTTTTTACCACTACTCCATCATTTTTACTGATAATAACATAGATTCTTCCGTCGAGAATATCATCAAAATTATCAACGTATTTTCCAAAAAGGTAATCGCCGTCGTGTATTGTAGTCGACATCGAATTTCCTTTAATTTCAAAACATCTGTAAGTCCCGTTTTTTAGCATTGGCATACTGAATGACGGAAGACTCTCCATATATTCCGGATCAGAGTAACCGTCTAAATAACCCGCGCGTGCTTTTACTCCAACAAAATTAATATTCTCCTCCCCGTCTTCATTTACTGTGATAATCTTTGGCAGGTTCAAACCAACTTCGCTATTTGTTTTATTGCCAAAAATTTCGTCGCTATTTCCAAAAAAGTAATCTGGATTTACATTACAATGCGTGATGATACTTTGAAGCAAATCAAAGCCAGGTTTTGTCCTTTTTCTTTCTCCGTCAGATTGCAATCTTCCAACAGTGATACTATCTATTGTAGTACTGGTTACCCCTATTAACTTAGCAAATGAGTTATTGTTTAACTTCATTTCATCTATAATACGTTTTATCTTAGTATGTATTTCCATGTTATATTGCATTTGTTTTTTATTATGTAATATGTTTTAAAAAGCATTACACATTCCACTATATGTTGCAAAACTAAAAAATATATAATAAATAATAGCATTCTTTTCTATTTTTTTTACGTAACATCTGAATTTAAAGCATTTTAAAGGCTTTTTCTTACTGTATTACTCTAATAGTCAATATAAAAAACCAAATCATATTACTGAAATTACTGCATTTTTCATCGTAATATGTTGCAATAATTAAAACATATGTTGTATATTTGTCAAAAATAATCCACCATATGATTCTAAAAGACTTTTATACCGAAAAAAAGAACGCAATCGAAACGGAGTTTAATTCTAATGCGCCAACAGTGCAACTTTATAGTGATGCCATTTTTAAAGATTCTATCGAAACACCGGTAGTAATGTTTAAATACGATACTGTAGACTGGGAAACATCTTCTGAAAAAAACTACAAAGCCGATGTATCATTTTGCCTGTATATCGTATTACCTGTAGAAACGATTTCTTCAACAAGTTATGCAAATGCATTTGATATTGCGCAACGAATAGACAAAGCCGTATTATCTAAAGGCAACAGTAATGCTGCAATAGACACTAATTCAACATTTAAAATAAGAGAAAAACAATGTACCAACGAACACACGTACTGGAATAAAAATGATTATTTTATTTGGGAGATCACTTATAAAACCACCTTAATAGAAAATATCTTAAAAAAGAAATACATTCTTTTTAATAATGGTTTAAGTAATGAAGAACTGGAAGATTTAGGATATGACTTAAATTCCGGAATCATCGGAATAAATCCCAATCAGGTTCAGGGAAATGTCGATTTAAATACTGCTCCTTAATCTGATTATAAATCAGTCAAAAATATTCTCATTAAATAAAAAACAATCAAAAAATATTCAATGGCATAAAACTATAAACACCATCGACGCCAATCTAAATAAAATAAAACATTACCCTATTTAAACCTTAAAACATGAAAAGAAGCAGAACACTATTAGACAAAAGGAGAGAGTATGTGATTAACTACCTTAATAGAAATCAAGCTAAACAAATGAAAGTTGTTGTATCTGAACTTTCGGATACTTTGTTCCTTACAGAGCGCACTATTTATACTATTATAAATGAAGGACTCGCTACAGAGGCCAGAGCTTAAACCGCTGAAACTACAGGTTTTGAATAACTAAATAATTGGAAAAAGCAAACTTGAGCCTTAAATTTGTACTCGATATCAAAAGCAAATTTATCCCTTGACCAAGAGCAAAATTCAATTGAAAAACCGGTTTTTATAACCCGTCCAAAAATACCAACTCTGCTTTTTGGATTCCTGATTACGAATACATATTAAAATAAGAAATATCCTGACCATAGCAAGTTTGCCAACTTGTTACAGCCCTTCTTTTGCCCTTTTTTCAAGCAAAAAAGACAAACAAAATTTTTAAACAATTAAAACTATTTATATTATGAGTACATTAAACGATGTAGTAATTACCAAACTATCAGGCGGATTAGGAAGAAGAAATCCGGAACAGGACATGGTTTCAGGGTTACTTTTTGATGGAGTTGCCACTACAAAATTAGCATTAAACAAAATTGAGCGCCTGGCTTCGTTAGAAGATGCTGAAGCCTTAGGAATTACAGCAGATTATGATGTAAACGGACAATCTGTTTTCTATCAAATTCAACAATTTTTCAGAATGAATCCTTCCGGAGATTTGTACATTATGGCAACTACAGCCACTTCTTACGAAGAAATTGCAGGAAAAGCCATGGACATGCAGGAAAAAGCAAACGGAAATATTCGCCAAATGGCCGTTATCTATTCTGGAGCAACAACATTTGCACAAACACAGGCCGCAGTTTTAAAAGCACAAACCGAGGCTGATCTTGCTTATAAAGATTACATGCCTTTTGAAATTATTTTAGAAGGAAAAGGTTTTACTGTTGATGCCCCTTCTTTAGAAGGATCA
Source organism: Flavobacterium sp. C3NV (assembly GCF_046825355.2). Taxonomy (NCBI): domain Bacteria; kingdom Pseudomonadati; phylum Bacteroidota; class Flavobacteriia; order Flavobacteriales; family Flavobacteriaceae; genus Flavobacterium; species Flavobacterium sp. C3NV. Next base: position 152,951 of record NZ_JBKQBJ020000004.1, on the reverse strand, counting down.
GATGCAGAAAATGTATCTGTAGTTATCGCAATGGATGTTGAAAAAGCTCGCACATACAAAAACACTGCAGCAGTTGGATTAGCATTAGGCGCGATTTCTAAAGCAAAAGTATCTGAAAACATTGCCTGGATCGAAAAATTTAACCTAACCGGTGAAGGTTTTGCCAAAGCAGGTTTTGTTGGCGGAGAAGAAATTAAAACTCTTGGAACTCTAGCCGACTTAAACGAAAAAAGATTCATTTTCGCAAGAACGCATACTGGTTTACCTGGTGTTTATTTTAATGACAGTGCTACTTGTACAACCGGCACATCAGACTTTGCTTATGTAGAAAACAACCGTACGATTAATAAAGCAACTCGCTTGTTACGTACCGCTTTGTTACCAAAATTGGCTTCTCCGGTTTTAGTAGATATCGATGGTAAATTACCTCAATCGGTTTCTAAAAGTTTCGAAGGTTTATGCAGATCTGCTTTAGAAGGAATGGTTGCTAATCAGGAAGTTTCGGCTTTTGATGTTTATGTAGATCCAAAACAAAACATTTTGGCAACTTCAGAATTAAAAGTAAAAGCAGAAATTACTCCAATTGGAACTGCCCGTAAAATTATGGTCGATTTAGGGTTCAAAAATCCTTTCGGAATCGACAAAGCATAATTTATTGAATTTAATACAATTCAAAAACCATAAAAATTAACCAATTATGTCTTCCTGATTCATTTGCTGCAAATGCAAATGAATCAGGTGATAGTTACAGATCGTTAAAAGATCATTAAAAACAAAATAAAGCAACATATGAATAAATTACCATTAATAAACGGACAACAACACAGCTGGTCATCTATCGAAGTAAGCATTGCAGGTAATATCGTTACCGGAATTACAGCTGTAAACTACAGCGATTCAGTTTCTAAAGAAAACCATTACGGTGCCGGAGATATGCCAGTACACAGAGGTAGAGGAAAATACGAGGCAAAAGCTTCTATCACTTTATACAATTACGAAGTAGAAGCTATTTTGGCCGCTTTACCAAAAGGACAAAGATTGCAGGATATTAATCCTTTCAGCATCATTGTTAGTTACTTAGACGATAGCAATGAAGTAATTACACACACGGTAAGAAACTGCGAATTCAACTCGAACAGCAGAGGAATTAGCCAGGGAGACACTAAAATCGCGGTTTCTTTTGACTTGATTTGTTCTCACATTGAGTGGAACTAATCTCCATAAATTACTACTAAAACCATAATACCCCATTCCCAGTTTCTAAAACCGACTAAAAAGAGAAAACCATTATCAATTGCGTTATGCAAAAAAGGAGTTCAAGGAACATGATTTTTGTCTGCAAACTTATTCTACAAGCTCTTTATTAGTCCGTTTTTAGACAGGGAATCTTCTTCAAGAGGCTGCTTCGAGAATATTCAACTCCAAAACAATACCTCAGGCAGCCTCTTTTTTTATCATTCGGTCAACGAAATAATTCTCATTTCAATGACTTTATAAAACATCATTACATCAGAATTCAACTCTTCAATCATAAAAAATAAAACCGTTTTAAAATGGAAAAAACAATTTCAAAAACCGCAGATGTTCTTGACGGAAATATTACTCAGGCTCAGTTAAACCAATGGAAATACAAACACAAAAAAGTAGTCAAACTCACTATTGCAGATGATGACGAAACTACTCTATTTGCTTATTTCAAAAAACCAGATATGAGTATTCGTTCTGCCGTATTACAAGCTTCAAAAATGGACGAATTTAAAGCCCTTGAAGTACTATTCAAAAACTGCTATTTGGGCGGCGATGCCAAAATCGAACAAGAAGACGATTTACGTCTCAATATCACCACAGCATTCTCAGATCATATTCAGCCAAAACCTGTTAAAGTAGAAATACTATAATAAACACCTTTTTTGCCCTTCATAAAAACTATCCTAATGATTATTCGAAAACATAATATAGAATTAAAAGACCTTAGTACTTCTGAAATGGCAAGGTTTAGACAAATTATGCTTGGCATTTGGCGTCAGCAGATTGAGGATGACAAGAATTCTGATGAGATGTTTAAATATGCTAAAAAACAAAATATAACAACTAAGGAATCTCATAAGAATCATGATGACAATACTAAAAAACCTGAAAAAGCCAAGTTAAAGGATAAGGCTTCTACTTTAAAAAACAAGAAACAGAAAGTAAAAAAAGAAAGAGGCAGAATTTACAGCAGCTCCGGAAGATTTATTGAAGAAATTGAAAATGGAAATAAAATCTTGGTAAACACAAAGCTGGGTTTAAAGTATTTATCACAACTCGATTACAGTAAAAAAGGAACTACATATGCAGTAACAAGAATAATAACATCCGAAGCAAAAGAAATGGGTTATACAGGATGGTTTGGAGTAAAAAAAATGGACAATGAAAGCACAATCGCCCATACATCTCCCAATAAAACCAGAACTATTTTTTTTAATAGTACACAGCTTAAAAAGGGATCTTCAGATAATTTTTACGACATGAGAAACACCATACATCATGAAGGCGACAAAGTTGATGGTCACAGGAGTGAAAAACCAACAGGAAATTATAAGTTTTCACATCATGCAGCAGTATATTTAGGACAAACTAAAGCAAAAGATTTTTACAAATCATCTCAAAAAAATCAAGATCAAGCCATCACAGGGTTTATGTTAAGAGCAATTAAAGCAAAAGCAGAAGGTGAAAATGAAATTGAATTAAAAGATATGGTTAACGATTTTAACATTTTTCACAATGGATATTACAATATAGATTATTTCTTTTATGGCCAAAATTATAGTAATTTTACAATATATAATCTTAAAACTAATACAAGTATCCATTTTGAAAAAGACAAAATTTATGACGAGATTAAAGACAAAAAGCCTGAGGATTAATTGGATATTTTTTTTTCTACTTTTACTAACATCATGTCAGGAAAATAAAAAAAATATTTTAATTTTTCAAAAAAATAATAGTTTTTTATGCTATAATGTTTTTACAAAAAATGCAAATCTTGCAACAACAGGACATACATACATCTTCAGAAATAATGGAGATTTTTATCAATTTGAATATCAAAAAAACACAAAAGAAGAAATCAGAATTAATGAAAACACAGGCTTTTTCAAACCACTAATATGGAAAATGAAAGGTGACTCTATTCTTATAGATAATGTTTATTATAAAGCAATTTCGAAAGTAAAAGGCGAAATTATTTTATCAAAAAAAAATTATGACACTTTAGTTTTAAAAGAAATAAAAAATAAAATTAACATAGAATTCTTTGAAAGAAAAGACACTTATATTTATACAACAGATAAAAAAGGTGATACTATTAAAAAAAATCGTTTGTTAAATCTTTAAATTTCATCACATCAATTAAACCAATTACTTAAAAAAGTTAATTAAAATTTAATCCTCAAACACCTGTTTTTCTAAAGTAGAAAAACAGGTGTTTTTTTGTATTTTATTTTTCTTTTTTCCTCAAAAACAAAGTCAGAAGAAATACAAAAAAACACTACTGAAACTACTGATTTACAACTTCATAATACTTTTAAAACACTTTGTTTTGGTGTATTTTTACAGTGTAATTAAAAGCACTTATTTTATCAAGATTGCGATCACAAAAACTGAACATCTTCAGGATTTATTTAAGGTATTCTTTTAGTCTTAAATAAATTTCACAACACAATAAATCTTATCGAATATTAAAAATTCTGACTGTTTTCAAACAATCAGAAAGGCTTTTTATTCTCTAAACCTGAAATCTTAATAAATACAAATATGGATCAAACAACAAAAAAACACATTGATTTGCTTCATCCTTCGGTTAGGGAAGAAGTTACTAAAATCATCGAGGAATGCGATCTTGCCTTAACCGGACGGGCTAAGGTTCGCATTACGCAAAGTCTCAGAACTTTTCAGGAACAAGAAGATCTTTATGCTTTTGGCAGAACCAAACCAGGAAAAAAAGTGACGAATGCCAAAGGAGGACAATCTATTCACAATTATGGTTTTGCGGTAGACATTTGTCTGATTATAGATGGCAAAACAGCTTCCTGGGATACCGCAAAAGACTGGGATGGTGACCAAATTTCGGACTGGCAGGAATGTGTCGAAATTTTCAAGAAACACAACTGGAATTGGGGCGGAGACTGGAAAACTTTTAAAGATCTTCCGCACTTTGACAAAAAAGGATACAGCGACTGGAAAGTACTCAGTAAACTAAAACGTGACAGAAAAAACTATGTAATCTTATACAAATAAACAGATGAAACATTTAAAATTAAAACACCTACTATTTTTTATTGCAATCAGTTTTGTTTTTTCTTCTTGCAACTCTACAAGAACTGCCCTATTCGATCAATATTCATACGAAAAAACGATTGAGCTAAAGGTAGAAGCCGATAAATTAATCAGTAAGGCCACTACTCCCTACTCTGCTAACCAGGAAGAAATTGAAAAATTATTTCTAAACGTTGAAAAATTGGTCGAATATGAAAAAAACAAACCCAATAACGAAATCACTTTTGAAATGTTGAAGATGCTGAATGATAAAGACAAAAATCTTTTAGCCGGTTTCTTTAAACATTGGCAGACAAAAGGAGTTGTCTCAAAATCATTTTTGGAAGAATCAAAAAAACAAATCTTAACAGCTTTTGATTTACTTATACAATATGAAATTAAAAAAGACAAACAATCAAAAGAAGAACTTCTGGATTTAATAAACCTTAATACTTAAAATTATGGACAAAGATAAAGTGATAGAAAACTTAAAAAGGGAACTAAAAGCAATTATCGCAAACAGCTATAAGGATATCAAACCTCAGCTAGAAAAAGACTTAGCTGCTTTTTTTCAAACTTCTACAGAAAAACTGGAACGCTGGATTCTTCTTTTTTCATCTGGCGATTTAACTGAAGAAGAATTCGAATGGCTTTTAAAAAGTCAACTAGACTTAACCGTACTGCAAGCATTGCAAACTGCCGGAATATCAAAAATAAAACTGAATACCATTAAAAATAATATTATAAAAGTGATTATTCAAATTATTACCAGCCTGATTATTCCTGCAGTTTAAAATACTTTTTCAACCAAAAAAAGCATCAAAAAACAAACTGTAAAATGAGTTTTACAACTTACTGAAACTACTGATTACTAAGCTTTAAAATCTTGATTAAGGCGTAAGCAAAGCTTATTTTTACAGTATCAAATAAAACATCGTCTTTTGGATATGGCGCGCAGATTCAAGAGGGATTTTAATTAATAAAACAATAAATAATAACGACATATGAAAGATTTTATCATAGATGACGACTTGTTAATTACAAATGGAGATTTCGCTATTAAAGAGGCAGATCAGCAAAATATAGAACATCTATTGTTAAGCCAGAAAGGAAGTTATAAAGAGTTTCCTATTCTTGGAGTAGGAATAAAAAAATACATCAACAGCCCGGATACAACCTCCAGGCTAAGACTAGAAAACGAAATAGATAAACAATTATCGTATGACAATTTTTATGTAAAAACATTAGATGTCAACGATTTAAAAAACATTAGAATCGATGGAAACTATTAAACCACAAGAAAACCAAAACATTTTTGACATCTCTTTACAGGAATATGGAAGTATCGAAAAAGTATTCGATATTCTGGAAGACAATGATCAATTTAACCTTACAGATGACATTTCTGTTTACGAAGATTTAAAAATTGGCCGCGAAGCCTTTAAAAAGGATATTGTAGAATATTACAATGCCCGAAATTTAAAACCTGCAACTGCGATTACAGACGAAGAACAATATTTATTGGATAACTTTTCCGGAATTGATTACATGATTATCGAAGATGATTTTATCATTTATTAGTCCTTCACTACAATTACCAAAAATACGGGTTATAACTGACACCTATTTTTTTAGAAATCTCTAAAAAGAAAACTACGCTCCTGTAGTATTTACAAAAAACATAAACAATTATCTATAAGCATTTTATACATGTCTTACAGGTTAATCTATAGTAAAAATTTAAAATATGGCACGTACAATTGCTGAAATACAGAACGAAATTCTGATTGAAAAGGGGAAACAAACCTCTCTAAACGGCTTAACAGAATCAAAAGCTGCGATTTGGAAACTTTGGATCAATATAGTCGCTACTGCGATTTGGATTCACGAAAAAATAGTCGAAAAAAATGCCTTGATATCAAGACCGCATACGCTAAACTGGTATCGCGAACAGGCTTTGAATTTTCATTACGGAATGCCGATAGATACGGATTCAAGCAACGGAATATCGTTAGATCCGGATTCAAGCAATCGAATGTCGCTGATCTGGAAAGAAGGTTCGTATCAGTTTGATACCTCAAAACTTTCAGAAACACAAATTGAAGAAGCTAAAATAATCAAACATTGTGCGGTAAGCGAAATAGATTTAGAAACAGTGCTTGATCCCAACAAAAAACCAGAAGAAATATTCTCAGATTATTTTCATAATAAAGTTGGAGTTGTTTTTATAAAAGTAGCTACTGTAAAAGGTGATAAAATTTCGAGAATCGATGTACCAAATGAACTCTTTGCTTTTAAGGAATATATTGCCAAAATAAAAGACGCAGGAAATCATGTATTTATCACATCAGATCAGGGTGATGTTCTAAAATTACATTTGAATGTATACATCGATCCTTTGACTATTTATATCGACCCAAAGGACATTGAATACTATCAGCTAAAAAGTTTAAATAGGCTTTTATCAGACAAGGAAAAAATAAAACTGGCAGAGTACGAATTGGCATTATTAACAGATCCTTTAAATGAAAAAAATGGCTCATTAATAGTCGATGAAGAAGAATTTCCGGTAATAAATACTGTTAGAGAACATTTGAAAAACATTGAATTCAATGGTGCTTTTGTCAAAACATATCTCGTTGATGCCATTCAAAAAGCAGAAGGAGTTAAAATTCCTATCCTGACCAAGGTTCAGACTTCTGTGGCAAAAAATCCAAATGATGCTCAGAATCCTACACTTACTGATGCAACCAATATCGAATATTTTATTCCAAAAGCCGGTTATTTTGATATGGATACCCTAGAGTTTGAGGTAAACTATATTCCTTACACATTTTACAGAGATAAACAATAGCCTAATATATATACAATGAACAAATACACTGTTTTAAAATGGGAAAAGCTCTTGTTATGGCTCGTCCCTCCTATCCTTAGAAAAAAAACTCATATTGACTGGCTCGATGTTTTACTGACTCCGCTTCATACAATTTACGAAGAGATTCTTTATAAAATGCAGCATACAGGTCAGGTCATTTATCTGGAAAAAGTATTGAACGAAACTTTTAATCCGGACAAAAATTACAATCCGAATGCAAGCACAAGACAAAAAAGATCAGACGGGTTAATTTATATAGACGAATCGGTTAAACCTACCATACAATATGTGTACCTGCACAAAGAGTATTACGAACCAAAGATTTTAAAAAATGGCACTTTCGTGGATGGACCTTTAATGATTCCGCAATTAGAAGTATATACGCATGAGGAATATAAAAAAAACAAAAACAATAAACCTGTTTACCTGGCCCATCGTAAAGATTATACTCAAATAAATTATGCCAATTTCAGAGTATTTATACCTGAAAATCTAATTGCAAATAGAACTATACTTAGTCAGCCAAAGAAAGAAGGAATTGTATCAAATACAGAAGCTATTAATGTAACAGACAAGAAATACAACGATCTTCTTAACTTTTATAAACTCGCAGGAAAGAGTTATGAAACCTATTCTTATTCAGAAAAAGATTAAAATAAAACCTGAAATAAAAAATAGGATTATTCTAAACCCAAGAAAAAAAATAAAAACAACAGACATTTAAATACATCAAAATGAAACAAGTAAATTTTACTCATCCAGGAGGTTTTCCTCTCGAACAAGAAACTCTGGAAAGACTTCAAACCGCTTACAGATCTGAATTATTTGGAGCTTTAAAAAGTCATTTAGGCATCGAGCCCGGCAAAAACTATATCATAGCTCATGCAACAAAAACAGCAACCGGTTGGGCGATCATCCATCAGGACGGAGAAATAGAAGGAATATTATATTCTATTAAAAAAGAGGATAATACCGGCTACCTAAAAACTACCAGAACAGGCACAAATCTAACATACGGAAACGGAGAATCTCAAACTGCTTATTTTGATTATGAAGCACAGTACATCAGTGACACAGATTACGCAAATCGTCCTGCATCTCCTCCCATCACTGATGCATTGGCTGTACATTATTATGATTTGAGTAATCCTGTTTTTATAGTCATCAAAGATATTCAAGAGATTGAAAGAATTATTCAGATAATTGAAGCAAACATCAATTCAATTAAAACAGATATTAGTAGTAACTATCTTCCTCTTAAAGGATCAAAGGCAATGGAGGGGGATCTGAATTTGGGCTCTTATCAATTATCAAAATTAGATATAAGCGAAAGTGGTTTCGCAACTGTAAGAGCAGCTGATTTCAGATTAGGATCAATAGACAGAAAAGGAAAACTAAACCCTGCAGATCCTACAGGAAGAGCTTTAGTAGATAGTAGTGACGAAACAACTACAAGCCTTTCTTTAAATTATAAATCTGATTGGACTAATACCAATATTGGAGGAAAAGTATATTTAAACAATATCAGTTCATCCAATTCTACGGGTTCTCTATTAGTTGTAGACAGTTCAAATCAGGTTATTAAAAGTAATACGTTAATCGAGTCTCTTATTAAACGCATCACAGATCTAGAAGAAAAACCTGCAACAGCAGTACCAAAAGGAATGATTGCTCTTTGGGGCAAACCTGCTCCTTTTCCTGAAGGTTGGGAAGAATATGTACCATTAAGAGGTAGAATGCCTGTTGGATTGAATATATTTGACTCTGAATTTTCGACATTAGGTGACCAAGGAGGAAATAAAAATAAAAAATTAACAATTGACGAAATTCCTACAATAAGTCCAATAAATGGTACGGTATTAAAAAAAGGAGGCACTTGGGGAGGTAATTCAGGTTTAACAATTGGAGATTATGGGAATAGCGATTATGCCGAAGGAGAATTAATAAAACCTTTTGGAGGTGATATGCCTTTCTCAATATTAAACCCCTATAGAGTTGTTCATTTTATAGAATATACAGGCCGTTCTCTTGCCACAACTGCATTAACAACACCTCCAAATTTAAGAGCAGAAAAAGTAGGTGCTACATTTGTTGATTTATCTTGGACACCAACATATAATGATGTAGGTATTACTAATTATTTGGTCTATAAAAACGATATTTTATTTGCAACGACAAACAATGCACGATTATTTACTGTTAATGGATTATCCAGAGTTAGCTCTTATAATTTCCATGTTATAGCCCGAGATGCTGCAGGAAACTTATCAGCCCCAAGTAATGTTGTAAGAGAAAGAACTAACTTATTTTAAAATACCTATTTATAATAACAATCTTTTGGGGCATAAAAGCCCCAAAAGATTATTCATAAAAAGACCTCAAACCTACAAAAACCACAATCATGTACAAATTTTCAGAATATTCGAATGAATTAAAACTACTGCTTTACGCCATTTTTATTTATTTAGAAATGGACACAGGAATTGTCAAAGTACTGTTTTACTTAATGGTAATGGATACCTTTCTTGGCATCATAAAAACCATTGTACTAAACAACAAATTCAGTTTTAAAAAATTAGCTTTAGGATTCGTTTCCAAGTTAGCCGTATTGCTAATACCAACAGCTTTGGCTTTGATGAGTAAGGGACTTGATTATGACTTCAATTGGTTTGTTACCATAGTAATGGATTTACTTATAGTAAGCGATGGTATTTCGATCATCAGCAATATTATTGCTATAAAAACAAAAAAAGAAGTGGAAAATTTCGATGCCATGACTCTGATTCTTAAGTCAATCCGAAATCGTTTAATACAACTTTTCAAAAGGCTACTTATTACAATTGACCCAAAATATCATATAGAAAAATAAATACTTCATTCTATCATTATATATTCCAAAAAAAGGGAAGAGCCTGATGCAAATCCCTTTAGTTTTAGTTTTTATTAAACCCTATTTCTCCTTATAAATCAAATACTGCTTTCTCATTTTTTTAAATTCCTGCAAACCTTCTTTCCAGCTGTTTCTTATTTCCTGTTCTGAAATTCCTGCTTCGATTTGCTGTTGCAGTTTTTCATTTCCTGCGCGAATAGAGAATTTTCTTTTATCGAAAAATTTAGATTTATCTTCCGTAGTTTGGTAAGCTTTAATCAGCCATTTAATTTCGAGTTTATTAATTCTCGGTATTGCCGATAAATCTTCTCCATTACATTCTACACCATTATACAAAGGATCTTTGTCTCCAAAATTGGGTTTTGGCGTAAATGCAAAATCACTTTTTGGTAAATAAGGCGAACCATAAATCTGAAATTGTTTTTCGGTTCCGCGTCCCATACTTACATTCGTTCCTTCAAAAAGGCACAAACTCACATATAAATTAATCGACTGATCGTTTGGTAAATTTGGCGAAGGACGAACCGGCAAACTATACGTCATGTTTCTGTTATAATTCAAACACGGAATAACAGTCAGTTTGCATTGAATGCCGTCTTTCAGCCACTTTTGTCCATTGATCATTTTGGCTTCTTCCCCCAAAGTCATTCCGTGAAGCAAAGGCGTTGGATGCATTCCTATTCCACTTTTAAAAGCAATATCCAAAACCGGACCGTCTACAATCGCAATATTCGGATTTGGACGATCTAATACAATTAGCGGAATATTATTTTCGGCGCAAGCCTCCATAATTCTATGCATCGTAGAAACGTAGGTATACAAACGTGTTCCTACATCCTGCAAATCAAAAACCATGATATCAATATCTTTCAGTTGCTCTGGAGTTGGTTTATTGTTTTTACCGTAAAGAGAAGTTATAGATAAACCTGTTTTTGAATCAATTTCATCAGATACATGTTCGCCAGCATCAGCAGTACCTCTAAAACCGTGCTCCGGTGCAAAAATCGTTTTGATTTTTATATTTTTCTGAACCAAAAAATCAACCAAATGAGTTTTCGAATCGATAATTCCGGTTTGGTTGGTGACAATACCAATTATTTTTCCTTTTAATAAAGGCAAATAAGCATTATAATTTTCTGCTCCTGTTTTTATTTTTTGCGCAAAAGATACTGTTGTAATTAGTACACATAGTATAGTTAGTCTTTTCATAAGGTTTATTATTTTTTTTTTTGGCATTAATTTTTCACGCAGATTCTACAGATTAAGGCAGATTTAATTTTTAATCTGTGTATATTTGTTTAAATCTGCGTAAAACAAAAATCATATTAATCCTTTATCCCGATAGCTATCGGGAGTGGATAAATATTCTCTCGCAGATTTAACAGATTCAGCAGATTTTTTTAATCTGTGTTTATCTGTTTAAATCTGCCAAATCTGCGTGAAACAAAAATCATTTTAATCCTCTAATCTGTGGCTAATTTTTTAGCTCGCAGATTAAGCAAATCAACACAGAATATAATTCAAATTAAATCTGCCAGAATCTGCCAGAATCTGCAAAATCTGCGTGAAACAAAAATCATGTTAATCCTTTATCCCGATAGCTATCGGGAGTGGATAAATTTCGCCTGACGATTTATCAAATTTAATTCGTGGAAATTAGTGTAATTAGTGGCAAACCTTTTTTAATTATTAATTTGCCTCCAAATTTTGGCACTAAAATCATCTTTATACATTAATCTGTTTGTTCTCGTTGGATTTACGCGATTCGTCAGAATGATTAAAAACCTGTTAGTATTAGGATTCATAAAGAAAAAAGTTCCTGTAAAACCAGTATGTCCAAAATCATTTTTTTTGTAAAATTCATCCGGTTTACGTTTATCAAAACCAAGTCCGCGGTAAATTCCTTTTTTTACCAAAGGCGATTTTGTAAATTCTTTTACCACTTTTGACTTTAGAATTTGTTTTCCGTGATATTTGCCATTGTTCAAAAGCATTTGGCAAATTACTGATATCGATTGTGCGTTCGCAAATAAACCTGCATTTCCTGAAACTCCTCCCAAAATAGCCGCTGCTTCATCGTGAACATAACCTTTGATCGTATCTTTTCTGAAAAAATGATCAATTTCGGTTGGCATCACATTTTCCTCCGAAGTCCATTTTAGCGGATTGTATCCAATTTTCGAAATCCCCAATTCGCTGTAAATTTCTTTAGCCAATTGATCGAGTTTCTGCCCTGTTTTTGTCTCTATGATTTGTTGTACCAAAAGCAAATTGAGATCGCTATACAAATATTTACCACGTTCATGTGTATTGGCAACAGCAATTTTCCTGTAAACTGTTTTGTAAAATTCAGGATTGATCCACATATTTTTATAGACCTGAACGTAATGATCTTTAGGTTCGAAAGAAAGGTAGTTTGAATCGTAAACAATATTTTTATTTACATACATCGTATCAAACAAATCCGGATAATTCTCAGATTGCTGATTGCTTAACAAAGGCGATCCGTCAGGCGTAGAAAGCAAACTTTGATAAAAAGTAATACTTGGCGTTAATCCTGATGTGTGCGTTAATAATTCAAAAACAGTTAAATCAGCAATAGCCGTGTTTTTATAGAAAGGAACAATTTCGCCCAATTTATCATCTACATTTATTTTATCCTCACCCACCAAACGCATGGTTACCAGTGTTGCGCCCAAAACCTTAGACATAGAAGCCAAATCGTACACGTCATCTGTTTTTACTAATTCCTTTTTTGAGTAATCATGATAACCATAATTTTTCAAGATAAAAACAGAATCTTTACTGCCCACAATAATTTGTGCTCCCGGAAAAAATCCTTTTCCTAAGGCATTATTCATCATCGAATCGATGAAAACTTCATTTTGCTTTGTATCAAAAGACTTATTCGATTTTTTAAGCGACTGGCAACTTATCCCTAAAAAGATCAAAAAGACCAGTACGATTCTAACTCCTATTTTTTTCATTGGTTTATGGATTAATTCTTAAATCCTGAGCTGCCATCAAAGGTTCGTTGTTGGTGGCCGTTATCATAATCTTAACTGCTTTTACAGGCTGTTTTGGATAAATGGATGCATTTCCGTAATCAAAACTATCTCCTTTTTCAAAGTCGACACCGTTGTATGAATATTCGACATGACCATCATTGACAATAAATCTCGGGTGATGCGGAATCCCAGTCAATACATCAATTTTTGAGGAAACAACAGGATTGGTAAAAGTGTATAAAATCCAGTCGCCATTTGCGCAGGCAACATCGGTACGTAAATACGTTTCTATGTTATAATCTTCTAATTTTGAAATTGGAAATTTAGGATTCTCCGCCATCGATGAGGTTACTTTTACTTCTGGCTCTAAATAAGGAGAACAATTAAAATTTACCTTCGCCGAAGATGCTGTAGCTTCTTTATTATCCACCACAAAATCCAAACGATAGGTATTTTTTTCGTTGTAATTTTCAATCACAAATCGCAAACGGGGTTTTGATTTCAGTGTTTTTTCTTCTGCATAAGTTTGTATCAATTGATCATTTTCAAAAAGTGAAACAGATCTGATACTTCCATTCGCACTTGCATCAGTTGTTGGATCAAAAGTGAGGTACCAAATTCCTTTTTTATCTACATTTTCTGAAATATTTTCTGAAATGTTTACAACCTCAATTTTAGAAGTATTCCAGTTGGCAACCGGTAATTTCTCTACTTTTACAGCAGGACTAGCCACATCTTCATTAAAGAAAGTACGGAACATATATTGCTCGTATTCTTTGGTCTGAATTGGATTGGTATACAAAGGCGATTGTCTTGTAGGTTCATTTCCTTGGGCATCATAACGCACAACAGCTCCTTCATAAGGCGGAGTCACGGTAATAGTTCCGCTTTTGTAAATTGCCGTTGGCGGAAAATCCCTAAAAGCAATTCCCATATTGGCCAAACGCTTTAAATGACTGTGTGTTAATCTTCCGTAAAAATCATCCCAGTTTTTATCTTCTTTCTTCGTCCATCCAATTTCTGATAATGCAGCAATTCTAGGGTAACTTTGGTACTCCATAATTCTTGCTGGACGATCCAGATATTCGCTCCATAAAGCGCCCTGAACGCCTTTTATCAGTTTTTGCTGTTCAGGTGTTAACTCATTCTCCGGAATTGGCTCAAACGAATACGCTCTTTTGGTATCTGTAATGGCTGCCCAGCGATGCCCGCGTTCATTTTCAGATTGTGCCATATCAAAATACGTATATTGTCCCGGCATCATAATGGTTTCATGTCCTTTTTTAGCCGATTCAATTCCGTAGCTTATTCCCTGCCAAGCACTAATTAAAGTGTTTGGATTTATTTCTCCGCCTTTTAAAATTTCATTCCAGCCATTTGTTTTTTTATGATATTTATCCACAATGGTTTGAACTCTTCTAAAGAAATAATTCTGAAGCTGAAAACTATCTGTAAATCCTTCTTTCGCCATCAAAGCCTGGCATTTTGGACAATGTTCCCAGTTGGCACGATTGACTTCGTCTCCTGCAATATGAATATATTCAAAAGGAAAAATTCCCGAAACTTCTCTAATAATCGAATCTAAAATTTGGTAGTTTTCTTCACGTCCTACACACCAAACATTTTTTACTTCACCCTGAACACTTTTAAGTTCCTGCGTTATAGCACAACCAATCTCCGGATATGCTGCTGTTACCGCACGCGAATGTCCCGGAATTTCAATTTCGGGCATTACAGCAATCCCTCTGGCAGATGCATACGCAACCACTTCCTTCATATCTTCCTGAGTGTAAAAACCTCCATAACGTTTGTTTCCAGAACCGTACGATGGCAATAACACTTCGCCCGGTCCTCTCCAGGCTCCTTTTGCGGTCAAATCCGGCATCGATTTTATTTCTGCTCTCCAGCCGTTATCATCGGTAAGGTGCCAGTGAAAAACATTCATTTTATGCGCTGCCAGCCAATCGATATAATTTTCAACCGTTTGTTTGTCAAAAAATTGTCTCGAACAATCGAGCATCATTCCGCGCCAGTCAAAACGAGGATAATCTTCGATTTTTACAAACGGAATTGCACCTTTTTTTACGTCTTTTGCAGAGCTGATTTGTAGTAAAGTCTGAAAACCGTTCAGTACACCATTTGGCGTTTTTCCTTTTACTAAAACTCCTTTTTTATTGACAGTCAACTGATACCCATCATTTGGAAGACTCATTTTTTCATCTACCAAAAGTGCTATTGTATTTTTTTCCTGTTTATTTCCGTTAACAACCGATGCCGTAATTCCTGTAATTTTAAAAAAATCACTTGCAATATAAAGGGTACTTTTTTCTATTTTTTTGTCAATAATAATCTTCGGCGATGAAGGAATTATAAACACTTTATCTTTTTGTTCTATTTTTACAGGCCTCGGGATTATATCCAGTTGCTGAGCCTGTATCGTATTCAGCGAACTCAGGAAAATGGCGATTAGTAAAATACTTTTTTTCATCTTTTTAAACTTTTGTTTTATTAAAATTGTATCGGACTGCTCTCCGTTTGTGTATTACTCAAGGCGGTAATGGCGTAGGTATATTGCTGCAAATTAGCGTTCGGAACCTCTAATTTTGTTGCTGTTGTTACATAATAAATGTTCTCCGGATTAGAGAAATCGGTTATTTTTGATTTAGGAAATCTGTAAATCACATATTTTTGATTGTTTACACCAGCTTTCCATGTCAGAACTGCGGTGCCGCCTTTTTGAGCAATCGAAGCATTTACAGGTGGTTGAGGTTTTACTCTTGTAACCCTGTTGGCTTCGGGCGTTAGGGCGATGTATTTATATTGTTTTTCCATAAGAGGTTTTCTCAGCGTATCTCCTTTTTTTAGAAAATTGGTTGCTGTAAAATGCATCGAACCATCAAGCAAAGGCATTGTACGAATCATTTCTATTTGTTTCACAATCTGATCCGGACTTCTCCACTCTACTTCTTTTGCCGTTTTCGAAAGCTTATAAACTCCATGACCTATATAAACATTGGCTCCATATTTGTGCGCTGCCCACCATTTTGCCAAAACTTCAAAATTAGCCCTGTCAAAACCAATGTGCCAGTACAATTGTGGCGTAACATAATCGATCCAGTTTTCTTTTTGCCATTTCAAAATATTGGCATACAAATCGTCATAATTGGTTGCTCCGGCCACAGTATTTGAACCTTGCGAATCTTTGGCAATATTTCGCCATACTCCAAAAGGCGAAATTCCAAATTCTACATCTGGTTTATTCGCAATGATGGTATCGCGTATTTGCTTGATGATCAAATCGACATTATCTCTTCTCCAATCGTCTTTGTCTTTAAACTGGCGAGGCTCTTTGGCGAAAGCCGCCTGATCAGGAAATTCCTGTCCTGCAATTTTATAAGGATAAAAATAATCATCCATATGAATGGCCTGAATATTATAATTACGGACTATTTCGCCTACTACAGAAGCTACAAAATCTCTTGTTTTTCTATATCCCGGATTAAAATATCTTGTTTTTCCGTAAGTAAGAAACAGTTCCGGTTTCTTAAAAAACAAATGATTTTTTGAAAGCACTTCGTTCGTCGTATCTTTTTGCACACGATACGGATTAAGCCAAACGTGAACACTCATTCCGCGTTTTCCGGCTTCATCAATCATTAATTGCAACGGATCAAAACCCGGGGCAACTCCCTGTTTTCCTGTAATCCAGTGCGATGCAGGTTCTTTCGTCGATTTGTAATAAGCATCTGCAGTAGGACGAATTTGAAAAACGACGGTATTCAGATTATAAGATCGTAAATTATCCAAAATCGTAATCATTTCGTTCTTCATTTCTTTGTCTGACAAACCAGGTTTCGACGGCCAGTCGATATTGTCTACTGTCGATATCCAGGCAGCACGCATTTCTCTTTTTGCTGGTTGCTGACTGAAGATATTGGTTTGAAACAGCAGTATCAGAATTAAAAATTTTAAACTTTTCATAAGTACTATTTTTGGTTAGTTAATATAGTTTTGTGGTTTTTGGAAGAGAAATTAACTTAGAAATCCCCTTCAATATGTCATTTCGATTGCTAATAATAAATCTTTTTTTTAGGAGCTAATCCCGCTATTCGTTCCAATCTTTTGTGCCGAACACCGGCACAAAAGGATTTCCTCTTCTATCGGGGCTAGGACAATCATTTTCATAATAATATTTTAGTTTAGTTTGTTATTTAATTAATTTCCTAAGCCTCTTTTCTCACGCAGATCTAGCAGATTCAATTCGTGCAATTCGCAGCGAAAAAATCATTATAATCCTCTTATACCGATAGCTATCGGGAGTGGCCAACTTTTTTCTCTCGCAGATTTAGCAGATTCAATTCGTGGAAATTCGTGCAATTCGTGGCGAAAAATCATTTTAATCCTCCCAATCTGTGGCTAAGAAAAATACCTAACAGGTTTAAAAAACCTGTTAGGATAACTAACTACATAACTACTCTAATAAATAAATACCGCCTTCTATAAGCGATGTCCAAACTTTTCCCTGATCGTCAACCGAAAAGCCATTTACACTGGAACTTCCTAAATTGATTTGTTTTATAATTTCAAATTTATCGGCATCCACAACAACAACTTCACCTTTTCGGCTGCCTGTATATATTTTCTTTTTATTTTCTAATATTCCTGCAGGATTGTGTTCGTACCCTAGCTTTAGATCTAAAACTTTGCTTTGGTTCACCAAATTTTCTTCCGTCAGTTCCAGTTCATCATTAAGTGGTAATCTTAAAAGTTCACCTTCCATTGTTTTGGCATAAAACCATTTTCCGTCCTGACTTTTCCCCATCGATTCCCTTACTTTCCATTTCGAAGTTCTTAAAAGTATTTTGCCGCTTTCTATTTCTAAAATCGTCAGAAAACGTTCAGGAGTAACCAAATAAAGTCGGTTTTTTGATGCCGCCATATTCACGTTTCCGGCTGAATATAAAACTTGTTTATTATTACCATTATTCCATTTCCAAATAAGTGTTCCCGTATTTTTATTCAAACAATACACATTGGTATCCCATGCACCAAAAATAATTTTATCACCATGTATCAAAGGAGTTCCTTGTGAATAAGACTCAGGTAATTTATTTTGCCAAAGCATTTTTCCGCTAACAGCATCGATACAAACAAAAGTGGTAGAACTTGCTGTGTAAAGTTTATTATTTTCGACAATTGGCGAACCTACCAAAACACCTCCAACAGGAATATTCCATTTTTGATTGCCGGATTGTGTATCAAATCCCAGTATATTCCCTTCGATTGTACCAATAATAAGGTTGTTTTTTACCACTGTTGGAGAAAAATAAATGGCATTTCCGGTTTCTTTTTTCCAGTTAAGTACTTTATTTTTCAAATTAACCGATTGTATCTCACCAATAGAATTAGCGAAAAAAAGGCTTTCTTTATCAAAAGAAGGAACACTATAAATAGAGGCAATATCTTTTACAAAAGGAGAAATGTCTGTCCCTGAATCTTTTGGAATTTCAATTTTTGAAGGTGTTGACGGAACCGAAAATTTAAAAACGCCTGGTTGATCAATTTGTTTCTGATAAATACGAATACTGTCTTTACTGATAATTACTTCGTTGTAACTTTTGGTTTTACCATCACGAGAGGTAATCGATGCGCCCATAATTCCGCTTAAACCGGAGAAATCATATTTTTTTAAAGTATGTCCGTGACCACAAAAACTGGCGACAGTAGGATATTTTTCTAAAACCTGAAGTACTTCTTTATAATTACTTACGCTATTATCTAAAGGGTAATGTGCAAAATTCAGGACTTTTTTATTGTTGCCTTTAAGACTGTCTTTTAAGGTTTTATCTAGCCAAAGCACATCTTCGTGTTTTACAAAACCATCTCCCATTTTCATATAAGGACCACACGGAAACCCGATGAAAAGATATTCTCCTTTCGAAAATACAAAGCGATCGCTGCCCCATATTTTTTTATAGGTTAAACCGGCACTTTCGCTCCAGTTGGTTTCGTGATTTCCTGAAATAACGTAATAAGGGATTTTTAAATTCGAAAGAATCGAATGAACATTTTTGAGTTCGTCATCGGCACCGCGATTGGTTAAATCTCCGGTTACCACCACAAATTCATTATCAGATGTATTGATTTCTTTTATAATATTCTGCAACAAAAAGTCATTTTCATTTCCCGGAGAAACATGTAAATCTGTAAGTTGTACGAATTTTATAATTCCTGATTTTTCTATTTTTTGACTAAAGCCAGACGCAATTATAAAGATTAATAATATTTTGGAAAATAGATATTTCATTGCGCTGTTTTTAAATTATTAAACTATTGTTTAAGTTATTTTGTGGTTACGTTATGTTAGACGCACTGCTGTGCGCCTCTACGATATATCTTGTGTTCTTTTTTTTACGCAGATTCAATTTGTGAAATTTGTGGTAAAAAAATCATTTTAATCTTTTATCCCGATAGCTATCAGGAATGTTAGACGCACTGCTGTGCGTCTCTACAATATATATTGTGTTCTTTTTTTTACGCAGATTCAGCAGATTTATTTGTAAAAATTTGTGAAATTCGTGGCAAAAAAATCATTTTAATCCTTCTAATTTGTGGCTAACCTTTTCTCTCGCAGATTTGGCAGATTTAGCAGATTTAATTCGTGAAAATTTGTGCAATTTGCGGCGAAAAAAAACTTTTTAATCTGTGGCGAAAAAAATACCTAACAGGTTTAAAAAACCTGTTAGGATAGGTAACCAAACCAATTTTTATGTATTGCTAATGTGTGAATTGCAAAACATAATTTCTTATTTCAATTTGTTTTCTTTGAAAAAATTATCAAAAAATAACAATTGAAATTTTAAGGAATTCTCCCAATATTCAATATTGTGTTTTCCCGGACGTTCTATATAATCGTGATTTATTTTTAGAGCCAGCATTTTATTATGAAGTTCTCGGTTTACATCCATAAAAAAATCATCTACACCGCAATCGATAATCAGTTTTAGTTTGTTGTCTTTTACCAGTTCAAGCATATTGGTAACGGTATTTTTCTCCCAATTTTCAGGAAACTCCGTCATCGTTCCAAGACGTTTTTTGATATCCCAGTTTTCAGGAAACGGACGAATATCGACTCCACCGCTCATACTTCCTGCTGCTCCAAATACATCCTGATGTCTAAAGGATAAATACAAAGCGCCGTGTCCGCCCATACTAAGACCTGATATTGCTCTGCCTTCGCGGCTTGCAATTGTTTTGTAATTTTTATCTACAAAAGGAACTAATTCCTTTATTACATAAGTTTCGTACTTAAAAGTTGGATCTATCGGACTATCAAAATACCAGCTTGAAAAATTACCATCGACACCAATTACTATAAAACCATATTGATCGACCTGTTTCCCAACATCTTTAAAGTCTTTTGCCCAGCTGGCATAATTGCCGCTGTAACCATGAAGCAAATAAACAACCGGAAATTTTTTATTGCTTTTTTTATAATCATCAGGCGTTATGACGCAGGTTTTTATGTTCTTATTCATCGAAGGACTAAAAACCTGAATCGTATCTATTTTAGCTGCTTTCGCAGAAAAAAATACGAACATCAGAAGTAATGTACAGATTGCTTTTTTCATAAAATCTTGTTTTAATTATTATGTCAAAATAAGTATCTTTTTTTTACCATTAAGATATTAAGTTCATAAAGCCTTAAATTACTTAATCTCTTAATGGTAAAAAGAAAATTAAGCTTCATTTAAAATTCGTAAAATTATCTTAAACAATCTCTTAAAATAGTGACCGGATGCATGGCTTTTCTATTCGTTCCGTCAAAAATCTGATGGCGGCAGCTTGTTCCCGCAGCGGCAATTGCTGTTGTGGCTTCGGTGGTACGAATTTTTGGAAACAGCGTATCCTCGCCCATTTGCATACTAATTTCGTAATGCTCTTTTTCGTAACCAAATGAACCTGCCATACCGCAACAACCAGAATTGTAAATGGTAACCGAACTGTTTTTGGGCAAATTCAGCATCGCAAACGAAGCCTCAATAGTACTTAATGACTTTTGATGGCAATGTCCGTGAATTTTTATTGTTTTCTCTGTATCCGAAAATTGTCCCGAATGAATTTTCCCGTTTGTTATTTCTCTTTTAAAGAATTCTTCGATCGTAAAGGTATTTTTTGATAATTTTTCGGCACCTTCTTTATCATAGGCCAATCGAATGTATTCATCTCTAAAAGTTAATATTGCCGAAGGTTCTATTCCGATTAATGGCATATTTTCAGCAATTAAATCTTTGAAAATAGCCACATTTTTATTGGCAATATCCTGCGCTTCTTCCAGAAAACCTTTCGATATAAAAGCTCTTCCGCTTTCTTCGTGATCTACTATAAGTACTTCGTAACCTATTTTGGTCAGTAATTCATAAGCATCAATCCCTACCGAAACATCATAATAATTGGTAAATTCATCACAAAAAAGATAAACTTTTCCGTTTTCGAAAGTATTATTTGCAACTGATTTTTTATTTTTTTCGTACCATTTTCTAAAAGTTGTCGGCGCTAATAAAGGTACTTGTCTTTTGGGTGCGATTCCCATACTTTTTTTAACCAAAGGCAAATTGGCAACAAAATTGGTCATAGATGGCGCGATGCTTCCTAACTTATTGAGTTTTGAATTGAAAGCAAAGATTTTATTTCGAACAGAAAACCCATTTGCTTTTTGATATTGGTACAAAAACTCCGATTTTAAAGTCGCTACATCAACATTACTTGGACATTCGCTGGCACAAGCTTTACAGCTTACGCACAACTCGAATACTTTATACAATTCTTCATGGTCGAATTTATTGTCTTTTTCAGAATGCGTTAGATATTCTCTCAACGCATTGGCTCTGGCGCGAGTGGTATCTTTCTCGTTTCGTGTGGCGCGGTAACTCGGACACAAAGTTCCCCCTGCCGATGGCAATTTCCTGCAATCGCCTGAACCATTGCATTTTTCGGCAGCGCGTAAAATTCCCATACTGTCTGAGAAATCCTGAATTGTTTTTATATCCGGTTCTATTCTTCCTGCTTCAAAACGAAGATTTTCATCCATTTTAGAAGCATTTACAATTTTTCCAACGTTTAAAATAGTATCAGGATCAAATGCTTTTTTTATTCGTTTTAGCAGTTCATAATTTTTATCACCAATCATAAAAGGCAGAAACTCGCCTCGCAAAATTCCGTCACCATGTTCACCGCTTAACGAACCTTTGTATTTTTTTACCAAATGAGCGACTTCCGTGGAAATATTTCTAAACTGGTGTAATCCCTCTTTAGTTTTTAAATTGATCTTCGGACGTAAATGCAGCTCTCCGGCTCCGGCATGTGCATAATAAATGGCGCTTTGTCCGTGTCTTTCCATCATGGCAGCAAAATCGGCAATATAATTGGGTAAATCGCTTAGTTCAACCGCTGTATCTTCAATAGAATCGGCTGCTTTATCATCGCCAACAATACTTCCTAAAAGTCCCAAACCTGCTTTTCGAACTTCATTTACTTTATCAATATCGGCACCGTAAATTTTAGGCAAAGCATATCCAAAATTATTAGCTTCAAGATCTTTAATCAAAGCATCGGCTTGCAATTCGGCATCTTCCATGCTAATATGCGATCCTACTTCAAGCATAATAACCGCTTTTGGTTCTCCCACAATAAAAAATCGGTTTTTAGATTGTTCCCTATTGGTTTTTGTACAATCTAAAATAGTATCATCCATCATTTCGCAGGTGTACAAATGATGTTTCATTGCTACAACGACAGCTTCTAAACTTTCCTGAATGGTATGAAAATGCGCCACAACCATAATGTTGTTTGTTGGCGGTAAATCGTCTACTTTTAAGGTAATTTCTGTAGTAAATGCCAGAGTTCCTTCGCTTCCGCAAAGTAATTTCCCTAAATTGATGGTATTTTCTGTTCCCGAAAATAATTCTGATTTTAATAAGGCATCAATGGCATAACCTGTATTTCGTCTGTGAATTTCAGGTTTTGGAAACTCCCTGTTAATTTCTTCCTGATTTTCTTTGTTCGAAAGTTCCTCGTAAATCGTTTTGTAAATTTTACTTTCTAAAGAATCTCCTTTTGTCTTTTCGATAAACTCTTCCGAAGTCAAATCTTTAAATACCGCAAGACTTCCGTCACTTAAAACCGCTTTTATCTCCACAATTTTATCTCGGGTAACACCATAACGTATTGATGTTGTTCCAGATGAATTATTCCCAACCATTCCCCCAATCATACATCGATTTGTTGTTGAGGTAGTTGGACTAAAAAATAAACCGTGTGGTTTTAAATACAAATTCAGCTCATCGCGAATTACGCCGGGCTGCACTGTTATGGTTTTCTTTTCGGCATCAAAAGCAACAATTTTTGTAAAATGTTTAGAGACATCTACGATTATTCCGTTTCCCACCGTTTGTCCGGCCAAAGATGTTCCGGCTGTTCTGGGTGTTATCGAAATATTGTTTTTTGCCGCAAAGCGAATAATCTTAGCAATATCTTCTACTGATTTTGGAATTGCAACTGCTTCAGGCATAATTCTATACGCAGAAGCATCTGTAGCATATAATTTCTTATAAAGCTCATCGTAAAAAAGAGTTCCCTCTAATGAATCTGAAAGTTGCTGTAATGGGAGAAGACTGGACATTTTATTGGTTGGTTTGCTTTTGGTTGGTAATTTGAAATAGGTAACCTTAATTTTATTATGCAAATATTTTTAAACACATAGGAACATAGCCCATGAAACTTATTAAAAGGCGTTTCACTAATTTAAATACACATAGTTTGTATGTGAAAAAATTATAATTTTCTTAAATACTCTTTTGTTTTTTGTTTAAATCTATGTTTCTATGTGTTTAAAAAAAAATAGATATTAATAATCAAAACGTTTGAATGCTTCGATTGCTTCGTATTCTGCCAATCCTAAATCATCGTATAAAATTGCAGTGTTTTTGTTACGGTCTTCGGCTCTCACCCAGAATTCCCTGGAGTCGTTTCCTTGAAACATTACTCGGTCTTTTTGGGATTGATGGTATAAAATGGCGCTGCGTTTTAGCAATACTTCAGATGGAGAAAGCGGAACGGCCATATCAATTTCATGAATGTCCCATTCGTGCCAAGCTCCTCTGTACAACCATAACCAGCAATCATCCATGTATTTTTCTGATTTTAGCTCTTTCATAGCAGCAAAAATCGCGTTTAGACAAACTTCGTGCGTTCCGTGTGGGTCTGCCAAATCTCCTGCGGCAAATACCTGATGAGGTTTTATTTTTGCGATAATATCTTTTACAATGGCAATATCTTCAGGACCTAACGGATTTTTCTTTACCTGTCCTGTTTCGTAAAACGGAAGATCTAAAAAGTGTGTATTTTCATCTTTTAAACCTATATATCTTGTAGCGGCATAAGATTCTCTTCTTCGGATTAATCCTTTTAATTTTCGAACTTCAAGAGAATCAATTTGATTTTCGGATTTACTATTCAGAAAATCAATCACCGATTTAAAGTTGATTCCGCTTGCATCATCACCAATAAAATCTTTGGCAACCTCGGCAAATTTTAATGCTTCGTCATCTGTAACCGCTATATTTCCTGAAGTTTGATATACAACATGTACATCGTGACCTTGTTTTATTAGTTTTGAAAAAGTTCCTCCCATAGAAATCACATCATCATCAGGATGCGGACTAAAAAGAATTACTCGTTTTTTTGCAGGATTGGCTCTTTCCGGACGATGAGAATCATCAGTATTTGGTTTTCCACCCGGCCATCCTGTAATGGTATGTTGCAAAACATTGAACATATTAATATTCAAATCATAGGCAGAACCTTCCTGAGCTAAAAGATCCGACATTCCGTTGTTGTTGTAATCTCTGTCGGTCAGTTTTAATATTGATTGTTTTGTTTCTCTGCAAAGCCAAACAATTGCTTTGCTTTTTAATTCCTGCGTCCACGTACATCCGCCCACTAACCATGGTGTTTCAAATCGGGTTAATTCAGATGCAGAAAATTGGTCTAATACAAAAGTAGCATTAGTATGATTTTGCAAAAAAGTAGCAGGAACATCCGACGTTATTTCGCCCTGAATTGTTCTTTTTATAATAGACGCTTTATTTTGTCCCCACGCCATTAGTACAATTCTTTTAGATCTAAGAATTGTCGAAACTCCCATTGTGATGGCTCTTTTAGGTACATTGTCGATTCCGTTAAAATCAGATGAAGCATCGACTCTTGTAATATGATCCAGTGTAATAATTCTGGTTCCTGAATTGATGTGAGATCCCGGTTCATTGAAACCTACGTGACCGGTACGCCCAATTCCTAAAAGCTGAAAATCAAGTCCTCCTGCTTCTTTTATTTTCAATTCGTAATCAACGCAATATTGGTTCAGTTCTTCGATCGCAACAGTTCCGTCAGGGATGTTTACATTTTCCGGCTTAATATCGATGTGATTAAAAAGATATTGATGCATGAAGTAATGGTAGCTCTGACGGTTCTCTTTGGTCATTGGATAATATTCATCCAGATTAAAAGAGATGACATTGTAAAAACTAAGACCATCTTCTTTGTGCATGCGCACCAATTCTTCGTATACTTTTATAGGTGATGATCCTGTGGCAAGTCCTAAAACACAAGATTCATTGTTGGCTTGTTTTGAACGGATTAATTCGGCTATTTCCTGAGCAACCATTTTTGAACCCTGAACAGAATTTTCAAAAATCACGTTATGATTTTTTTCAAATCGGGTTTCTTCAAATTTCCCGGGAATGTCGTAAGCCAAAGAAGTATTCGTTTTCATAATATATCTAAGTTAAAAAATTAGTTTTAACAAATATAGATACAAAAAACAGAACAAATACATTATTTTGCGTTATTTAACAAAATAAAATTCAAATAACGCAAAATAACGCAAAAAATACTGATTGAATTTTAAACTATAGGATAAAAACGCCCGATTTCTTATATTCTTCCAGCTTTAAATCATTAGGATCTAATTCGGTTACTATCGTATCCAAAAGATTCAAATCGCAAACAACATGAGGCATCTTCGTATTTAGTTTATCTGAAGAAAACATAGACACAACCCTATCAGAAGCCTCTATCATGGCTTTTTTGACAATTGAGATCTCATATCCAATCTCGGTTAAGCCTTGTTTTATATTAATACTGCTGGCACCTATAAAACAAATATCCGCTTTAATTTTAGAAACAACCTGAATCACATCCATACCAATTGTTACCATTGCATTTTTCTGCATTTTGCCACCAATAAATATTAAGTCGATATTGGGATGCTGAGATAATTGCATGGCGATTGGCAAACTATACGTATATATTGTAGCTTTTAAGTCTGAAGGAATCAACTTTGCGAAAACTAAATTAGTGCTTCCACCACTCATTATAATAACCTGTCCGTCATGTAATAAAGACAGTGCTTTTGTCACGATCTTTTTCTTTTCATCTTCGGCAGCTATATCAATATTAAAAATATCAACGGATTTTTCCGAAACCTGCACAGCACCGCCATATACCTTTTCCAGTAGCTTTTTGCTGTCTAATTCGTTTAAATCACGTCTAATTGTATCTTCTGATAAATCTAGAGCCAAAGCCAAATCTGTTGTGACAACTTTCTGTTCTTCAATCAGCTTAGTCATTATATATTTATGTCTTTCGGCTTTCAGCATTTTCTTAAAAAGTTAAAATTCAGGACAAATATATCAAATATTTCAATTGAATAGCAGGACTTTTGTAGGAAACTGCAATAGTTTGCAGAATTCTATACAATATTATAAAGCAGAAAGATTTTACATATTAAATATGCGTTATTTTGCGTTATTTGAATTAATTTTCGAAAAAAAGTTCAAAATAATGCATTTATATGCAATAAATAAATATATTTGCTCAACAACCATTAAAAAAACCAAATAATCATGAAAAAATTATTCCTTATTTCATTGTTGGTTTTGTTCATTCAAGTAACATTTGGGCAAACAAAAACAATTACCGGAACTGTAAAAAACAAGGCGGACGGGTTTCCTATACCTGGAGTTAGTATCCTTATTCAGGGAACTAAAACAGGTACGACTACCGACTTTGACGGAAACTACAGTATCCCTGCCTCACCAGGGCAAAGCTTAGTTTTCAGCTACATGGGATCTGAGACGCAAGTGGTAAAAATTGACGGGCAAGCAAAAATCAACGTTTCTCTTGCTGAGGCTACTTCAAAGCTGGACGAAGTTGTTATTGTGGGATTCTCTTCTCAGAAGAAAACAAACTTAACCGGAGCTGTTGCCTCAATCGATGTAGCTAAAACAATTGGAAGCCGACCTGTTACAGATGTAAGCAAAGCTTTACAAGGTACTACACCGGGTGTAAATGTTAGTTTTAACTCAGGGAATATCAATCGTACGGCAAATATCAATATACGTGGAGCCGGAACTATTAATGGTTCAGACGCTCCTTTAATATTGGTTGATGGGGTCCCTACAGATTTATCACTTATCAATCCAAATGATATTGCAACCATGACGGTACTTAAAGATGCAGCTTCGGCTTCTATCTACGGTGCACGTGCTGCTTTTGGAGTAGTTTTAATTACAACTAAAGGAGGAAAAACAGGAGAAGGAAAAGTGAGATTTTCTTATTCTGCCAATACGGCTTTCGTAAATCCTATTTCTACCTTAAAATTCTTAGATCCAACAGAAGAAATTCCGGGACTAATTGCTGCAGGAACACGTACCGATGGTGCTGTACCGGAAATTTTTGGTGCAAACTACGCTACTTTACTAGAGGGAATTAAAGGCTGGAAAGAAAAATATGCACACAATCGTACCAGTAATGAAATGGTTTATGGTGAAGACTGGGAGATTAAAAATGGTACGCCTTATTTCTACAGAGTTTGGGATGCTAATAAAGAATTGTATGCGAGCAATGCGCTTCAGACTACTCACAATCTTTCGGCACAAGGTAACTTAGGAGATAAAAGTTCTTTCTTTGCTTCATTTGCACTTGCTAACCAAGATGGTATGTTAAGAGTAAACCAGGAACAAAGACAAAGAACCAACATCAATTTAGGATTCACTACAAAATTGGCCGATTGGCTTACGGGTGATTTCAAAGTAATGACTATTAACAGTACATATGACCAGCCATTTAACTACTACGGCGGTTCTGGTACTGATGATACAGGGTATGGAGGTTATTTTGGATATGCGCTTCGTTGGGGACAATATTTTCCTAATTTCGGAACCTACAGAGGCTATAATTTCCGTACTGCGGGAGGATATATATCTAATGCTTCAAGAAATGAAAACATACAACGTAACAACAGGTTAAGTGCAAAATTTACAGCAGATATCACTAAAGATTTTAATGTTATTGCTGAAATAAGTAACGTAACTAATTCTTACAACAGAAAACAAAATGGTGGTAAATTCTTAGCCTGGGACAGCTGGTCTGCAATGCCATATGATGCGACCACGATTCAAACTGCTGTACCTGCAACTCTTGAAGCAGGAAATGACTATGTAGCACAATCTAAATCAGAGTCAGTTACCAATGTTGTAAATATATATGCGAACTATAAAAAACAAATAGACAAACATAGTTTTAAAGTTTTAGGAGGTTTTAACTCTGAGTGGCAGGATTTCTCTCGTAACTATGCCAGAAGAAATACACTTTTAGACAAATCAAAACCAGAATTTAATCTTGCAGTAGGAGAACAATTTGTTTCAGGAGCTGCAAATACTTCTTTGAATCCCGCAGAAACAACATATTCTATTGCAGGTTTCTTTGCTCGTATCAATTACGACTATAACGGAATTTACTTATTAGAATTAAATGCTCGTTACGATGGTTCTTCAAAATTCCCTACCAACGAACAATGGGGATTCTTCCCTTCTGCTTCTGTAGGATATAAAATTGTGAATGAAAAATTTATGGAAAGCACACGTGGTTGGTTAAACGACCTTAAAATACGTGGTTCTATTGGTGCAATCGGAAATCAAAACGTAGGGAACAATGCTTTCTTATCTATCCTGAATTCTACAAATCCATCATGGGTAAACAGCGGATCTACAATTCCTCCTTCGACAACTTTACCAACTAACGTTGACCCATCATTAACCTGGGAAAAAGTATACACAAAAGATGTGGGTATTGATGTTAAAATATTTGATATGCTTGGTGCTTCTTTCGACTGGTACCAACGTGATACTAAAGGAATGTTGGCTCCTGGTATAACACTTCCGGGTTCTTTTGGCCAAAGTGCTGCACAAACTAACTCAGGAAACATGAGAACAAGAGGTTGGGAATTGTCTTTGAACTTTAATAAAAACTTAAGCGAAAATGCTTCGGTATTTGTTGATTTGGCGTTATCAGATTACAAGTCGGTAGTTACAAAATGGAATAATAGTTCAAAATTATTAAGTACTTATTATGATGGATATGAAATTGGACAAATCTGGGGTTTAACCAGTGACAGACTTCTTCAGGCTGATGACGTAATCACTAACAATGGTAAAACAGTAAACGGAATTGATTACTCTAAAACAATGTTAGGTAATTTTAAATACGGAGCTGGTGATGTACATTATGTAGATACAAATGGTGATGGAACAATCTCACGTGGTGCAGGTACTGCAGACGATCATGGAGATTTAAGTAAAATTGGTAATACAACGCCACGTTACAAATATGGTATTACATTAGGTGGAAAATATAGAGGATTTGATGTTTCAGGTTTCTTCCAAGGGGTTGGAAAACGTGATTACTGGGCTGCTTCAGATGCTGTGTTACCTTTCTATCGTGCACCTCAGCAAATGTATGCTAATCAAGCTGATTACTGGACACCTGAAAATACCGATGCTTACTGGCCTAATCCTTATTATGGTAATGAATCAACTGCTTTTGGAGGTAGTACCAATGGTATGAACAACTTCGTTACACAAACAAGATATTTATTAAACATGTCTTATTTACGTTTAAAAAATGTAACTCTTGGATATTCTTTACCAGCAGATGTCGTAAAAAAGGCTGGTTTAGAAAAAGTAAGATTGTATGCTTCAGGTGAAAATTTATTGACATGGGCAGATAACCGTCTTCCTGTAGATCCTGAAATTGACGAAACTGAAGTTTTCTGGGGAAGAGCTTATCCTTATACCAAAACAATATCTTTTGGTGTTGAGCTATCTTTCTAATACTAACTATTCAAAACTTTTAAAATGAAAAAATCAATTATAAAATCAAGATTTCTGCTGATGATTGCTGCCACTACAGTAGCAATGAGCGCAGGTAGTTGTTCAGACTATCTAACAGATGATCCTGCAGATAAATTTACAAACGATAACTTTTGGCAAACAGAAGATAATGTTAGAACTTTTTCCTGGAGCAACTACGATACCTTTTATGGTTACGGAAATGGTACAACAATAGGACTTTCTTCTTTCTATTATCATGGTAGTGATTTTAAAGTAGATGATAATTTATCAGCTTTTACTTTTTATCAAATGCCAATTACAGCAAGTACTACCAATCAATATTCCTGGAATGATTACTACACGCTTATTCGTCGTTGTAATTTGATGTTAGAAAAAGTACCAACCGTGAGTATGCCTACAGAAAAAAAGAACCACTTTATTGGGGTCGCTAAATTCTTTAGAGCTTACACCTACTTTCGTTTAGTGCAAAAAATGGGAGATGTTCCGTATACTGACAGATATTTAACTCAGGGAGATCCTGCAGTTTATTCTCCTGCAATGCCAAGAGCAGAAGTTATGGACAAGGCAATTGCAGAATTAGAAGAAGCTGCAAACCTAATGCTTGTTTCAGACGATAAAAATGCTACCGTAAACAAATACACGGCTTATGCAGCTTTAAGTAATGCATGCCTTTACGAAGGAACATACAGAAAATACCAATTGGGTCAGGACGGAAGTGCGTATCTTAATAAAGCTAAAGTGGCTTCATTAGCAATAATGAACAATCCGTCTTATAAATTAAATACGGATTGGAAATCACTTTACAATTCAGTTGAATTACTTGGAAATACAGAAGTGATATTGGCAAAACGTTATTTAACAAACGTATTGATGCACTCTCTTCAAAACTACACCAATACATCAACAATTCAATACGGTTTAACAAAATGGGCTGCTGACAGTTATGTAACGACAAACGGATTACCAATTCAACAAGCCGGAAACGCACAATATACGGGTGATGATAACGTAACTAAAACTTTTGCAAACAGAGATCCGCGTTTTGGTAAAACCGTAAATCCTGCGAACTACGGTTATAAAGGAAAACCTTTTGGTACAACTGCTTTAGTTTCGATGTCAGGATATGTATTCGAATTGTACAATAATCCTGCTACAACAGGTCCTGATGTTACTACAGGAGGACGTAATTATACTGATGCTCCAGTATTTACACTAAGCGAAGTATATTTAAATTATGCCGAAGCTTGTGCTGAATTGGGTACAGCTACCAATAACGATCTTGATATTTCGATCAATAAAGTACGTGCACGTGCAGGAATTGCCGCTTTGACAACTGACGGAAATAATGCATCTGCAGGAAATGTAGTTATCAATGACCCACGAAGAACCTCAACTTTAGAGCAAATCTCTGGTGTTGTTAGTCCGCTAATCTGGGAAGTACGTCGTGAACGTCAAATAGAATTTATGAGCTGGACTACTTTAAGACAAGCTGATATTTACCGTTGGAAAAAAGGAGATTATCTTGATACTTCAAAAAATCCTGACGTAAATCTTGGAGCCAGAATTGGTACTCCTGTTGGATCACAAACTGTAGTTGACGGTAACGGATATGTGAAAATTTATCCTGCAAGTACAAGAACCTTTGAACCAAAACATTATTTAATGAATATCCCAACTAATGATATTGATTTATATAAAGCTCAAGGTGTTACATTAAAACAAAACCCGGGCTGGTAATCCTCAGTTACCAAACCCATCAATAATACACTACCTCTGGGCACTAAAACCAGAGGTAGTATTTTAAAATTATTTCTTTGTAAAAAGACATAGCAGCATCTGACAAAAATAAAATACAGGTCTAAAAATCATAGACTTCTCTTTCCAGAATACCACACTACATCATCAAATCAAAAAAAGATACACTACCAATCAAATAATAATATAATTTTATTGAGTCAATTTTTGTCTTCTCACTACTAAACTGTAATTTAAAATGATAAAATTCATAGCAAAAAGTGTCTTTATAGTAACTTCTGTAATGTACACACCGTCTTATTCCAATTCATTTCAAAAAGCTGCAAAAAATAATCCTCACGAAATTACAGCCCCTTCCATTAAAACCGGAGCTGATAATTACGAAAAGTACCTGCCTTTACTGAAAGACAAAAAAGTTGGAATCGTTACGAATCAAACCGGAATTTTATCGGATAAAACACATGTGGTAGATTTTTTATTAGAAAAGAAAATTGCCGTACAAACCATTTTTGCACCCGAACACGGATTTAGAGGAACTGCAGATGCAGGCGAACATGTAGTAGACGGAAAAGATCCTAAAACAGGATTACCTATCATCTCTCTTTACGGAGACAATAAAAAACCAAAAGCGGCACAATTGGCAGGAATCGATGTTATGATATTCGATTTGCAGGATGTTGGTGCGCGTTTTTACACCTATATTTCTTCTTTGCATTATGTAATGGAAGCTTGCGCAGAAAACGGAATTCCACTTATTGTTCTGGACAGACCAAACCCAAATGGCGGTATCGTAGACGGACCGCTTCTTGAAAAAGAATTTACGAGTTTTGTGGGCATGCACCCTATTCCGCTACTTCATGGTCTGACAATTGGAGAATATTCAAAAATGATTAATGGCGAAAAATGGTTAAAAAATGCCGTTCAATGCAAACTAACTGTTATTCCTTGTGTCGATTATAAACGAACTATGCCATACAGTTTACTGGCAAAACCATCACCCAATTTACCTAATGACCAATCGATAAACCTATACGCCAGTTTATGTCTATTTGAAGGAACAAACGTAAGTATGGGACGCGGAACCGAGAAACAATTCCAAATTTATGGTTCTCCTTTTTTAAAGAAAACGAATTTCAGCTTTACCCCAAAACCAAATTTTGGAGCCAAAGATCCACTTTATAACGGAAAAGAATGTTTTGGAGAAGATTTAACTTCTTACCCAAAACTCACACAATTAGAACTTAAATGGCTGATAAAAGCCTTTCAAAATACCAGCGATAAAACGAAATTCTTCAATCAGTTTTTTACCAAACTTGCCGGGACAAAAAAATTACAACAACAAATAGAAAGCGGAGTTTCAGAAAATGAAATAAGAAAGAGCTGGCAGAAGGATTTAGAAGCCTTCAAAAAAATGAGAAAAGCTTACCTAATCTATTAAACAGCTGTTTTTCCACATAGTTCTTATGTTTATTTTAAAATAAGTGAAACGCCTTTTTTTAAAGTAATAAACTATGTTTTTATGTGTTAAAAAATTACGGTCAACGAGTAAAAATACAACCAACTAAATTGCAAAATATCGAAACCGGTTATTCGAACAACTTTGGTTTCAAAAATCAAAAAAAAGAAAAATGAAAAATAAAAATCCTGAAACTGAACAAGAATCTTTGTACAAAGACTTGGATCAAATGAGCGTGAAAGAACTTCTTACGAATATCAATACAGAAGACAAAAAAGTGCCGCAGATTATCGACGAGCAGATTCCTAAAATCGAAAAACTGGTTAAGGCAATTGTGAAAAAAATGCAGCTGGGCGGCAGATTATTTTATATTGGAGCAGGAACTTCGGGACGAATTGGTATTTTAGATGCATCAGAATGTCCGCCAACTTTTGGTGTTCCGCATGATATGATTATCGGAATTATTGCCGGTGGAGACACTGCCATTAGAAAAGCTGTTGAAAACGCCGAAGATGACACTGAACAAGCATGGAAAGACTTAGCTAAATTTGAAATTTCAAGCTTAGACTTTATTATCGGGATTGCAGCTTCAGGAAACACACCTTATGTTTTAGGCGCTTTGAAAAAAGCAAAAGAACACAACATCAAAACAGGAAGTATTTCGTGCATTAGCAACGGACTTATTGCTCAGGAAGCCGATTATCCTATTGAATTGATTGTAGGACCGGAATTCTTAACCGGAAGTACCAGAATGAAAGCCGGAACAGCTCAAAAACTTACCTTAAACATGATCTCTACATCTGTAATGATCAAACTGGGAAAAGTAAAAGGCAACAAAATGGTAGACATGCAGTTGTCTAACGAAAAACTGGTCAAACGCGGTATCAAAATGATCATGGAAGAACTTGGAATTGAATATGATTTAGCCGAAGAATTACTGCAAAAACACAAAAGCGTAAGAGCTGTTTTATTGGCTCAAAGCAAAAATCAGGAAAACTAGAACGAAACCTAACAGGTTTTTAAAACCTGTTAGGTTTAATCAACCGTTTTATTCATCTTTGATTAACGTTGATTCACCAAAATTTATCAAAAAACAAACCAAAAAACTAAAATGACACCAAGTACCATCCTCCTTCTCATCATCATTTATTTCGGAACATTATTCTACATCTCGCATCGGGTGAGTAGAAAAGACGGCGGAAATGATGCTTTTTTTACCGCCAATAAAAACTCAAAATGGTATCTGGTTGCTTTTGGGATGATAGGAACGGCACTTTCAGGAGTAACGTTTATATCTGTTCCCGGAGAAGTTGGGGCACCAAGTGGTGAACAATTCAAATATTTTCAGTTTGTTTTGGGTAATGCAATAGGTTTTATAGTAATTACAAAATTATTATTACCGTTGTATTATCGAATGAATTTAACTTCTATTTACGGATATATCGAGCAAAGAATGGGCTTTTACAGCTATAAAACCGCAGCTTCTATTTTCCTGATCAGCAGAACGGTAAGCTCGGCGTTCAGGCTTTATTTGGTTGTAATTGTATTACAGCGTTTTGTTTTCGATTTTTATCATATTCCGTTTGCCTTTACAGTACTGATTTCATTGTTGCTAATTTTTTCTTATACCTACAGAGGCGGCTTAAAAACGATTATTATAACCGATACTTTACAAACGTTTTTCCTGGTAACTTCTGTTTTTCTTACCATTTATTTCATCTGCGATCGTATGGATTTAAGTGCGATTGGCGCTTTCGAAGAAGTAAAAAACAGCAATTATTCTAAAATATTTTTCTTTGATGATTTTCTGGGAAGTAAATTCCATTTTGTCAAACAAATATTAGGAGGAATGTTTGTAACCATTGCCATGACAGGATTGGATCAGGATTTAATGCAAAAAAACCTGAGCTGTAAAAACATTGGCGAAGCACAAAAAAACATGTTCACTTTTACGGGAATCTTTGTTGTCATCAACATTTTCTTTTTGAGTGTTGGCGCTTTACTTTATATCTATGCCAACAAAAATGGCATCGCAATACCAACAGATTTACTGACCGGCAAACCAAGAACCGATTTACTTTTTCCGGAAATTGCCCTGAATCATTTGGCTACAATTCCGGCCATCGTATTTTTATTAGGAATCATAGCAGCGACATTTGCTACAACAGATTCAGCCTTAACAGCCTTAACAACTTCTTTTTGCGTTGATTTTCTAGGAATGGACAAAGCCGAAAACAGCAAGAAAAATACCGTTAGAACAAGACATTTGGTTCATATTAGTTTCTCGGCATTGATTTTCTTTGTGATCCTTATTTTCAACTCCATCAACGATAGTTCAGTAGTGGGTATGATATTCAAAGTGGCGTCTTATACGTATGGCCCATTATTAGGATTATATGCTTTTGGATTGTTCCAGAAATCAAGACATGTAAAAGATAAATTTGTTCCTGTAATTTGCTTATTATCGCCTTTCTTTACCTATTTAATAAATGAAAATTCAGCAGCATTATTTGCAGGATATGTTTTTGATAATGAATTAATTGTACTAAACGGATTGATAACGTATTTAGGATTATACCTGACAAGTTCCCGCAGCACAGAAAAAATAAGTTTTTAAAAACACCTTAAAAACACAACCCTATTGATTAATCAATTGAAACTTTTTAAATAAGTTTCAATTGCCCAAAAAATAATAAACATGAAAGATTACATCATAAAAATCAGCCTTTGTGCTTCATTTTTATTTTTAATCACCAATTGTGGCGTTTCTAAAAAAGACACTACAATTAAAGATTTAAAAACAGATCCTGTTACCAAAGATACAGTCGTTTATACGGCTCCAAAAACATCTGAGAAAAAGACTTTTTTCAAAGATTCAGATAAAGAAACTGCCTGGGTCGACAGTATTTACAGCAAAATGTCGCTTCGCGAAAAAGTAGGTCAATTGTTTATGATTTCGGCTTATTCAAATAAAGATTCTGTTCACGTAAATGAAGTAAATAAACTGGTTCAGGATTATAAAGTAGGCGGAGTAATCTTTTTTCAGGGCGGGCCGGTTCGTCAGGCGAAATTGACCAATCTGTACCAATCGAAAGCAAAAGTGCCTTTGTTCGTAGGAATTGATGCCGAATGGGGATTGGCAATGCGATTGGATTCTACTTACAGATATCCGTGGAATATGACTTTGGGCGCGATTCAGGATTTGAATTTAATTGAGAAAGTGGGTCGAAATATGGCCAACGAAAACAAGAGAATCGGAATCCATTTTAATTTTGCTCCGGTTTTAGATATTAATACCAATCCTAAAAATCCAATTATTGGGAATCGTTCTTTTGGTGAAGACAAAGTCAATGTAGCCAACAAAGCCATTGCTTTAATGAAAGGAGTTCAGAGTCAGGGCGTTTTTAGTACCGGAAAACATTTTCCCGGACACGGAGACACCGCAACCGATTCTCACCATGCTTTGCCATTAGTTAATTTTTCGAAAGAAAGACTGGAGCAAATAGAATTGTATCCGTACAAAAGAATATTCGATGAAGGTTTAGTATCGGTTATGGTTGGGCACCTTAATATCCCGAGTTTAGAGCCAATTCCAAATTTACCTTCTTCGGCTTCTTATAATGTGGTGACCAACCTGCTTCAAAAAGAATTAGGTTTCGAAGGTTTAATTTTTACCGATGGTTTAGCCATGAAAGGCGCCAGTAATTTTAAAGGTCCCGGAGATTTAGAAATTGCTGTAATTCTTGCCGGAAATGATGTTTTACTTTGTCCTGAAAATGTTCCTGTAGCGGTGCAAAAACTGGAAGCAGCTTATAATGAAAATGTGATTACCGAGGAACGCCTCGCACATTCGGTAAAAAAAATATTGCATTACAAATTCAAAGCAGGATTAAATCATTACAAGCCTATTGACATGGCTAATATTTATACTGATCTTAATCCGTCACAAAATGATGCGCTGCATTATCAATTGTATGAAAACGCGGTTACTGTTTTAAAAAATGAAAAGGAAATATTACCTATAAAAGAACTCGATCAGAAAATTGCCTACGTAAAATTAGGCGATGATACGAACAGTACTTTTGTTTCTACATTAAAAAAATATACCGAAATAATAGAAGTTAAAGACACCAATCTTGACAGCCTGAATAAGGAATTGAGAAAATTTGACAAGGTGATTATTAGCTTTCATAAAGTAAATAAACCTTGGGAAAAACAAGAATTTACATTAACAGAAATGCTTTGGCTAAAAGAAATTGCGAAACACAACGACGTAATTCTCGACATTTTTGCCAAACCTTATTCGCTATTATCTATTTCTGATTTTGATGATATTGAAGGCTTAGTGGTTTCGTACCAAAATTCAGATATCAGTCAGGTCGTTTCGGCCGAATTACTTTTTGGTGCTATTGCATCCAAAGGAAAGCTGCCGGTATCCATCAATACTTCCTTCAAAGTAAATGACGGATTAACGACCGAAAAATTAAATCGTCTCGCTTTTACCGCTCCGGAAAATGTGAATATGAATCCCGCCATTCTATCAAAAATAGATGCTGTGGCACAAAAAGCAATCGACGGAAAAATGGCACCGGGAATGCAGATTTTGGTGGCCAGAAAAGGAAGTGTAATTTTTCAGAAATCATACGGAAATCAAACTTATGAAAATGGAAAAAAAGTGACCAATACCGATTTATATGATGTTGCTTCGATCTCAAAAATGATTTCGACATTGCCAAATGTGATGCAATTGTACGATAAAGAAAAAGTAAATCTGGACACTAAACTAAAAGATATGGTGCCGTTTTTTGCCAAAACAAACAAAGAAAATATCATTTTCAAGGATTTGTTGACGCATTATGCCGGACTTCAGGCCTGGATTCCGTTTTACAAAGCAACATTAGACAGCAATAATAATCCTTCTGAAAAATACTATCGAAAAATAGCCGAAACTGGTTTTACCACAAAAGTAGCAGACAACCTTTATATTCGAAATGATTATCACGACACTATCATGAAAATCATTGCCGATAGTCCGGTATCGCTTAAAAAAGAATACAAATACAGTGACTTTACTTTTATCATCTTAAAAGAATATCTGGAAAGAAAAACGCATAAAAAACTGGAAGATCTGAGCAAGCAGAATTTTTACAGCACACTCGGGATGAACAATACACTTTACAATCCGTTAGACAAATTCGATAAAAGCAACATTGCCCCTACAGAAGTTGATACGTATTTCAGACATCAGGTTATTCAGGGTTATGTACACGATATGGCCGCAGCAATGGAAGGCGGAGTTGCCGGTCACGCAGGAATTTTTTCGAACGCTATGGATGTTGCCAAAATGATGCAGTTGTATTTGCAAAAAGGAAATTACGGTAATAAAGAATATTTCTCTCCACAAACATTTGACGCTTTCAATACTTGTTATTATGCCAATCAGGGCGTTCAGAGAGGTTTAGGTTTTGATAAACGAATTGGTAAAGACGGACCAACCTGCGCTTGTGTATCTGCATCAAGTTTTGGTCACACCGGATTTACAGGAAACATCGCCTGGGTCGATCCTGAAACAGAAATTGTTTATGTATTTTTATCCAACAGAACCTATCCCGGAACGAATGGAGATGAGAATAAATTAGCCAAAGGAAAAATTAGAGAAGAAATTCAGCAAATTATTCAGGAAGCTATTATGGTGAAGTAAATTTTAAATTAACCCTATAAGAAATTTAAGAACATATTAGTTTTTGCTAAAATTTTTAAATGAACTTACATTCCTTATATGGTTAAAAAATATTATACACAACGAAGAATAATTTTATTAAAAAAAACAATATCATGAATGCAAATCTGGAATCACTGTATAAAATTGCCCAAAAACCATCACGAACTATTATCGGATTAATGTCCGGTACTTCATTGGATGGTTTGGATGTGGCTTTATGCGAAATTTCAGGTTCAGGCGAAAATACCAAAGTTCAATTAATTCAATTTGATACCGTTGATTATTCTGAAGAAGTAAAAACCGAAATCAGAAATGTATTTGCGAAACCCACTATCGATTTTCAGAATTTGGTTTTATTGAATGAATGGATCGGGATTCTTCATGCTAATATTATTCTGGATCGTTTGAACCATTGGAAAATTCCGGCTGAAAAAATTGATCTGGTGGCCTCACACGGACAAACTGTTTTTCATGCTCCGAAGATCTTGCATCAACAGGAAAAATTTCCAAACGGTACTTTGCAAATTGGTGACGGAGATCATATTGCTGTAAAAACCGGCATTATAACCATTTCTGATTTTAGGCAAAAACATCTTGCTACAGGCGGCGAAGGAGCACCATTGGCCGTTTACGGAGATTATTTTTTATTTAGCAAAAAAGATGAAAACCGCATTATGCTCAATATGGGCGGTATCGCTAATTTTACGTATTTATCTTCAAGCCACAATCCCGAAGAAGTTTTTGTTACCGATACAGGAACAGGAAATACCTTAATTGACGCTTTTACAAGACTTCATTTTCCTGAGAAATCGTATGATAAAGATGCCGAAATTGCGAAACAAGGCAACGTAAATCCTAATCTTTTAAAAGCCTTAAAAGAAGATGAATTCTTTGCTAAACCTTTCCCTAAAACTACAGGTCCGGAACTTTTTAGTATTGACTATGTTCGAAAAGCGCAAGCCCAAAGCAATACCCAAAATATTACTATTGAAGATTTACTCGCCACCTTAACCCGATTCAGCGCTGAAACCATCGCCGAAGCCATACATTCGGCTATAAACAACACAACGTATTCTCCTGAAACTTTCACCATTTATATGTCAGGCGGCGGAGCGCACAATCCATTATTAGTGGGCTGGCTAAAAGAATTATTGCCTTGTACTTTTGAAAATACTGATATTTTAGGAATTTCAGGCGATGCAAAAGAAGCCATATTATTTGCCATTTTAGCCAATGAAACCGTTTCCGGAGGCACTTCTGA
Organism: Flavobacterium sp. C3NV; assembly: GCF_046825355.2. Lineage (NCBI taxonomy): Bacteria > Pseudomonadati > Bacteroidota > Flavobacteriia > Flavobacteriales > Flavobacteriaceae > Flavobacterium > Flavobacterium sp. C3NV. Next base: position 112,436 of record NZ_JBKQBJ020000004.1, on the reverse strand, counting down.
TTTTGGTCCGCGAAAAAGGATTCCGTCAGTATCGATGGGAAAAATCTCTTTTCCGAATTAAAAAAACAATCACGATTTCTCTTTTTATATCATTAACGAAACCAAAAAACAACCTCAACCAATGACAAAAGAACGTTTAATTTCACTAGATGTATTTAGAGGATTTACCATTTTATTGATGACAATCGTCAATAATCCCGGAAGCTGGGCTTCGATATATCCGCCTTTAGAACATGCCGAATGGCACGGCTGTACTCCTACCGATTTAGTATTTCCTTTTTTCGTTTTTATAATGGGAACCGCGATTCCGTTTGCAATGCCGGTAAAACATTTTGATTCAGCTGTTTTTAATAAAATTATAGTTCGTTCGTTACGAATCTTCTGTTTAGGTTTTTTTCTCGCTTTTTTCAGCCGATTCGAATTATTTGGTTTAGAAGGAATTCCGTTATTAATCCTGAGATTACTAATAACTTTTGCAGTAGCTTATGCTCTTTTAGGCAACTTTACTTTAAAAGTCAAAACCTATCTCGCAGTAGGGATTTTTGCCGTACTAATATCCTTAGCCTACAGCGGAATCGAAGCTTTTGAAGACGTAAGAATTCCTGGCGTTCTGCAACGAATAGGAATTGTATATTTCTTTACTTCTATTTTATATTTAAAAACAAACCTGAAAACACAACTTCTAGTTGCCGCATCGATTTTATTGATTTACTGGATTTTGATGGCTTTTGTTCCGGTTCCGGGATTTGGTCCTGCCAATTTCGACAAAGGAACTAATCTGGCTGCGTGGTTGGACAATTTACTTTTAAACGGACATTTATGGGCTTCTAGTAAAACCTGGGATCCTGAAGGAATTTTGAGCACTTTGCCAGCCATTGGTACAGGAATCATGGGAATGTTTATTGGTCAAATATTAAACCTGCAAATCGCCAAAATCGAAATTGTAAAAAAATTAGCCATCGCCGGAGTTTCTTTATTGATTCTGGGTCTACTCTGGAACACCTTTTTCCCAATAAACAAATCGCTTTGGACAAGCTCATATGTTTTGTACACGGCCGGAATCGCCACAATATGTTTGACGATATTATACTACATAATAGATGTTGCCAATTATACAAAATGGACCAAACTGTTTTTGATCTGGGGCGTAAATCCTATGATTGTATTTTTCTTTTCAGGAATTATTCCGAGAGCGTTGAGTGCAATTAAGGTTCAAAGTCCGGAAATAGCGTCAGAAGAAATCAGTCTTCAAACTTCGATTTACAAATACGGAATTGCAACCTGGTTCGAAAATCCGTTGAATGCGTCTTTGGCTTATGCACTTATATATGCTGTTTTTTGGTCTTGCATTTTATGGGTTTTCTATAAAAAGAAATTGATTTTTAAAGTTTAAAAAACGTTATCCATGCAAACACGAATTTCACGAATTAGCATGAATTTTTCATGAAAATGATTGTCCTAGCCCCGATAGAAGTGGAAATCCTTTTGTGCCGGGGTTCGGCACAAAAGATTGGAACGGATAGCGGGATTAGCTCCTAATTTTTATTAATAAAGACAACATGAGATTAAGCCAATTTATTTTTGGATTTCATTTAATTGCACTTATTTGTTTTTGTTCCATCGGAACATTTCATTGGTAGCCCAATAGATATGGCGTTTTTCACGTTCCGTAGGAACGTCTGATTTTATAAATAATAATTGGTAAAAATAGATACAGATTACAATTTCTCAAACGTCCCAATGGGACGATGTTTCTCACGATGCATTTTTTTTCTACCGATGAGGTGTTCCGATGGAACACAATCTAACTTAATAACATTGCACAGTGGGATGGGATATTTATAGAAATTTTAATATTGATTATGAAGAAAATAGTACCTCTCGCTCCGTTAGAATTTTATTCAGGTAAAAAACTAAAACTTTCGGTTTTGATATGGCGTTCCTTCCCCATCTTCGCAATAACTTTTAAGACTTAACAAAAACATCGCCCAATTGTAATTGCACCATTGGTAAAACTCTGTCAACTCACGCCAATCGAAATGTTTGAGAACAACTGACGTAACTCCGTTTTTCTCGGTCAGGTCAAATGAAATTTTTGTACCAATCCATTCGGGGTCAGAATCTGTGCATTCCCATAGGATTCTTTTGTTGGGAGACAATTCTACTACCTTCATTTTTGTTGAATCATTATCTCCAAAATCAAACTCATTGATAAAACCTACTTCCGGTTTTACAATCAATTCTGTGGTCCATACAGCGCCAAGTCCTTCTTGCGTATTAAGTGTTTTGTAAACCTCAGCAATAGGTGATTTGATGTAATTGATGTGCTCAATTTTTTCCATTTTCATGAATGTTTTGTTTTCGTAAATTCAAAGTTAACGAAATTTCTATTGCTCTGACAAACACTCTATTTTGAAAATAATACCTGTAATTGTCCTTTGTATATTTTAAAAGAGAATATTAATCTCAAGTTAAATTCGATAACCTCTTGCGCTTTTTTCATAATTATGAGGATTAATTTAATTAACTTTAGATTAAATACACTACAATGACTTTGTAAAAGCAATTCTTTCACACCTAAATTGTTTTTATAATGAGTCTTTTAAAATAAAATACTATGAAAATGACTGCAGAAATTACCTCTCCATACGATCAAAGTTTTATTAAAGAATTACCCTTGATAAGCAAAAATGAGATTGACAACATACTTAATACCGCTCAAAACTTATTTAACGATCAATCGAAGTGGATTCCGGCGTATAAAAGAATCGAAATATTAGAAAAAACAGCTTCGATTATGAATGACAGAATCGAGGAATTATTAGTCACTGCCATAAGCGAAGGCGGAAAACCTTATCAGGATTCTAAAGCTGAGGTACTTCGTGCAATAAAAGGTGTAAAATTGGCAGCAGAACACATTTCTCAAATAAAAGGAGAACAAATACCAATGGGACTTACAGAGGCTTCTTTAAACAGAATTGCTTTTACCTCAAAAGAACCTATAGGAATTGTGGCCGCCGTTAGTGCTTTTAACCACCCGTTAAATTTAGCAGTTCACCAAATCGTTACGGCCATTGCGGCCGGCTGTCCCGTAATTTTTAAACCCGCAACAGCGACTCCTCTGTCAAGTTTGGCTCTTGGCAATATTTTAAAAGAAGCAGGATTACCCGATGGCTGGCTTCAAATAATTCTATGCGATAATGAAGCTGCCGAATTGCTAGTCACAGATCCAAGAATTAATTTTTTCTCTTTTATTGGTTCGGCAAAAGTGGGATGGTCCTTAAAAAGCAAATTATCTCCGGGAACAAGATGCGCCTTAGAACATGGCGGAGCTGCTCCCGTTATTGTTGAAAGTGATGCTGATTTTACCGAAATGATTCCTGCTCTCGTAAAAGGAGGCTTTTATCACGCCGGACAAGTTTGCGTTTCGGTTCAGCGAGTTTATGTCAATCAGGAGATTTCTGAGCGTTTTATTGAAGAGTTTGCAGCTGCCACCAATAAACTAATTACAGGAAATCCGTTAGATCAAAAAACAGATGTTGGTCCGCTTATTACACCTAAAGAAGTCGATCGTGTCGAAGAATGGGTGAATGAAGCTATTGAAAAAGGAGCTCAATTAATAACCGGCGGAAAAAGAATTTCCGACACTTTCTTTGAGCCTACAGTTTTGGTTAATCCGTCAGAAGATTCGAAAGTTTCGACTACCGAAATTTTTGGACCCGTTGTATGTATTTATTCTTTTACAGACCGAGATGAAGCGATTAAGAGAGCCAATGCACTTGATGTTCATTTTCAGGCAGCCGTTTTTACAAAAAATGTTGATATCGCTTTAGATACTGTTAAAAAATTGAATGCTACTGCTGTTATGGTTAATGATCATACGGCATTTAGAGTCGATTGGATGCCATTTGGAGGAAGAGATTCTTCAGGTATTGGAATGGGCGGAATTTCATATGCCATAAACGAAATGACGAGAGAAAAACTAACCGTTTTTAAAAGTAAATTTCTATAATTTTTATTTACCCGATTTAATATGAAAATTTCATTTAAAACATAGATTATTTTTCTCGCAGATTTAGGAGATTTTTTTATGTTAAGGATTAAATTTTAAACAAGATCTGCTAAATCTGCGTGAAAAATTTTAAACACATAGAAACATAGATTTTATGTGTACCAAAAAGGAGACAAAAAGAAGCTGATTCCTTTCACATAGCTATACAATTTTAAACACAAATTTCACTAATTGACACTAATTCATTTCGTGAAATTAATTTCACAAACTAAATTAAACCAATTAAAATTTGTGCAAATTAGTGACCTGAGCGATAGCGAACAGGCGGAACAAATTCGTGTTTGTTTCATACTAATGTTCAGACGGTAGGATAGCTATCTGGACTATGTGTTTAAAAACCATACGCAAAGGTTTCATAAATTGATGGTAAAAAATCTAAGCATCCGATTTAAATTTAAATAAAGAAAAAGTTTTAAAAATATGAACGCAAACCCTGCAGAACTAAACATTGAAACGACCAAAAAAATATTACCCATTATTTTGGCGACTTCGATCTTTATGCAAATGCTAGATTCTACTATTTTAAATACATCAATAACGGCTATTGCCAAAGATCTGCACGAATCGCCGCTTGATATGCAGAATGCCATTATTAGCTATGTATTAACTCTTGCGCTTTTTATGCCGGTTAGCGGTTTTTTATCGGATAAATTTGGGACGAAGAAAGTATTTATTTTTGCTTTGTTGTTGTTCAGTATCGGGTCTTTGTTTTGTTCGCTTTCGCAGAATTTAACCCATCTGATTTTTTCGCGCGTTATTCAGGGGATCGGAGGAAGTTTAATGACACCCGTAGGTAAATTGGCGCTCATTAGAACATTTCCTAAAAAAGAATTATTAAAAGCAATGAATTTTGCCATTATCCCAGCCTTGATAGGTCCTGTTTTAGGTCCTTTGGTTGGAGGATACATGGTCGATTATTTATCCTGGCACTGGATTTTCCTGATCAATATTCCGTTTGGGATTATTGGTATTCTTTTAAGTCTTAAGTATATGCCCGACTATAAATCTCCCATAATCGATTTTGACTTAAAAGGTTTCCTGATTTTTGCTGCGGCTTCCCTTCTTTTGTCTATTTCTTTAGAATTATTTGGCAATACTGTTCGCGTAACACCGGTTTTATTGGTATTAATGTCCGGATTTTTAATGTTGTATTGGTATTATAAACATGCTGTGACAGACAATAACCCTCTTTTTCCGTTGAATTTATTTAAGGTAAGAACTTTTCGCGTAGGCATAGTAGGTAATCTGGCGACGCGTTTGGGGTTTAGTTCGATTCCGTTGTTATTACCCATGATGATTCAGATTGCTTACGGACAATCGGCAGTAACTTCAGGATGGATTGTGGCACCTATGGCTCTTACTGCCATGTTTGGTAAATCGGCTGTTATTAAAATTTTAAATACTTACGGTTACAGAAAAACCTTAATGGTGAATACTTTTATTATTGGTGTCTTAATCTGTGCACTGGCTATTCCGTCAATTCATAGTTCTTTTTATTGGTATGTTCCTATTATTTCGGTTTTGGGTTTCTTCAACTCCATACAATTTACGTCTATGAATTCTATTTCTATTGCCGATTTAAGAGTTTATCATACTAGTAGCGGCAATTCCTTAGTTTCTGTAAATCAGCAACTGGCCATTGGTTTTGGAATTGCTTTTGGACTCCTGGTTCTTAAAGTTTTTCAGGGTGATACAAAGCTCATTCATAACGAAATTCACAATGCTTTTCGATATACATTTCTTGTCGTAGGTTTTCTGACTATTCTTTCCGGATTAGTTTTTAGAAGACTTCATGATAAAGATGGTGACAATTTAAAATCGGCTAGTTAAGAACCTTAAATAGAAAACATCTTAAAATAGAAAAAACCTGTAAAACATCAATTTTACAGGTTTTTTCAGCCAACGAATAAATATAATTAAATTCTAAAGTATTAAAAATCAATCTGGGTTCGCCAGTATTTTATACAACTCAGCATTCGAAATATAATACTGATTCTCGATACTAATTTGGGAAAGTTTTGCACTGACCAGATTATTTTCTCTTGAATTGATTAAGAATATCGAGCTTTCGCCAAAGGAAAACAATTTCTCCTCTGAGTTGAGCATGGTCACGTAATCTTTGACCAGATTATCAATAACATTTTTTTGCCTTTTTAATGAAGCAATTTCAGTTTGCTGTGCTTTTATTTTATTCTTTAATTCGAGTCTTTGCTGATCGATATCAAACTTTAAATCCTGAATTTTAAGCTTCGCGAGTTTAAGTCCTCCACGTTCTTTTCGCAGAAAAATTGGAATACTAAAATCGATATTAAACTTGTAATCATCGGCATTAAAAGAATTAAAATAAGAGGGTTCAGAGATATAATTGTAACCCACATTCAGCTTTGGCAATAATGAATTTGCTTTGAGTTGTCTGTTGATTTCGAGCATCGACATTTTAGTTTCTAAAGCCTGAATTTTAGGATGCGCTTCAAATGTTTCTGAGTTGACCATCATCGCTGAGGTTTTTAATGTTTCCTCGAGTGTTTGAATTAAATTCTGCTCTGGTTTTACATTCTCTTCTAACTCCACCGGAACACTTTCGATCCATAAATAATTAGACAGATTCAGTTTGGCTTTGGCCAGTTTCAGGTTCCCGTTTTCTACATTCAGTTCTCTGTTTCTTACCGTAATTCCGGCTTCAACGCTGTCTATTGCGGGAGAATCTCCCAGTTCAATCAGTTTTTTTACTCCGGCAAAACGAGTACTGGCAAAACCAAGATAACTTTTATAAAGTTCGGCTTCGTTGTAACTTTTTCTCCATTCAAAATACGCTTCACTGGCTTTGTATAAAACCTCGATTGCTCTCAGTTTTCGTTGTGCATCGCTTAGTTTTAACTGCAATTTTCCTTCGCGAACATCAGCCATTCTTTGGTTGATAAACATTCCCTGACCCAAAGCTACGCTAATTCCTAATGAGGTTAATCCGGCTTCGGGCGTACGATTCTGCGGATTGTAATATTGCCCGTCTGTATCATCAAAACCGGCTTTGATTTCGACACCGTACCAGGTTGGGATTTTGAAACTGCTGTTTAGTAACGAATAATATTCGGTTCCTTTAAATTCTTTTTTATTGTAATCTACTTCAATTTTTGGATCAAATCCTCCGCGCGCCACCATAAGCATTGCCTGAGCGCTGCTCACTTCAAGGTTGGCCTGTTTTACCAGCGGATGGTATTTTTTTACGTATCCTAAAAACTCGCTATAACTTAATTCTTCTTTATTAAAATCCTGACTGTAACCGGTAAAAATGCCCAATAAGAATAAAAAATAAAATAATTTTATAGCAGTTCTCCTCTTATTTTTTGTCCTTTCCATTTGCTGCTTTTTCATCTGACTTATAATAATTTGGCGGAAATCCATTTAGGTTACGCCATATTTCATACCATACCGAAACGGTTTCTAACAACGCTATACTTTGTGCACCGGCACCAATGCTGAGTTCTTTGGGCCATTTCTCCTCTTTATTATCATCGGGAGCAATTAGTACTCTGTATTTCCCGTTGGCACTAATAAAATTTTCGATAGCCACAATTTTACCTCCAAAAGTTCCGTAAGACAATCCCGGCCATCCTGAAAATACAATTCTTGGCCAACCATCAAACCAAACACGTACGTTTGCACCACGGTGTACCAACGGAAGATCGATAGGATCTACATACGTTTCTACCGCAATATCATAACTCGCAGGCATTATACTTACAATTGGCGTTCCTTCTTTTATGGTTTCTCCAAGACCGGTCAGTAAAGCACGGTTTACATATCCGCTTTGAGGCGCCGTGATATAATACATTCCGTTTCTTATGCTATAATTCGCATATTGATTCTCCAGCTTATTTACCTGAGCTTCTGTATCATATTGCGTGCTTAAAGCGGTAAACTTATCACTTCTTGATTTTGATATTTTTTCAGCATATTCAGCTCCAATTCTATTAATCTCGACTCTGGCATTTATAAGCTCATTTTTACTGCTTAGCAATTTATTTTGCTGTGTAATAATATAAGCTTCAGATTCCTGCAATTTCAGCCGTTTTTGCTCTACATCGGTCATTGGTTTTAAACCTTCTTTATTAAGGGCAGTAGAACGATTAAACTGTGTCTGAGCAATTCTTAACTGTGTTTTTACAGCTTCAAGATCCATACTGTCACTTTTTATTTTCAACAGGGATTGTTTTATTTTATTTTGTGCTTGTTGTAGTTTTAGTTCTCTTTCGGTATTAAGCGATTTTGCCTGATCGTTAAGCGAAGTCACTTTATCGCCATAAGATTCTACAGCCATTTTTTTAGCATCGACCTGATCTTTGGTATTTCCTACCAAATTTGGATCTAAGTAATCTTCTTTGGTTTCTGAAATAAAAAGAATCGTATCTCCTTTTTTGACATAATCGCCTTCTTTTACAAACCATTTCTCTACTCTACCGGCAATGGCATTATGAACAGTTTGCGGTCTTTGATCCGGTTTTAATGTAGTTACTGATCCGCTTCCTGAAATGTTTTGCGTCCAGGGAAGGAATAAACACGCTAATCCGAACAATAAAAAACCTATGATAACTCTGTTTAAAATTTTATAATGAGGTCTGCGGGCAACGCTGGTTATCGAAGCGTATTTTCCCGGAGTAATAAGTACGTTATTATCTTTAGATAAATTGAGCATGATTAAAGCTTTATGTCGTTAATAATTTTTCCATCATCAATCGTGATCATACGGTCGCATTTATTCTTCCAAATATCATTTTTAGAAGTCAGGATTACCGTCCAGTTATTTTCTTCAGAAAGTAAAAAATCAACTATTTTACCCGAAGTCAATTCGTCCATTTTATCAACGGGATCTTCGAGGAATAATATATTCGGTTTGTTTACAATGCTTCGTGCCAAAAGAATTTTTTGAACATCTGAAGCCGAAAGTTCGCGCCCGCCCGGATGAATCTGATTCTCAAGTCCGTTAGGAAAAGTTTTAATGTATGGTGTAAGGCAAACATTGTCTAAAGCCCATTTTAGCTCATCATTATCAATGGTTTCGTTACCAAAAAGAATATTCTCCCTAATGGTTCCGGCAAAAAGCGTATCGCCCTGCAAAAATGTACCTGCCTGCGCTCTGTATGTATTTTCATCCAGACGATTCATATAATTATCTGTGATGTACATGGTACCGCTTTCGGGTTCGAGTAAACCAGAAAGTAAGCGTAATAAAGTACTTTTTCCAGCTCCATTTGGTCCTCTTAAAATGATTTTTTCTCCCTGAGATATTTTCAGGTTGATGTTTTTAAGCGATTTTTTGTTGTGATCGGGATAGTTGTAAGCAACACTTTCGGTTTCGATATTGATGCCGGTATCGCTTACCGCTGAGGTTTGCGGAATGCCCGAAATCTCCATATCAGTCACCTGACCAATTTTTTCGACAGAAGTCAGTACATCATAAAATGATTCTAACCCAAAGATGATTTTTTCGACCGAATTGATCAGCAATACAATCACAATTTCAGCTGCCACAAACTGCCCAATATTCATTTGATGGTGAATTACCAGAAAACCACCAATCGACAAAAGGGCAGCCGTAACAATAACTTTAAAAATAGTCAGCTGAATGTATTGTTTTTTCATGACCTGAAAATGCTTCTCGCGATAGTTGATGTATTCGCTCACATATCCGTCGTTTCTGTTTAATGCATATTCGAAACCGCCTTTTCTTCGAAAACTTTCACGATTGCGCGCAATTTCCTGAATCCAGGCTGCTACTTTATATTTAAACTTAGATTCATTCAAACTGGTTTCTAAACCATCTTTGTACGAAAATTTAAAAATGATATAAAGAATAACAATAAACAAAAGCCCAATTACGGTAAAAAAGGAATGGTACAAAACCAATAATATAATACCAAAACCTACCTGCAGAAAGGCAGCACAAAAATCCAGTAAAAGTTTTGCGGTTCCTTTTTGAACCATCAGGGTATCAAAAAAACGATTGGCTTTTTCGGGAGCATATTCAGAATACATTTCTTTAAATTTAATTAAAGGCATTCTGTAAGCAAATTCAAATGAAGATCGTACAAAAATTCGCTGTTGCAGATTTTCTACTATTCGGAGTTGTAATATGATCAGCACTCCGCCAAAACCAACTCCAACGGTTACCAGAAACACAAGCACAACCCAGGAAACACTTAATTGTCCGCTCTGAATAAAATTAATAATGGCCTGAATTCCTAAAGGCAGTGAAAGATTTACGAGACCCGCAAAAGCGGCGTAAAATATAATTTGATATACGTCGCGCTTATCAAGTGCGAGTAAATTATAAAAACGTTTTAATGGTGTCATGAATTTATATATAAATACAAGATTAATAGATAGACATTAACATACGGTAAATACCATATTAAGGTTGGTAGATTTTCATTTAAATCTACAAAAAAAAAGTGAAATATTTACACAATCATCTCAGGTGGAGGCAAATAAATCTTGCCATGAAATGCAAATAAAAAAAGTGGATTGTCTATGTAGTTTTTTCTTTTAGATCCGTTTTTGAAATATAAACCCGCTATAGCTGCATCGTGAGGAACCAGATAATCTAATAAAACAATGCCTTTTGCCAGTTTGGTTGTTTTGGCATCTTTGGTTTCATAATCATCGAGTTCTTCTGGAATTCCGTCGCATTTGAATATTTTTTTCAGGAAATTGCAGGTCATTCCTTTTACTGAATTTACCTGAGCATTATCATTTATAATTTGGCTGAAATTATTAGACAAATTGATACTGCTCATTAAAAAATAGCCGATTAGCAACGCCTGTAGGCATTTGCATAAAAAACTATTTTTTATCTTGTTCAGCATTTCTAAAAGTTATATTATTTGCAGCAATTAGATTGAAAAAAGGGCTATTTAAAATCCATTATTTCTTTAGAAAAATAGCCCGTTTTTAAAATATTTTTTCTCAAAAAAAGTACAAGCGTGCAAGTTAAATCTAAATTTTCGCTGCCACATTAGAATAACATTAGAATTTCAGACCACACACATAAACCACTTACTGCAAGACATTTAAAAAATAATCACTTTATTTATTCCTTTACTTTTTTTGACGATTCATTTATTTATAAAAAAAAAGAGACAGTTTTATTAGAAACTGTCTCTTGAAATTTTTAAAACAAAACGAATACTATTTTTTAGATAAAACCTCCATAATCTTAGTATAGATTTCGGTGTTTTGATACACGCCCATAAAATTCTCTGCGCCTGGCCCGTAAGCAAAAACCGGAACCGGAACTGCAGTATGATCGTTTGTACTAAAACTTCCGTGTACATATCCTTTTTCGATACTTCCGTCGATTAACGAAAGTCCGCCAGTTTCGTGATCTGCCGTAACGATTAATAAGGTTTCCGGGTTTTTGTCAACAAATTCCATTGCCTGTCCTACCACTTTATCAAAATCAAGCATTTCGCGAACTACATATTCTACATTATTTTGGTGTCCGCCATAATCGATTTGCGCGCCTTCGGCCATAATAAAAAACGGATTTTTTGTTTTGGCAAAAGTTGAGGTTGCTTTCGCTAAAGATTTAGATAAAAAATCCCCTCTTCCGTTTTTCATAGACACTACCGAAGCATCATCTAAAACAATGAATTTGAAATTTTTGATGGTATCCAAAGAGCTGAATTTATCCGAAAAAGTATAGCCTTTTTGCATCAATAGCTTCGAAAGATCTTTACCATCTTTTCTGGATGTAAATTCTTTTGGTCCTCCTCCTATCAAAATATCGGACGGATTTGCTAAAAAATCTTCTGCAATTGGCTGGCTGTAGCTTCTTTCCGGCTGATGTGCGTAAAAGCAAGCAGGAGTAGCATCGGTAATATTTCCGGCGGAGATAATGGCCGTTTTATAGTTTTTCTTTGCCAATTGCTGGGTGATTAATTCTAATGGTTTTCCGTTTTCATCGACACTAATAAAACGATTATTGGTTTTATGTCCCGTTGCCATTGCCGTTGCTCCCGCAGCCGAATCGGTAATGTAACTGTCTGAAGACTTCGTGATCGAAAATCCCTGAGTTGGAATATTAAACAAACTCAATTGCCCTTTATTGGCCGTGTAACCGGAATAAATCTGCGTTAAACCCATTCCGTCACCAATTAAAAGAATAACATTTTTTGGTTTCTTTTTGGCGAAAGCCGAAGCATTTTTAGGAACATACGCCTGATGAAATTCGGTATTTTGATAAAATGTAGATTTGATATTATTAATGAAATGCGTCAGTTCCGGAACATTATCGGTACCAATAAAATCAACTTTTAGGTTCATTAAAGTCATCCACGTATTTACATTATCCTGAGTGGCCCAAAAGCGTACTTTTTTGTTTTGATCGTGTACTTTTTTTATGATAGCCTGTACTTTTTCGGCATCAGCCTGAGTCATTACACCTTTCCCATTCCAAATGGTGATTTCTTTTAAATCCTCGCTGATCATTTCTACGCGTGACAATTGTTCCGGAGAATAATTCTCGTTGAGTCTTCCGTCAAAATAAATAAAATCAGGATATTCTTTCCATGTTGTTGGCGAAGGTCGGTTTCCTGAAATTACGACTTTTAGATTTTTGTTCGAAATTAAATCAGGATAGGTTTTGATTTGTTGGGCGATTAATTTTAAAGTTGCATCGGCTTCTGTTTTGATATCGATCATTAAAATCAAAGGCTTATTACTTGGATAGGCTTTTCCGCCCAGACTTTTTAATTTATTAGAAAGCGGATCTAAATATTGACTTTTAAGGGTATTCTGTGCGTTAATTTCCTTAGAGGTATGCGCCACAAAAAGTTCATTATTTACAATAAAAACATCGGCTTCGATAACGCCGCTTTCATTAGAATAGGCTTCGTAAAAAGGAAGTTTGCTCGCATAATCATTATGAGAATGAATGTTGGATGAGCTGTATTCCTGCGCTTGTGCAAACACAAAGAATTGGAGGCAAAAAAGGGTGATTATTTTTTTCATTGGAAAAATTGGGTTTGTTTATTTTTTTAAAGTTGTAGGTGACTTTATTTATTATATTATTTTTTTTAGGAGCTAATCCCGCACCCGAGCCTGAAAGAGCGAACTGGCGAAGCAATCCGTTTCAATCTTTTGTGGCGAACCCCGCCACAAAAGGATTTCCACTTCTATCGGGGCTAAAGCACTCGTTTTCATAACAATATTTTCGTATAGTTTGTCATTTCGAGGAACGAGAAATCTTCGCAAGTAACTCGACAAAGATTGTGGCATTTCTAGTGTAATTTACTTCTTCTATTTGCTATCGCTTTAGTCTCCTTTCGGTCGAAATGACAATATTAGGGTTACGTTGTATGTAATTCCAATCTTTGTCGATCTTGCAACGGAGATTTCTCGTTCCTCGAAATGACAAACTATGAGGAGATTCTTTGTATAATTTCATGGGGTAAAATCATTTTTAATCCTTTAATCTGTGGCAAAAAAACCAAACAAACCAGCCTTTTTCTAAAAAAAGACTGGTTTGTTTTTATATCTAAAAATTCATTTGTTTTTTTCTTACGACTGCAAGCTCCGACAAGCTTGCAGCGTAGAAAAAACAAACAAACTGAAACTACAAATTACCAGCCTTTATTTTGCGTAAGCGCTCCTTTGCTTACTGCGATTTCGTCTGGTGGTATTGGCCAAACATGGTGAATGGCAGGGTTGAAATTACGGGCCGGATAAATCACGGTTCCGTTATAATGGTGTAAAGGTTTTGCGTACGTCGCCTGAGCATCGCCCCAACGTACTAAATCGAAATGACGGTCTGTCCATTCTCCGGCGAGTTCGCAACGTCTTTCTCTTTTTAAATCGGTTAGTGTTGCTCCGGCAAGATCGCCAAGACCTGCACGGTGACGAATCATATTGATTTCGGTATCGGCATTCAGGCCTTTCATTAGTTTGGCTTCGGCCAACATTAAAATCACATCGGCATAACGCAAAAGCGGTACGTTTAAAGCTGTGGAAGGTTTGTCTCCGTTGGCATTTACATAACGAATGTCGATTCCGCCAGAAGTTGTTTTTGGGTAACCAAACGGCTCCATATATTTATTGAACTGATATCCGGTTCTGTTACTGGAACTTACTATATATTTTCCTTCATTAAAGGTTACTAATTCACCAAAATACAGGAATTTATCTCCTTTTTGCAAAATAGTCGCGCTGCGTCTTTTATCTGTTGGATCATAGGTATCAAACAATTCTTTGGTAGGATAAAAATTTCCCCAACCGTTGTAAGCTCCCCAACCTTTATCCTCCAGACAAACTCCAGGGAAAATTGAACCCAAAGAAGTATTTTCGGCACTAGAAGTTACCGACCAGATATATTCTGAAGACCAGTTGTTTTTGATTTTAAATACATCTTCAAAATTGTCCAGCAATTTGTGTTTTCCGCTGGCAACAATCATGTTGGCATACTTAATGGCATTGTCCCAGTCTTTAGCATACAAATACGTACGAACCAAATATCCCCAGGCTGCTGTTTTATGAGCACGACCGTAATTGTCTGGAGTTAGTTCATTAAAATAAGGTAATAACTCAGCTGCTTTTACTAAATCTGCTGCGATGTAGGCATAGTTTTCAGCTACATTTTTAGCTCTTGGTACATACACATTGGTAGGGTTTTCGCGATCCTGAATTGGGATTCCGGCGCGATCGTCTCCATAGTGATACGCCAATTCTAAATGCATTACGGCATGGTTAAAATAAGCTTCGCCCAACATGGTGTTTTTAGTTTTTTCATCTAAATTAATCTTCGGAATGTTACGAATCACATCATTACAGCGTTTCATGATTTCGTAGTGAATTCTCCAGATCTCTTTGGTATCAGATTCTGCACCATCAACAATAAAATTCTTGATACGTTCTGCGTTCTGTCTTGGTTTTGTTCCAATATCATCACTTGCATTGTTCAGCCAGAAAAATCCGCGACCGTACATATTATCATCAGAATATAAAGCATAAATCGCGTTTACTCCTGCTTTTGCATCTGCAGGCGTTTTCCAGAAATTTCCGCTTGAAGGAGCTCCTTGCGGAACCAGATCAAGTTCGCTTTCGCAAGCTGTCGCGCCCAATAAAAGCACAAAACTCAATACTAAAAGACTTAAATTTTTCATTTTATTTGTTTTATGTTTTTTAAAAAGTTGCATTTACACCCGTCATATAAATACGGGAAAGTGGATATTTTCCTAAGTCCATACCAAAGTTGTTTAAACCAACTTCCGGATCCATTCCTGAATATTTAGTGATCGTGAAAAGGTTTTGTCCTGAGATAAAGAATCTCAATTTTGCTTTTCCGTTTAGCCATTGGTCTTTAACCGTATAACCAATCGAAAGGTTTCTTAATCTTACGAAAGAAGCATCTTCGATATAAAAATCAGAGATTCGACCAAAGTTATTGTTGTTATCTGTTGATGAAAGTACAGGAATACTGGTGTTGGTATTGGTTGGCGACCACGCATTTTTAGACTCAGCCAATAAATTATAACCCGGGAAAGAACCGTTTAAACCTGTATGTTTTACCGCATTAAAAACGCTATTTCCTGCTGCTCCGCTAAAAAATACATTCATATCAAAACCTTTGTACTTAAAGTTCATATTCAAACTGAAAGTAGTTTTAGGAAAAGGACTTCCCAACACAACTCTATCGCTGTTGTTGATGACACCGTCTCCGTTTACATCTTTAAATTTAATATCTCCCGCAACCGCATTTGGCTGATACACTTCGCCTTTGGTATTTACATAGGCTTTTGCCTCAGCATTACTTTGGAACAATCCGTCTGTAGAATAGCCATAAAAAGCACCAACCGGACTTCCTACCTGATAAATATTGGCCAAAGGCAAACTACGAACTCGGCTTAAATTCAATGGTTCAAGAGAGGTTAAATCATCTTTGATAGAAACAATTTTATTACTTAAAAATGCGGCGTTTGCTGTTACATCAAATTTAAAATCGCCGCGTGTTTTTTGGTACGTTAAACTTGCTTCGATTCCTTTGTTTTCTACATTTCCTGAGTTTACAATTCGGCCCAGAGGAGTTCCCGAAACACCCGGAAGCTGGTCACGAACCAACATGTCTTTGTTTGTTTTTACATAAGCATCCAAAGATCCTGACAAAGCGCTGTTGAACATCGTGAAATCTAATCCTACGTTGGTTTGCTCAGAGCTTTCCCATCTTAAATTAGGGTTCGATAATTCGCTTTCTGCATATCCGTAATTGATTACCGGAGTTGACCCGATTAAACCTTGGGTTTGAGTCAATGGCACACTAAACTGGTACGGTCCAAGGTTTCCAAGGTTTCCTATTTGTCCCCAACTTCCGCGTAATTTTAATGTACTGATTATGGGATTAATACCTTTCATGAATCCTTCTTCCGAAATCAACCAACCTGCAGAAACAGAAGGATAAACTTTCCAACGGTTTTCAGATGTTAGTTTTGAAGTTCCGTCACGACGCACAATTCCCGAGATTAAATATTTTTGATTAAAGTCGTAATTCAATCTTCCAACATAAGAAGAAATAATTTCTTCAGATAATCCTGCAGTTATTTGCTGTACTAATTTGGCATTCAATAAATAACGTTGCGATGGATCTTCATTATCGAAACCTGTACCTTGTATGGTATAAAAATTTCTTTTGGTTTGTTGGTACGTATATCCGGCTAAAGCTTTGAAATTATGCTTGCCTAACGATTTTTCGTAAGACAGCGTCTGCTCACTTAATAAATCTGTTGTTGTTGAGTTGGTTAAGGTTAATCTGTTAAAATCAAACACTTTGCCCGGTTCTGTAATTTTAACTGCAAAATCGGTTGAGTTGTTTTGAATTCTGGTATAACCCCAGTTTGATTTTACTTTTAATCCTGAAATAATTTCCCATTCGGCATAAGGATTGATCAAAATAGTCGAAATAGGATTTCTGTTGTCCAGTCTTTTTAGATAAGCTACAGGATTAATTACGTCTCCGTAAGAACCAATATATTTTTCAGGAACTCCACCAAATTGTCCTGAACCGTCTTCTCTATAAATAGTTGCATTTGGCGGATAAAAAATAGCTGCTAAAATCGCACCTGTATAACCACTATTTGTATTTGCCGCCTGACCATCTGTTAAGGAATACGACATGTTTTCTCCTAATGTAAAATTGGGCGCCAGTTTAAAAGAAGAATTGGCTCTTGCTGTATATCTTGTCCCGAAAGTATTCAATAAAATTCCTTCGTTTTTTCTATAACTTCCTGACAAAAAGAAATTCGATTTTTCTGTTTTTCCGTTTACCGAAATAGACAAATCCTGTATTTCGCCTGTACGGAAAATTTCATCCATCCAGTTTGTTTTTGTTGTTCTTGCTGTTGGCTCAAATGCAGGATCAAAAGCAGGAATTCTTGGCATACCGGCATTATCTCTCGCTGTATTCATGGCATCAGCATATCCGGCCGCATCCAGAACATCCAGTTTTTTGGCCACACTCTGAAAACCTCCCTGATAATTTACATTAACATTAATATGATCTGAAATTCCTTTTTTAGACGTAATTAAAATTACACCACCAGAAGCCCTTGCTCCATAAATTGCTGCCGAAGCCGCATCTTTTAGCACACTTATCGATGCAATATCATTTGGGTTTAAAGTATTTAAAGATCCGCTGTAGATGATTCCGTCCAACACGATCAACGGTGTTTCGGCATTCAGGGAACCAATACCACGAATATTGATTGTTGGTTCAGCCGTAGGATCTCCACCATTATTAATTACGGTAACACCCGCTACTGTACCTTGTAGTAATTCGGCTGCACTGTTATAAGTTCTGCTTGAAGTTTCTTTCATAGAAACCGTTCCAACAGCTCCCAAAACTTCATTCTTTTTTACCGAACCATATCCCATAACCACAACTTCCTGAAGCTGTTTCATGTCGGCTAAAAGTTTAACGCTTATGTTTTTATCTGAACTTGTTACTTTTACTTCCTGAGTAACATACCCTACGTACGAAAAAATAAGTACAGCTTCTGATGAATTGATTTCCATCTTGAAAGTTCCGTCGAAATCTGTCGTGGCTGTTGCATCAGAATTTTTGTCTTTGATTCCAACGCCCGGCAACGGCATTCCGTCATCTCCACCAAAAACAGTTCCTGAAATGCTTATTTTACCTTGTCCGGCATCTGCCAGTTTTTGATTTTTTTTGATGACAATGTTGTTGCTTACAATTTCGTATTTCAAGAAAAAATTGCTGCATATTTTATCTAATGCCTGTTCTAAGGTTACATTACTCAGTTTCAGGCTAATTTTTTGATTGATATTGACCTGATTGGTTTCGTACATAAAATGTACATCAGCTTGCTTTTCTATTTTCTGAAAAACATTCTTTATCGTTTCATTCTCAACTTTTAAGGTTACCCTTTTACTGCTGTTAATGCTCGCTGCCTTCATTGTTGATCCGATAAAAAATAAAGCCAGAAAAAAGAGTGCTTTGGTTAGTACGGATTTTTTAATGCTCTGACAGTTTACGACGTACCGCATTTGTTTTTTAGTCATGTTTTTGGAATTTTAATTTGTGTTTGGATTATTGCTTGGTTTCTACGTAGATGATTGATTAACTTAATTTTAAATACTTATGATTGCGTAATTGTTTTAACACATAGGGACATAGCTTTTCTTTGTCGATAAAAGGCGTTTCACTTGTTTAAATTCACATAGCATTGTGAAAAAATCATGATTTTCTAAAAGCATCTTAATTCTTAATTTTAAATCTATGTTTCTATGTGTTTCATTTTTTTGCTCGCAGATTTAGCAGATCGAGCAGATTTTTAATTTTTAATTCTCAATTTTTAATTCTTTTTATTCTTTTTATTCTCTTTTAAAGGTTTTCTTATTGAATGATATAAGTTCCTGCTTCGATTTTATAATTGGCATTGATGATATTACATACCAAAGCCACAACCTGATTAACAGGAAGTTCTTTGAAATAAGCACTGATTTTTAGATTGTTGAGGTTCTTGTTTTCGATCTGGATCGCTACATTATAATTGCGATTGATTGTGGCGATAACTTCCGGCAAAGGAGCATCTTCAAAAACAATGATATTTTTTCGCCATAATGAAATAGAATTCACCGGAATATCTGTAAACGCTTGAATTTTATTATTTTTTGATTTAAAAACCACTTTTTGCCCCGGAGTTACATACACATTCTCTTCGGTTACTGTCGATTTTACATTTACTCTTCCGGTTAAAACCGAAACTTCCTGTGTGGCATGATCCGGATAGGCCTGAACATTAAAACTGGTTCCTAAAACTTTGGTATCCATTTTATCAGTATGAATGATAAAGGGATGTTCTTTATCTTTGGCAACATCAAAAAAAGCTTCTCCGGTGAGATATACTTCGCGTGTTCCGCCTTTAAACTTTATTGGATATTTTAAATGACTTCCTGCATTGAGCCAAATCTGGGTTCCGTCGCTTAATGTTATTTTTGCGTGTTCTCCCAATTTGGTGGCATATTCTTTAGAAATTGTTTTTACAAACGACAGATAAAAGAAGCACGACAATCCCATCAAAAAGATTAGAGAAGCTGCCATTGTCCAGTTTCTGCTATGAAGAAAAATAACGTTGTTTGTTTTTTTAATTTGTCTGATTTCTTTTTTTAGTTGCGAACGATCAGATTGTATTATGATGGCAGGATCTAAAATTTCCTGAGGATGATCGTACCAGTTATTCCATAATTCTTCTCCTTTTTCAGAAGGCTTTCCTTCTAAAAAAAGTTGTACGTCTTGATGTAATTTTTCAGGCATTATAATTTGTTTATCTTTTTAATAGTATGTCTTGGGATTGTTACTTTTAGGTAGGCGCTTAAGGTTACGCTTTTGTTAAGAAAAAGCGTTCACTCCTAATTTTTAGCAAACAATGATCAATTGAATTCGCCCAAATAGTTTCGCATAAATTTTAGCGCATAAGCAATATGATACTTTACGGTTTCCTGCGATACATTCAGTTCTTCAGCGATCTCTTTGTTGGTGTAATGTTTGATGCGGCTTAGAATAAAAACTTCCTTGGATTTTTTAGGCAATAATAAAGTGGCTTTGTCGACGGCTTCCTGAAGTTCCTCATAATAGATAGCATCTTCGGTGGCATTGGTACTATTGTGGTCATTTGTATTTCTGTCGCTAACCTCTTTTATATATTGGTCGGTAGTATTGTGCGATTTGATATAATCTAAAGTCACATAACGAACCGAAGTGTAGATATAAGCTGAGAATTTCTTTTGAATAACCAAAGTCTTCCGACGTTCCCATATAGTGGTAAAAACTTCCTGTACAATTTCTTCAGCAACCGGAACCGATTTCATTCGCATATAAACAAAGCGAACTAACGCATCACGATACCGAAAATACAATTCATCAAACGCTTTGTCTTTGCCTTGTTTCAGTAATTCAACAAGCTGCTCATCTGTAAATCCTTTATACATGATGCAGTATTTTTGTATTATTTGGCAAATGAACGGCGCTTGTTAAAACACCAATTTCGATTATTTTTTTGCTATGTATTCTTAATTTAAAAAATGACATATACTACAAGTGTGTTGTTTATA
This sequence comes from Flavobacterium sp. C3NV, assembly GCF_046825355.2. Taxonomy (NCBI): domain Bacteria; kingdom Pseudomonadati; phylum Bacteroidota; class Flavobacteriia; order Flavobacteriales; family Flavobacteriaceae; genus Flavobacterium; species Flavobacterium sp. C3NV. The sequence continues at coordinate 91,747 of NZ_JBKQBJ020000004.1, read as the reverse complement.
ATATGTCTCCAAAATTAAAACTGAGGGTAGGTCGGCAAGGTTACGTTTACATTAATAAAAATGTCCGGTTATAAAACATTGTATTAACATTTCGTCTCTTAGATGTTATGCGCCAGATATTTGTATGATATCGCTTATTAACTCCATAAAAAAAGGGAACAGTTAAAAAACTATTCCCTTATATAAATTTTTTAAACAAACTTTTAGCAAAGAAGTTTTTGAATTTAAAAATGAATCATTCACGGTTAAATTTTAAAAACCATTCTGTAATTAAAAAAATATTTTAATAATTAAACTCAATTCTTATAATTATTTAAAAAATATAGTAAGTTTGTAAGAGACACGTAATTATAAAAAAGCGATGAGTTTAAAAGATTTATTAGACAATAGTAAAGATAAAAGTCTTTCTGGCCAGAAATGGCATATGCTACGACAATCTATAACGAAACGTTTACTTTCAGGAGGTAATTCTACCATTGCCGAATTAAGTACAGAATTACAATCTAGTGTCCCAACCGTAACCAAAGCTGTCAACGAATTACTGACCGAAGGTTATGTGGTGGATATGGGAAAAATCACTAATAGTGGTGGCCGACGACCTTCCTTATATAGTATCAACCCAACTTGTGCTTATTTTTTGGGTGTTGAGGTGGGTATCAGCAGTATGTCTATTGGGTTACAAAACATCAAAAATGAACTGGTTAGCGTAGAATTGGGCGCATCGTTTATTTTAGAAAACACTCAAAAATCATTATTAAAATTTTGCGAGCTCATCAACTCTTTTATCGAAGACAGTTCTGTAGATAAAAAACTGATTGTGGGTGTTTGTATTAACTTTTCGGGACGTATCAATTCGATGGAAGGCTTTAGTTATAACTATTTCTTTAGCGAAAATCGACCGTTGAACGAAATCATTTCAGAACAATTGGATCTTCCGGTTCATTTAGAAAACGATACGCGTGCCATGGCTTTTGGCGAATATTGCGAAGGCGTTGTCGATGATGAACAAAATATCATTTTTGTCAATTACAGCTGGGGAGTTGCTATCGGGATGATTACTGACGGCAAGTTATATTACGGAAAATCAGGGTATTCAGGAGAATTTGGGCACAGTACCATTTTCAATAATGATATCATGTGCCAATGCGGGAAACTAGGATGTCTTGAAACCGAAATTTCTGGCTGGTCGCTGATCAATCAATTTAAAGAAGCTGTAAAAGAGGGAAAACAATCAAAAGTTACACTTGATGAAAGTTCTTCTACCCTGCAGCATAATGCTATTATTGCCGGAGCCGTAAATCTCGAAGATACTCTTTGTGTCGATCTGGTTACGCAGCAAAGCGAAAAAATGGGACGTTATTTATCTATTTTATTAAATATCTTCAACCCTGATCTACTGGTAATTGGCGGAGATTTCGCACAATTAGGCGACTATGCCTTACTACCTATTCAATCTGCATTAAAAAAATATTCACTGGGTTTAGTCAACCGTGATATGAAACTCAAAAAGTCTGCTTTAGGCCGTCGTGCGGGCGTTATTGGTGCTTGCTGTGTCATCAAAGAAAAGATGTTATTCCCGTTAATTAATAACTAAATTTTCCAACCACTTCTTAATTATTAAAATATTTTAATAACTAATATTGTTATTTTAAAATATTTTATATCTTTACCTCATAATAATAAATTAATTTATTCATAAGATTTTCATAACATTCAAAAGGATTATAAATTTTGACTGTTAAAAGATCGTAATAATGATATCCGGACTTGTAAAATATTCCTAAATACGAAATTGCATTATCATCAAAGAATAGTTTTTATTATTCCCTCAATTTCAAAAAAGAAAATAAAATATAAGATCAGGATGCTGAAGAAAATAGCTTAAAAGAGAATATAAGTTTTATATATAGAGTAAAAAATTAAAGATCAACCCTAAAAAATATCAATAAAAACCATTGCATACAAAATTTGTTTTTTAGTCATAAAAAAGCCAGCGAATGCTTGCAACATTGCTGGCCGGTTCCCCGATAGGAACAATGATTTGAAAATTAATAAACAGACCTTTAACAAAGTTATTATTAACCAAACCATTACAAAAGTATGAAATTATTGCCTAAAAGTAAACCTATCAATTCTAGGTTTACTCCTAAACACGGAAAAGTTATAAAATTGACCTCCACGTTGCTTTTAGTTTTTACCATGCAGCTAGCAACTGCAAAAACAGAAAAAAGTATTGCACTTACATATAACAATGTAAAAAAGAATGACCCTATCCAAAAGAAAGTTACCGGTACCGTTACAAACGAAAAAGGAGAAGCTTTACCTGGTGTAAACATAGTGGCAAAAGGAACGAACTTTAGCGCTCAGACAGATTTTGACGGAAAATTTACTATTGATGTACCGGATAATGCGACTACTTTAATCGTTTCTTATATAGGTCTTCAGGAACAAGAAGTTGCTATAGGAACTGCACCACTTAATATTGTTCTTAAAGAAATAGGACAACAAATGAACGAGGTTATTGTGGTAGGATATGGTTCTCAAAACCGAAGAACTTTAAGTACTGCTGTTTCTAAACTGGACAAAAAAGTATTAGAGAATGTACCTTACTCAAACGTAACACAATCTTTGCAAGGAAACGTAACTGGTTTAGTGGTGAAAACATCTTCTGGTCAGCCCGGAAAAGCTTCGAACATTTTAGTTCGTGGAGGAACTTCTATCGATAATCCTGCCGGAGCGACACCTTTATATATAGTAGATGGTGTGATTCGTACGCAAATTGATGATATTAACTCTCTTGATATTGCTTCGCTTCAGGTTCTTAAAGATGCCGCTGCAACTTCAATCTACGGAGCACGTGCTTCAAATGGTGTTATTATTATTACTACCAATACGGGGAAATCCGGTAAAATGAAAGTTACTTATAGTGTTTCTACTCAAAGCAGCACAATTGGTAAAAAATACAACTTTATGGATGGCGGAGATTACATCAAATTTCAACGTCAGGGTCTTTATAATGCGGCAGAACTGGCCGGACTTTCTACTACAACCGGTATTGCAAGATTGGGTCAGTTAACGGGTGCAACTCCTGCAGGTACGGGAAATAATCTTCAAAACAATACACCTTTTGCTACTTTATTAAAATCTAATTTATCGCCTGAAACTATTAGTACACTTCAGGCAAAAGGCTGGCAGGAATTGCAAGATCCTTTAAATCCTGCTAGTACTATTATGTACAAAAGTACAGACTGGAACGATGTTTTATTTCAGACTGCTATGACGCAAAGCCATACGCTTGGTTTTAGCGGAGGTAATGATACAGGAGTTTTTGATTTAAGTTTAGGATACTTAAAAGGCGATGGCATTACCATATTCACAGGTTATCAAAGGTTTACCAGTAAATTGAATGCTTCACTAAAAATAGCCGATAATTTTACTATTAATGGCCGTATGTTATTTTCTAAATCAAGCAACAATCAGGTGGTGGCCAATAGTGTGGTTTTCAACAGATACTTAGGAAACTCGCCTACTACAAAAATGTATTTAGAAGACGGAACATTGGCTCCGGGTCAAAATAACATTAACGGAAATCCATTGTACCAAATGGGGAAGATGAAGGGAATCAACGAAAACAATAAACTGCAAATGAGCGTTGATGGTGAATTAAGGCTTGCCAAAGATTTTACCTTTACGCCTTCGATGTCGCTTTATAGCGAAAACGAAAATGACAACACTTTTCAACAGGCATTTTTAAGTGGAAGCAGCGGTTTGGTAGACAATACGCGTACTGCAACGAGACTAAGCAATCAGATTTCGCAAGTACAATACGAAGGAGTTTTTGCTTATAAAAAAGACTGGGAAAACATTGGTGATTTTGATGCCAAATTAGGAGTTTCTAAATACGACAGAACCATAAAAGCTTTTAATGCTTCAGGAAAAGGAAGCCCTTCAGATTTAGCACAGACTTTAGACTCATCTCCTATTCCGGTTTCGGTTTACAGCAACAATACAAAATTGGTTTTAAATAGTGTTTTCGGACGTTTAAATTACGATTACAAAAACAGGTATTTTGCAACAGCTTCTTTCCGTTATGATGGTTCATCAAGTTTAGGACCAGATAACAGATATGGTTTCTTTCCGGGAATTTCTGCGGGATGGAACATGCAGGAAGAAAAATTCTGGACGGCTACAATGCCAAAAGTTATTTCTTCGCTTAAACTTAGAGGAAGTTATGGTGTAAATGGTAATTTAGGAACTTTGGGAGATTTTCAGGCCGGAGGTTTATATTCAGGATCAACAAATGGTATCGCCAACAGTTACAACGGACAATCGGCCATTATTAACTCACAAATTGCCAATCCGGGATTAAAATGGGAACAATCTGAAACTATAAATGGTGGTTTCGATTTGGGTTTCAACGAAGACAAAATCAGAATTATTGGGGATTTTTATAACAAACTGACTTCTGATTTATTAACGAACTTAACGCTTCCTTCAAACAGTGGTTTCTCTACGGTTTTAACTAATCTTGGAGGATTAAGAAGTAAAGGTTTCGAATTAGAAATACAGGCAAATTTGTACAATCAAAACGACTGGAAAATTAATGTTGGAGCAAACGTTTCTCATAATACCAACACGATTGAAAAACTTCCATCAAACGGAAATTTAAACAACAGAATTGGCGGAACTGAGATTTTCGATCAAAATAGTGGTACTTATCAATATGTTGGAGGTTTACAGGAAGGACAAAAAATTGGAAATTTCTACGCACACAAACAATTATATATTCTTTCGACTCAGGCAGAAGCCGATGCTTACAACTTAAAAGTTCATGATACTTATGTAACCAAAACAGCTGCCGCAGGTGGTAATCCTGAAGGTAAAAAATTCGCCGGAGATGCTGTATTTGAAGACACGGACAACAATGGTGTAATCGACAGCAGAGACAGAAAGTATATGGGGAATATGTTCCCAACGTTTGTGGGAGGTTTTAATTTTGATGCTTCATACAAAGGATTTTCATTAACCGTAAGAACAGATTACTCTCTGGGAGCTACAATTTACAACGAATCAAGAGCCCGTTTCTTAGGTCAGTTTCAGGGTAACTACGGATTATTGGCAGAAAGCGCACAATCATGGCAAAAAGAAGGTGATATTACAGATGTCCCTCGTTACCGTTGGGCAGATCAAACGAACCAAAACAACTTGTTTAGATCAGAAGCTAGTGGAGCTGCTTACAACACCAATATGTTTCAGGGAAACAGCCGTTACTACGAAAGCGGAGATTACTTGTGTATTAGAGAAATTACCTTTAGTTATAATTTTCCAAAATCATGGGTTGAAAAAGCTAAGTTAGCCTCACTTCGTATGTATGTTACAGGAAGCAACTTATACTATTTCACTAAATACAGCGGATTAAGCCCTGAAGTACAAGGTATCGACGGAGGATCTAGTTTAGGATTATCTGCAGCAGGTTCAACCGGAACCTACCCTGTTCCAAGAAATATTATCCTTGGTTTAAATATCAGTTTGTAAATTTTAATACTAAAATCATGAAAAAGAAATTTCTTCTCTATACACTATTTTTTACTACTCTATCTCTATTCAACTCTTGTCAGGATGATTTAGAACTAACTTCTGATAGTATCATTACATCTGACAGTTTTTGGAAAACAGAAGATGATGCCAAAGCTGGCGTAAACGGAATGTACGTGAACTTTAGAATCCAGACACAGCAAAATTATTATTTGCTGGGCGGAGCCAGAAGTGCCGAAATAACAGGAGGTGTTCAGTCGCCACTAACATTAGCCAATTATTATAACAACCTTCTTACACCACAAAACATCGATGTAGACTGGGCTGGTTTATATACCGTAGTACATTCGGCCAATTTAGTTTTAAAGTATGTACCGCAAATTACGTTTAGTCCAACAACGGTAAATGAGCAAAAACGATACATTGCACAAGCCTATTCAATGCGTGCATTATGTTACTTTATCATGGCACGTTCGTGGGGTGGTGTACCAATTGTTACAGATCCTACTGAAAATGCCAATCAGTCGCAATACATAATTCCGCGTAATAGCATCGAAGAAACATTTGCCTTCATCAAAAAAGATATTGATGCAGCCATTGCCAACTTTCCGGATGCTACAAACAATAAAACGCAGTTGTCGCTTGCATCGATCTACGCTTTAAAAGCGGATGTAAATTTATGGACCGCAAAACAATTAGGCGGAGGAACAGCAGATTTGAATACGGCATTGACAGCCATAAACACAATCCCTGGAACTCCAACTTTATTGCCTAACTTTAAAGATGTTTTTGCTTATGACAAAAAAGCAAATGCTGAGGTAGTTTTCGCCGTGCGTTACTCTCTGGCAGATTTACCATCGAATTTAGCAGACAACTGGAATCAGTTTATGTTTGTGGGGCCAAGTGATTTTGCACCGTTAACTTCTGCAACAGCAACAGCTACTTTTGGAACATTAGGAACCGGAGCTGGAAATGCAGGAATTTCAAGAGTGCAGCCGGACATTACAAGATTTAACTTTGCAGCTACAGATACCAGAAAAGCCGCTACTTATTTAACATTATACAATGGTGCAGTTCCTGTAGTTACAGGTTTGGTAAAATACAACGGAACTGTTGATGGAACGCTGAGACGATTTGTAAGTGATATTATCATTTACCGTTGGGCAGATATTTTATTGATGAAAGCAGAAATCAAAAATGCTTTAGGTCAGGATCCAACTGCAGAGATGAATTTGGTAATGCAAAGAGCAGATCCTTCGGCTTCATTTACAAATGATTCCCCTGCAAATAATGACAATGTGATTTTGAATGAACGTTTGAAAGAATTGGCTTTTGAAGGAAAATCATGGTGGGATTTGGTTCGTTTCAACAAAACAAGCTTAGTGCCATCAATGACAGCAGGCAAAGAAGTTTTGTTTCCTATTTCTCAAAACACGATCAACTTTAATCCAAAAATTGTTCAAAATCCGCTTAGCAAATAATTAGAATTAAAAATTAGACTGGGAATTCAAAAAGTTCCCGGTCTAATACCAAAATACACAAACAACAAAAAAACATACTCATGAAAATTGAACATTTACAAGGTCTTATTTCTGCTCCTTTCACTCCTTTTGACAGCAACGGAAAATTAGACGTAAGCCTGATTCCGCCTTATTATGCATTTCTAAAAAGAAACGGAATCACGGGAGCTTTTATCAACGGATCTACCGGAGAAGGAGTTTCTATTACTTTGGAAGAGAAAAAAGCCGTTGCGCAAGCCTGGGCAGACTGCTCGAATCATGATGCCGATTTTAAAGTAATGGTTTTCCTTGGAGGAACTTGTCTTTCAGATTGTATCGATTTAGCCCAACATGCTTACGAAATTGGTTTGTATGCCGTTTCTTTAACCGGAGCTTTTTACTTTAAACCAAACAATGTTGATACGCTTGCAGAAATTTGTATTAAAGTAGGAGAAAGCGTTCCTAATATGCCTTTCTACTATTACCACATTCCGGTCTTAACAGGCGTAAATGTTGCGATGTATGATTTGGTAAGGGCTTTAGACAATAAACTTCCAAACTTTGCCGGAGTAAAATACACTCACGAAGATTTCATGGATTTCCAAAGTTGTATGAGTTACGAAAACGGAAAATTTGATATGCTTTGGGGACGTGACGAAAATATGTTATCGGCTTTGGTTCTTGGTGCAAAAGGTGCTGTTGGAAGTACTTTCAATTATGCGGCTCCATTATATTATGATTTAATCGATGCTTTCAATAATAATGATTTGGTTAAAGCGCGTAAACTTCAGCAAAAGTCAATTGATATGATTCGTTTCTTAGGTAAATATGGCGGAATCTCTGTAGGGAAAGCGTATATGAAATTGGTTGGTCATGATTTAGGAGAATTTAGATTGCCGGTGAAAAACATGAACGCTGAACAATTTGAATTATTCAAAAAAGATGTTGCAGGTTTAGATTTCGATACTTTCAAATCCAAATAAATCCGTTCGTTTTCTCTAAAACAAACCCATATGAATCAGTCTTTTTCTTCCTTAATCCTTACTATTTTTATTATGTCTGCAACTGTTGGTTTTTCGCAAAAAACAAAGATTACAAATGTCGAATGGAAAAAAGCAGCACAACTGCAAAATGCTGACGGAAGTCTTTCATTGGGTTTTGCCGGTCCGATAAACGGAGTAAGCAATACTGTTTTGATCGTTGCCGGAGGAGCTAATTTTCCGGATAAAATGCCTTGGGAAGGAGGAAAAAAACACTATTCGAATGAAATTCATGTTTTAGAAAAAACGGCAGATGGTTTTCATTGGAACAAAAAAGTGGCAACTACATTACCGGAACCTATTGCATATCCCGGAAATACAACCACAAATAAAGGAATCGTTTATGTAGGCGGAGAAAATGAAAACGGACTTTCGAACAAAGCTTTTATCTTAAATTGGAATGCTGATAAAAATCAAGTAGAAACAAAATCATTACCCGATTTTCCGTTAGCAATTACCAATATCGCGCTTACACATTCAGGAAATATTGTGTATGCCATTGGCGGAGATGAAGCAACACAATCTTCGGATTTAGTTTTTAGTATTGATTTGAATGCCGAAAAACCGGAATGGAAATCGTTGACCAAATTGCCTTTTGCTTTAGCGAATTCAGTTTCAGTAATTCAAAATGATACAATTTATGTTATTGGCGGAAGAACCAAAACGCCTTCAGGAATAAGCGATTTGCACAACACCACTTTGGCTTTCGATCTAAAAAAACAAACCTGGGAAACAAAAGCCAATATTTGTGACGGCAAAGAAACAACCAATTTTTCGGCAGGTGCCGGAGTTGCTGTAGGAAATGAATACATTTTGATTCTTGGCGGAGATAACGGAACTACTTTTCATAAAATAGAAACCTTTTTATCTCAAATTGCAAAAGCCAGTTCTGAAGAAGAAAAAGCGAAACTTATTGCCGAAAAAAATATTTTAAATACAACACATAAAGGTTTTTACAACGCTATTTTACTGTACAACACACTCACAAATAAATGGTCGAAAATAGGCGAATTGCCTTTTCTGGCTCAGGTAACCACAACGGCAACCATCTGGAATGATAAAATAATTTTATCGAATGGAGAAATAAAACCCGGAATTCGTACACCGGATGTTATGTTGGGAACTATTAAATAAAAGATTAAACACGAATTGCACGAATTACCACAAATTAGAAATCCTAATAATCTTTTAATCAGTGGCAAAAATTAGAATAAAATCTGTTTCAATCCGCGTTAATCTGCGTGCAAAAAATTAGACACAGAGAAAAAAATTAAACACAAATTAGCACGAATTAAAATCCTAATAATGTTTTTATCCAATAGCTATCGGGAAATTAAACACATAGAAACATAGATTTAAAATCAAAGTAAAGATGGTTTTTAAAAAAATACATTTTTTTACATAGCACTATGAGTTTTATTTGGAGTGAAACGCCTCTTAACGCTATGCAGACTATGTTCCTATGTGTTTAAAAACTCAGCAGCAAATAATTTAAACTTAACCAAAGAGACCTAACAGGTTTTTAAAACCTGTTAGGTCTGACAAGAATCAAAATATGAAAAACTCTAAATATTATCCCTGGTTAGTCGTAGCGTTACTCTGGATTGTAGCGTTGCTTAACTATATGGATAGACAAATGCTGGCGACCATGAGACCTTCGATGGAAGCTGACATTCCTGAACTGGTATCGGGTGAAAATTTTGGACGTTTAATGGCTATTTTCCTTTGGATTTATGCTTTAATGAGCCCCATTTCCGGTATTATAGCCGATAAATTAAACCGAAAATGGCTGATTATTGGCAGTTTATTTGTTTGGTCTGCGGTTACATATGCCATGGGATATGCCACAAACTACAACCAAATTTACTGGTTACGCGCCATTATGGGAGTGAGTGAAGCCTTGTATATTCCGGCAGGTTTATCTTTAATCGCCGATTATCATCAGCAAAAAACACGTTCGCTTGCCATTGGTATTCACATGACCGGACTTTATGTAGGATCTGCTTTAGGAGGTTTCGGCGCTACAATTGCAGCCAGATTTTCGTGGCATACTACTTTTCATCATTTTGGAATTATCGGAATTGTGTATTCGATTGTGTTGGTTTTCTTTTTATACGAGAAAAAAGTCACTGCCAAAGTTTTTGATCCTGAGTTTAATAAAACCCACGAAAAAGATTCCCTTTTCAAAGGCCTGGCGCTATTGTTTACCAATATTTCGTTTTGGGTAATTTTATTTTATTTCGCTATTATAAGTTTACCGGGCTGGGCAACAAAAAACTGGCTTCCTACCCTGTTCTCGGACAACTTAAATATTTCAATGGATCAGGCCGGGCCTATAGCGACTATTACAATTTCGGTTTCATCCTTAATTGGCGTTATTTTCGGAGGGATTTTATCCGATAAGTGGGTTCAGAAAAATATAAAAGGAAGAGTTTATACCAGCGCCATTGGTCTAAGTTTAACCATTCCCGCCTTAATGCTAATTGGTTTTGGTCATTCCTTATTTCACGTAGTTGGAGCTGTTTTATGTTTTGGTATCGGATACGGAATGTTCGATGCGAATAATATGCCTATCATTTGTCAGTTTGTTTCTTCCAAACATCGGGCAACTGCATATGGTGTCCTTAATATGACTGGTGTTGGCTGCGGAGCGTTGGTTACTTCACTATTAGGCAAATCAGCAGATTCAGGAACTTTAGGTTTTGGTTTTGCTTTAATGGCCGGAGTTGTGTTGCTTGCCTTAATAGTTCAAATTAGTTTTCTGCGTCCTAAAGTCAATGATTTTGCCGATGCATAGGATATAAAGTTCATTCCCCTTTTTTTACAATTTAAGAGTTAGTTGGTTTTTGGTTTTTCAATAAGCCCGGGCGGAGCTATGCGTTCTGCCCAGCTTATTAATCGCCACATTTTTAATAATAGTTCTAAGAAAAATGAGAACAAAAAATCGAAATATTTTCCTGTTGATACTCTTCTTTTCAATGATTTTAAATCTTGAAATGAAAGCGCAGAGTCCAGTAAAAATTGCTTGTATAGGAGATTCCGTAACGGCAGGTTATCTTTTAGCCCATCCGGAAACAGAATCATATCCTTCGCAGCTTCAGGTTTTAATGGGAAATCAATACGAAGTCAGAAATTTTGGACATAGCGGCGCAACGCTTTTAAAGAAAGGAAGTACGCCTTATTTTAAAACGGAAAAATGTGCCCAGGCAATTGCGTATCGTCCTGATATTGCCATTATTCATTTGGGATTAAATGATACGGATCCCAGAAACTGGCCCAATTATAAAGAAGATTTTGATGCCGATTATGCGTGGCTGATTGATACTTTAAAAACACAAAACCCGAAGGTGAAAATTTTCATTTGCCGAATGACACCGATCTTCAATGAACATCCGCGTTTTAAATCAGGAACAAGAGATTGGTTCTGGCAGATTCAGGAACACATTCAAGGAATTGCAAAGGCCAATAATATTGGTTTAATTGATCTTCACGAAAAATTATACCATCGCCCTGATCTTTTTCCTGATGCTTTACATCCAACAAAAGAAGGCGCAACTATTCTTGCACAAACGGTTTACGGCAATATTACACAAGATTTTGGCGGACTGAGATTATCGCCTGTTTTTAGTGATAATATTGTTCTTCAAAGAAACCAGCCCATTGTAATTTACGGAACTGCAAATGGCGGTGAAAAAATAGCTATTACATTTAATAATCAAAAGGAAATTTCGACTGCAAACGAATACGGAAAGTGGAAAGTTATTTTTCCTGCGATGAAATCCGGCGGAACACATCAAATTACAATTTCATCAAAAGAAAAAAATATCGTTTTAAGAAATATCCTAATTGGCGATGTCTGGTTTTGTTCCGGACAATCGAATATGGCATTCCCGCTTCAGAAATCAGAAAACGGAAGGACTGAGGTTAAAAAAGCCATTCACAATACGAATCTTCGATTATTCAATTTTGAAGCCATTGCCGAAACCGATGAAAAAGCCTGGGATTCTGTTACTTTACAAAAAACAAATCAGTTAGAATTCTTCTCCGGAAAATGGAAAATAAGTGATTCTATAAGTGCCAGAGATTTTTCGGCCATAGCCTATTACTTCGGACAAAATATAACACGTGAAGAAAATGTCCCGGTTGGATTAATACAAGTGGCGGTTGGCGGATCTCCCATAGAATCCTGGATCGATAGATATACTTTAGAACATGATGATAAAGTAGTCGATGAATTAACCAACTGGCGAAAATCAGATTTTTTTATGCCGTGGGTAAGATCACGCGCCGATGAAAATTTGAAAAACACCGCCAATCCAAAACAACGACATCCGTACGGACCTTGTTACAATTATGAAGCCGGCGTAACCCATTTTACCGATTTCCCCATAAAAGGAATTATTTGGTATCAGGGCGAAAGCAACGCACATAACATCGAATTATACGAACATTTAATGCCAGTCCTGGTTGGTAGCTGGCGCAAAGCCTGGGGAACTTCCCTACCCTTTTATTATGTTCAATTGTCAGGAACAGATCGTCCGACCTGGCCGTCCTTTAGAGATGCACAAACCAAAATCCAGAAAAATATCGCACATAGCGGCATGGCGATTAGTATGGATTATGGTGATGCTACAAATGTACATCCTATTCAAAAAAAGCAGGTTGGAGATCGTCTGGCGCTTTTGGCCTTAAAATTTACCTACGGAAAAAATATCACCGCAACCGGACCATCGGCACAAAAAGCAACACAAAAAGGAGATGCAATTATAGTTTCTTTTTCGAATACCAAACAGTTATCGACAGCCAATAAGAAGGATTTAATTGGTTTTGAATTGGTCACTGAAAAAGGAATCCGGATCGAATGCAAAGCAACTATTATCAAAAATGAAGTTTCAATAAATATTCCGAAAGGCGAAAAGATAAAAACAGTTTTATATGCCTGGAAACCTTATACAACAGCCAATCTGGTAAATGAAGCGAATTTGCCTTGTTCGACTTTTCAATTGGATTTAGATAGAGAAAGATGAAAGAAGCAAGATGTGAGAGGCAAGATTTGAGAGGAAAGAAGCAAGAAATAAAATTTGTGTGATCTGCGAGCAAAAAAATAAAACACCAATTTCACGAATTAGCACGAATTAAAATCATGATAATCTTTTTATCCTAATAACTATCGGGAGTGGCAAAAAAAATTAAACACATAGAAACATAGACTTCAATCTAAAAAAAGAGAATTAAAGAAAATACATTTTTTCACATAGCGCTATGAGATTTATTTTAAGTGAAACGCCTTTCCAAGTTTTATAAACTATGTCTCTATGTGTTTAAAAATTATACACAACAAATACGAAATCAACACTTGGTAAATACAAAAACCAAGTCTAAAAAACATATATCAAATGAGTTATTCTAATACTGATCTAATACAATTAAAAGATTTTTATCAGCACCAATTATTACAGGACACGGTACCATTTTGGTTTCCACAATCTATCGACACCGTTCACGGCGGTTATTTGTTAATGCGCGGACAAAATGGCGATTTAATCGACGATGATAAATCGGTTTGGTTTCAGGGGCGAACTGCGTGGTTACTATCGACACTTTATAATACTGTCGAACCCAAACAAGAATGGCTGGACGGTGCCAAATCCGGAATAGATTTTATCAATCAGCATTGTTTTGATACCGATGGAAGAATGTTTTTTCACGTCACACGCGAAGGAAACCCGATTCGTAAACGTCGTTATTATTTTTCTGAAACCTTTGCCGTGATTGCGATGAGCGCTTACGCAAAAGCAAGCGGAGACGAAAAAATTGCAGAACAGGCACGTCATTTATTTGGAGAATGCATAAAATACTCCAGCACTCCGGGATTATTAGAACCAAAATATACGGGAGAACGCCCGTCGAAAGGAATTGGATCGCCAATGATTATGATCAATACGGCACAACAAATACGAGAAACAATTGGAGATCCGCGTTGCGACGAATGGATCACTAAATGGATTGCCGAAATCGAAAATGATTTTGTAAAGCACGACATCAAATGTGTGATGGAGCAAGTGGCTCCGGATGGTTCTATCATCGATCATATTGATGGCAGAACATTAAATCCGGGTCACGCTATCGAAGGCGCGTGGTTTATTTTGCACGAAGCAAAACATCGAAATAATGATCCGCATTTAATCGAATTGGGCTGTAAAATGCTCGATTATATGTGGGAACGCGGCTGGGACAAAGAACATGGCGGCATTTTATATTTCTGTGATGTTTACGGCAAACCCGTTCAGGAATATTGGCAGGATATGAAATTTTGGTGGCCTCATAACGAAGTGATTATTGCCACATTATTAGCCTACACAATGACGGGCGATGAAAAATATGCAAAATGGCATAAAATGATTCATGATTATGCGTACAGTAAATTTCATGATAAAGAAAACGGAGAATGGTTTGGGTATTTGCACAGAGACGGAACTGTGGCTCAAACGGCTAAAGGAAATCTTTATAAAGGGCCTTTTCATTTGCCGCGACAGGAATGGTATTGCACACAAATATTAAACGAATATCTAGAAAAAACAATCAAATATGAAAATCAAAGTTTGTAAATCAATCTGCAGTTAGGCACAACAGGTTGGTAGAAAACAAAAAATGGCCACAACAACCCCGTGCTGTAGGTACGCAACAAAACGTATTCTTGCGTACCTACGGCACGCTTTGGGATCTTTAATCTAATTTTTTTCTACCAACCTGTTGTACCTAACGGCACAATAAATGACATAATGCTGTGAGAAAATCATAATCGATATTTTGAGTTTTTCGAAACAATATATCGGTAGAAAAATATGATTGCATGAATGTGCCGTTAGGCACAACAGGTCGGTAGAAAAAAATTGTGTTCAATTTATGTATTGTGCCGTTAGGTACAACAGGTTGGTAAAAAACAAAAAATGGCCACAACAACCGCGTGCCGTAGGTACGCAAGAATACGTTTTGTTGCATACCTACGGCATGCTACCAACCTGTTGTACCTAACGGTACAATATTACATGTTTTCACAAAAACCTGTTTTCCATCAAGTCGTTCGTTATTAAACCTTATGCTTATTAACCAATTTTAACCAAAATAAAAACTATGAAAAATTTATTACGCTTATTTTGTTCGTGTTTTATGTGTTTATACGGTAGTAATATCCAGGCACAAAGTGGTAAGGTTTTGAACCTCGATGGAATTTCAACTTTTATGACAGTCGCAGATCATCCTGATTTGGACTTCGGCGCAAGCCAAAACAAGACCATTACCTGTTGGATCAAAACAACGACTTCGACAGGAACACCTCGAATTTTTGCCAAAAGAAATGGCGCTTCAGGAAACGGCTACGAATTTTGGACAGGAAACGGAACCAATGCCGGAAAATTTGCCATGAACATGAGCGGAACCGGAACACCCAACAATATTAGTACCGCAGGATATTCGGCCAACTCTATTGCTGACGGAACATGGCATCATATTGCTTTGGTAATCGATGCGTCGAGCAATCGAACGATGTACGGTTATGTAGATGGCGTTTTAGCCAATACAGGAAAAACCTTTACCTCTGTTACTTCAGATTTTTCGAATGCTTTAAATTTTGTGATTGGAGCAACTTCTGACGCTGGAAACAGTTACAAATGGGCAGGCCAAGTTGATAATGTTCGGGTTTGGAATAAAGCTATGACGGCACTTGAATTACAGGAAGATATGACTGCCGTTGTCAATGCGCCCGCAACTAATCTTCTTGCAGCATGGAATTTTGAAAACATAAGCGGAACTTCTGTTCCTGATGTTTCGGGCAATAACCATCCCGGAACTTTGGTGGGATCTCCAACAACATCAAATGCATTTCCTATGATTTTATCTTTAGATGGTATAAATGATTATATGTCGGTCGTGAATCATGCTGATTTTAATTTAGCAGCAGGTCAAAGTCTGACCATCACTTGTAAAATTAAAACCTCAGATTTTGGCAAACGTATTTTAAGCAAACGTCCCGGAGGTGCGGGAATTGGTTACGAATTTATCAATAATACATCAGCAGGCGGCGGACAATTTGGTGTTAATTTAACCACAAGCGCCGGAGCTGCGGGACCTCCATACGGAACTTCGAATATTGCCAACAATATTTGGCATCATTTGGCCATGGTGGTTGACGTTGCTTCAACCAGTTGCAAAATCTATGTTGATGGTGTTTTACAGCAAACCAAAACGACAGCAAATATTGGCGGAACCAATACGGTTTCGAATACCGGAGATGTATTATTTGGAACACTCAGCAATTTTGCATCGTATATGAATGCACAATTAGATGATATTCGTTTTTGGAATAAAGCCATGACAGCCGCAGAAATCGTAACCGATAAAACGGCCATTGTAACCGGACCGCAAACCAACTTAATTGCTGCGTGGGATTTTGAAAACGTAATTGGCACAACCGTTCCCGACATTTCAGGAAATAACCATCCGGGAATATTAAACAACGGAGCGATGGTAATTGCGCAAACCAACGAAATGCAGATCAATTCGGTTTCATTGGTGCAAACCGAATTACCAACCGGAATTGGCGATACCAACCAAAGAATTATTGCCGTAAAAGCTTCTGTGAGTGGTACTATAAATCCGCTTACAGTAAGTGCACTAAAATTTACGATGGCAGGAACTACAAATGTTTCTGATGTTACCAATATCAAAATTTACTCTAGCGGAAGTACTGCAATTTTCAATCCTGCAACCGCAACTTTATTTGGAAATGTTGCTCCGTCAAGCGGAAATCTTGTTGTAAACGGTTCAAAGTCATTAGTAAACGGAGACAATTATTTTTGGATTACTTATGATATTTCGGCTTCCGCCAATGAAGGAAATTTATTAGATGCCACTTGCGAATCTATTGTTGCAAACGGAATCACTTACAATACAACATCCAATACGGTTACCGGAAATCGAGTTATTTTATTGGCCAATACTTTGCTTTTTACTCCCGGAGATGCGGGTTCTGCAAGCTATCGTATTCCGGCCATTATCACTGCTGCCGATGGTTCATTGGTAACGGTAACGGATAAAAGATGGAACGGTGCCGGAGATTTAGCCGCTAAAATAGATCCTGTTGTTCGCCGTAGTACAGATAACGGAAAAACATGGTCGGCACCATTGACGATTGCCAATTTTGGTGCTGCCACAGGAGCGGGCGATGCAGCTTTGGTTTTGGATAAAACTACCGGAGAACTATTATGTATCGTTTCGGCTGAAAAAGGATTTTTTGCTTCTACAAATTCGGCGCCAGCCAAAGTTTTGGTCATTCGTAGTACGGATAACGGAATAACATGGGGAACTCCCGTAGATATTACAAGTCAGATTTATGGTCCAAATCCAGGTTGGAAAGGATTATTTGTGGCTTCAGGAAGAGCGCACCAATTGCGTGACGGAAAAATTGTAGCGGCAATTGCCGTACGAGAAAATGTTTCAGGAACCGAGCGTATTTGCAATTATATGATTACTAGTGCCGATCACGGAGTAACATGGACAACATCGACCGGAAGAGCAGAAATAGATGGCGATGAAGCCAAAGTTGTAGAATTAAATAACGGGAATATCATGATGAGTATTCGTAACCCGGGAACACGCCGTTTTAATGTTTCTACCAATAAAGGCGCAACATGGGGAACGGCTTACAATCAGGCAAGTATTACAGACCCTAATTGCGATGGCGATTTTATTCGCTACACTTCTACCCTTGATGGTTATGATAAAAATAGGTTATTGCATTCGATTCCGTTTTCAGGAAGCCGAAAAAATGTGAGCGTACAATTGAGTACGGATGAAGGAACAAGCTGGGGAGCACCAAAAACGATTTTCGCAGGAGCTTCGGCGTATTCGAGTTTAACCATATTGCCTGATGGAACAATCGGAATTTATTATGAAAACGGAGAAAGCTCGACTTATCAAATGTATTTTGTTCGTTTTAGTTTGAACTGGTTAACAAATGGTGCAGATAGTTTTGTACCTGCTGATACTCCTTCGTTAAGCAAGAAAACACAGGAAAAAGCAGCGACCGATGAAGAAAAATTTAGTATTGATGTAAATCCTAATCCAATTGATGATATTTTTACTGTGAAAATTAATAATGCTAAAGGAAAAGTAAATATTCAAATATTTGATTTATCCGGTAAAATAATCCGAACTGAAACTTTAAATACTAATGAAACACAAGCGACTTTTTCATTAGGAAATCAAACTCAGGGAATTTATCTTTTAAATATAAATGACACCAATTCTACTATTAGCAATAAAATAATTAAAAAATAAAAAAAAGAGCCATCGGCTCGACTTATATTGTAGGGCTGGATTTTAATCCGGTTTAAATAAATAAAAATGAAAAAATGAAACAGGCGATTATCAATACGACCGTGCACACTGGGGATGAAATCATTACCAACGGAGTCATTATTATCGAAAACGGAACTATTCTTTCCGTTCAAAAAGAAATTCCAAATGACATTGAAACGATTGATTTACAAGGAAAACATATTGCGGCCGGCTTTATCGATATTCAGATCAACGGCGGAGAGAAGCTTTATTTTAGCCAGACTCCTACCGAAGAAACAATTCAGGATATTTATGATGCAAGTTTAAAATACGGAACGACTCAGGTACTTCCGTGTTTGATTTCCTCTTCGCACGAAACTATTCTTCAGGGAATTGAAGCCGTTCGTAATTACATGCAAAAGCACGATAATGGCGTAATCGGGATGCATTTGGAAGGTCCGTTTCTGAATCCGTTAAAACGTGGCGCACATAGTATTGATCAGGTTCGCAAGCCTACGAATGCGGAACTTGAAGAAATTATCAGATTGGGGAAAGGCGTGATCAAAGTCATCACGATTGCACCGGAATGTTTTACAGACGAACAACTGAATATGTTGCTCGAAAGCGATATTCAAATCTCGATTGGACATTCGACTGTTACACATAAAGAAGCTCAGGTTTATTTTTCGAAAGGCATAAAACTTGTCACACATTTATTTAATGCCATGACGCAATTTGGACATCGTGAACCGGGCTTGGTTGGTGCTACTTTTGAAAATGAAAATGTATACGCTCCTGTAATTCTTGATGGCGCACATTGCGATTATGCTGCAGCAAAAGTGGCATACAAACTCAAACAGGACAAATTCTTTTTGATTAGTGACGCTACCTTTTTAGGCCGAAAAGTTGAAAACTTCAAATGGGATAATTTTGATGCACATCTTGACAATGGTTTTTACAGAAACGACGACGGAAATTTAGCCGGAGCTACAATATCGATGCTTGAAGCGGTTCAAAACGCCTATAATCATTTGGATGTTTCAGCAGATGAAGCGATCAAAATGGCTACTTCGCGCGTTGCCAGTGCGATTGGTTTAGAAGATCAATTCGGAAAAATAAAAGCGGGTTTTCCTGCCAGTTTTGTACAATTTAATGATGATTTATCTGAAATAGAAACGTTGAATTTTCTAAAACATTTATAATTATTTCGTAAAATGATCAAAGAAAAAATGCTCCCGATTACCGATAAAATCAAAGAATTTAAAATCATTATTGCCGGAATATTGTTTGCCTTTTTATGGGCATCTGCATCTACGGCAACCAAAATTGGATTGCATGCCGCGCAGCCTTTTGTGATTTCTATTTTCAGGTTTTTAATAGCCGGGAGCATTATGCTTATTCTTTCACATATTATAATGGCAAAACGATTTCCACAAAAAAAGGAATGGGTTCAAATTAGTATTTATGGTTTGTTCAACATTACTTTTTATCTGGGATTGTATGTCATTGCCATGCAAAAAGTATCTGCCGGTTTGGGAAGTCTGGCTGTAGCCACTAATCCTGTTTTTATTGTTTTGATCTCAGCTGTTTGGTTATCGCATAAAATCAAATTCAAAAACATACTTAGTCTGATTCTTTGTTTTATTGGAGTATTTCTAGCGGCATATCCTTTATTACAAAACAGTTTTGCAACCCCCGGCGGTATACTTATTTTGGTTACCAGCATGATTGCTTATTCATTAGGAACGATTTATTATTCAAGACAAAACTGGAACGGATTGCACATTCTTACCATCAATGGGTGGCAAACCATTATTGGCGCGGTGTTTCTGCTTCCGGTTTTATTTTTAACGTATGAATCTGATCAGAATGTTTTTAACCACGATTTTTGGTTCTCGACTTCCTGGCTGGCGATTGCGGTTTCTATTGGTGCAGTTCAGTTTTGGTTGTATTTATTAAAAAACAATCCTATAAAAGCTTCGTACTGGCTTTTTTTGTGCCCGATATTCGGATTTTTGATTGCCTACTTTATGGTCGATGAGCCACTTACTTTGTATACTCTTTTTGGAGTTCTATTTGTCATCATCGGATTGTATACTACGCTTTCTTCTGATAAAAAGAATCATTAAACAATAAAAAGAGTATTAACGATGAGCTCCGGCGGAGCGTAATATTTATAGCCAATTATCACCTCTCATCAAAGCTCCGGAGGAGCGTAATATATATCAGGTATTATATCCTGCCAAGATTTCTATTATAATTTGATTATGAAAATATGTCACCCCGATGGGGTTCATTCAATACGGAACTTAATTCTATAAATATGACGTCCCTATGGGACTGGCAGGATTATGAATAATCAAATCAGAACAAGAAAAACGTATTTCAAAACCGAATGCTATTCTAAATAATCAAATGTATTAATACTAGTAAAATGCCTTTACACATGAAGAAAACTACGTTTCTATGTGTTTAATAATGATTCATTAACAAATTAAAATAACCAAATAAAATTAATAAAAATGGAAACTGATTTAGCAACCAAACCTGATATCAGCTATAAAAGTGCGGGGAAATTTGAAGAAACCAGATTTGAGAAAATTCATAATGAAATCTTCAAAAATTCAGCAGAAGCTTCTATAATTGTAGCGCAGGAAATTGCGCAATTAATTAGATCTAAACAAGAAAAAGGAAAATCTTGTGTATTAGGTTTAGCAACAGGTTCTTCTCCTATAAAAGTTTACGAAGAATTAGTGAGAATGCACAAAGAGGAAGGTCTGAGCTTTAGCAACGTAATCACTTTCAATCTGGATGAATATTATCCAATGACCAAAGAGAACAATCAGAGCTATCATTATTTCATGCATCAGCATCTTTTTAATCATATTGACATCAAACCAGAGAATGTTAATATTCCTGACGGAACGGTACATATTGATGAATTAAACCAATATTGTATTGATTATGAAATGAATATTAAAAATGCAGGAGGTCTTGATTTTCAATTATTAGGAATTGGGCGTACAGGTCACGTAGGTTTCAACGAACCGGGATCGCACATCAATTCAGGAACCAGAATTATTACACTGGATCATATTACAAGAGTAGACGCCTCATCAGATTTTAATGGTATTGATAACGTTCCAAAACGTGCTATTACTATGGGAGTTTCTACCATTATGAGATCAAAAAGAATCGTACTAATGGCTTGGGGACAAAACAAAGCCGATATTATCAAGAGAACCATTCAGGGAGATATCAGTTCAGAAGTTCCTGCTACATTTTTACAAAATCATGCTAATGCAACTTTTGTATTAGACCAGTCTGCAGCCTCAGAATTAACGCGTTTCAAAACGCCTTGGTTAGTAGGAGAATGCATTTGGAATCAGGAATTAAAAAGCAAGGCGATTGTTTGGTTGTGCCAAAAAACAAAACAATCGATATTAAAATTAACAGACCGCGATTACAACAATAACGGAATGTCTGATTTATTGGCGCAGGAAGGTTCTGCTTATGATTTGAACATCAATATGTTCAACGTCTTGCAGCATACCATCACAGGATGGCCGGGTGGAAAACCCACTACTGATGATTCGCATCGTCCGGAAAGAGCCAATCCAGCAAAAAAACGAGTGATTCTTTTTAGCCCACATCCGGATGATGATGTGATTTCTATGGGAGGAACTTTTTCAAAATTGATAAAACAAGGTCACGATGTACACGTAGTGTATCAAACCTCTGGAAATATAGCTGTTACAGACGACGAAGCATTGAAATTTGCTGAGGTTGCCAAAGATTTTATTGGTGAAGCCGGCAGCGGAATCAACTTCAAATCTATAATTGAATTCTTAAACAGCAAATCAGAAAACGAGATCGATTCTCTTGAAGTTCGAAAATTAAAAGGATTGATCCGAAGAAGAGAATCTTATGCGGCCACAAGATATATTGGTTTAAAAGATGAGAATACACACTTTTTAGATCTTCCGTTTTACGAAACAGGACAAGTAAAAAAGAATCCGTTAGGAGCAGAAGATATTGCCATTGTAAAAGATATTATCACCAAAATAAAACCACATCAGGTATTTGCAGCAGGAGATTTGGCAGACCCCCACGGAACGCATGAAGTTTGTCTTAATGCAATTTTTGCCGCCATGAAACAATTAAAACCAGAAAAATACATGGATGATTGCTGGTTATGGTTGTACAGAGGCGCCTGGCACGAATGGGATATTCATGAAATTGATATGGCCGTTCCGCTTTCTCCATCAGAAGTATTATTAAAACGTCATGCGATTTTATACCACCAATCTCAAAAAGACAGGGTGATGTTTCAAGGAAATGACTCGAGAGAATTCTGGGTAAGAGCCGAAGACCGTAACAAAAACACTGCTATTTTATACGATGATTTAGGATTGGCAGAATACGAAGCAATCGAAGCTTTTAAACGTTTTGATTATTAAAGCCAATTAAGATGTTCAAAAAAAATCGTTGAGTGTAATGATTAAATCTATAGTTCCGAATTTTCAGGTTTATAGAATTAATTGCCATAAAAATCAAAATCAAAACATTTTTAATCAGATTTAAAAGTTGGTTTTTCAGTTACAACTTATCTTTCGCCCTGATAAAACCTTAAAAAACAAAAGAATAAGAAAATCTAAAAAAACCTACTTTTATAACAAATTAAAACAGCAATTTTCTGTCAATATTCTTGTTTTTAACAATGATATTGATAGTTTTGCGTTGTATAAATAAACCCCAAATTTAACCTACAAACCTTATGAGAAAAACCATTTCTTATTTTTTACCCTTTGCTATTTTCGCGAGCGTACTTATTGGCTGCAGCGATGATGACTCGAAAGGAGACGATTACAAAGCCAATTATTTGCCCAGCATTGATGCTAGTAATTTACCAAAGGAAAACCGACCTATGACCATGTTCGAAGACGATGAAAACTCGTCGAAAATGTACGACAACAAGGACCGTTTTTTCCGCGTTAACCAACCCATGCAGATCCTCCAGAAAGGAAAAGATTCTGTTCAGGTTTCTCTTTATTCCCCAGTTGGACTGAGCGATGTAAAAGTTTATGCCAAAATAGCCAACTACGACAAGCGATTTTTAATTTACCAGTTTTCTAAAGTTCCTGCTTTTCATCGTTCTTTTCACCAGCTTCCTTTGGTCGAAGGAAAACATGATTATCAGTTAGAAAACGGAAAAACAGTTACGATTGATAAAATTGGCGGATTTTCTTCCGGTGCGATCGAATTTTCGGTAGAATCTACAGATCCTTTATTTGCCAAATTCAAGAAAATTAAATCAAATCGACTAGTACAATTCAGCACGCAGTACCACCTTAATAATCCTGCTGATGATCCTAATAAATATTTACCGATGAATCCTGTTTTGGCAAAAGAGGCGATCACCATGATCATCAATTTCTCGTATGCTATTAGTCATCCTTTGTATTATGATACATTCATGAATTTTGACCGATACAAAAAAGAACAGGCTGCAACAGCCGGAACAGAAATAAATGGAGCCTTAAACTGGCACGGAAATGCTGATGATGTCGATGGCGTTTATGATTATCTGACAAAAGCTCAAATCGAACAAGCGTATAATACTTATATTGATAGCCGTACACTGAATATGGCGATGGTAGGTGGAGGTTCTGCCTGGGGCGGAGGCGCTTTGGCATCGCAATGGGAATCGGGTTATGTTACCGGACACTGGAAAGGCGAAATGTCAGTTTGGTCACACGAATATTCTCACCATTCAGGTTATAGCCATAGTAGTAATTTAGCCAATAGCGGCCAGGGCGGTGGTCAGCAGGAAATGTTAACAGAGTTTTATAAATATCTGATTCATTTAAATGATCTTCCTTTTACTGATCCGGATGTATTAAAAGGATACACAAAGACTACTTATTTAACAGGTAGTTACAAAAAACCTGTGTTTACTATTAATCCTAAAAATACATTTTTAGTAAAATATAAAGGAGAAGGAAAATGGAACTAACCTACAAAACTATCATGAACAAAATACCGTTTTTACTACTATTACTTTGCTTTTTTACCAATTGCAGCAAAGATTCTAATGGCGATGACCCAACTACTTACAACTACTTCTACCCTACTGATGAAGCTTCGATAACAGCGGCTCAAATTGGAGACGGAACTGGAACTTTAGATCCTAAGGGAATCGCGATTGCCAACGAAAAATTATATGTTGCTAATGGCAATGTACTTGAAGTTTTCAACGCGGTAACTTTGGCACATATCAAAACCATTACCGAATATAAAAAAGGAACTACCACTACTCCGTTGACCGAAATTACTTCTGTTGCTGTTGATAAAGGCAGAATTTATATTGGAAGCCGTGAGTCAAGACTTTTTGTAATTGACGAAAATACAAATGCCGGAATCAGCATTGTTGGAAACGGTCAATGGTGGCAGACTTTTGTACACGTTTTTGGTGTTGTGGTAAAAGACGGATTGGTTTTCGTAAAAGAAAAAGAAACCTCGATTAAAGTTTTTGAAACTTCTCAAATTACAGAAACCAGCGATTGGAATTTAAAACCTATCGCAAAACTGAATACTTTAAATGGTTTTGACCAAGTGTATTCATTAGATGTTGAAGGCGGAAATTTAGTCGTTGCGGGAAGAGATGCAAAAAGTTATTTGTATTACAATATTGCGGGCATCAGAGCCAATGCGGCAGGCTCACTTACTGAACCTATAAAGCCGGTAACATCGACTATTGTAACTAAACCAATTGCCGTAAGTTTTACCAATGATTGGGCTGTTACGTCTGAAAATAACGGAAGCACTAATTATTTACGTCTTTATCCTAAAGCAGATTTTATGGCTCGTAACTATACAGCAAGCGTAAATGCTACTGATGTTTTAGGACAAAATCCTTTTGGAAGCATCGTTGGTGTTGCACAACTTAACGATCGTATCTTTTTATCAGATAACACGAATAAAAAGATTAGAGTTATTAAGCTTAATAAATCTGTGATTGAGGAACAAAATTAAAATTAGAAATTCCAATTTTTGAATCTCAAATTCCAAAAAAAACAGAAGTTTTTACAATAAAAAATCTCAAGTTCCTTCATTGGAATTTGGGATTTTTTTTATTGGAATTTGAAATTCTTTTATTCGTGAAATTCTTTGTCTATTGAACGCAGATGATACGGATTCGCTAAAGCGAAAACGCGGATTTAAAACGGATTTTTTTATTTTTTGGATTTATTTTTTTGTCACTATTGTCACCCTGAGCGTAGTCGAAGGGCGCTCCAATTGGAACGTGGGTTTCGACTTCGCTCAGCCTGACAATGTTGATAAACCTTAAACTTTAAACAAAAAGCATCTCAAGCAACTTTGTCAAAGTTCAAAACTTTGACAAAGTTTCACGCAAAGTAAACCCAATATTGTCACCCTGAGCGTAGTCGAAGGGCGCTCCAATTGGAACACGGGCTTCGACTACGCTCAGCCTGACAATGCGGATAAATTTTAAACTTTAATAAAAAGAATTTTTAGCAACTTTGACAAAGTTTCACGTAAAGTTTGTTTTTTAGAGTTTATTCACAAAGTTTATCATTTCACAAGATTGCAAGTTTTTCACTAAAAAAACCACTCTAAAACCCCTACAATTCATTTTTAAATTTCTAATTTTAGGGAGTATATTTCCAATACATCTTAGAAACTTTATGCTAAAAAAATATAGCTCGTTGATTATTTTTATTGCCATCGAAATTGGTATTGCATTGGTGAGTTTAAATAATCATTTTCAGAACAATTCGGCTTTATTATCCGTCTGTACGGCTCTATTTTTGGTGGTAACACCGGCATTGTATTATATCTTACATAAAAAACAAACTGAATTTACTTTTTGGTTTGTTTTTTATTCTGTTTTTAAGATTACTCCTTATATATTCGAAATGGAAAACAACTTTTTTCAAGTCATTTTTCAATTCAAAATCTATTTCAACATTGCATTTCTGATGTTTTTACTTTGGAAAGCTTTTCAATTTATGAGAAACTTTAGAAAGGCGGTAAAACAAAAAGATATTGTTGAACAAGATGAATATGCTATTATTTCTGATTCTTTAAAAAAATCAATACCGTTTAAAAAACTGGGAAAAATGATCGCTTTTGAAGTGTGTTCATTTTATTATTGTTTTATAAAATGGACTCGGAATACCAATAATCAAAGTGGTTTTTCGGGCTATCGAGAAAGTGGTGTTAGTGCGATTTATATAGGTTTAATGATGGCTTCGGTTTTTGAAGCCATTGCGCTGCATGCGTATCTCATTTCGCGTAATAAAATGATCGCCATTGTTATCCTGATTCTTCATGTTTATTTACTGATTAATCTGATCGGGCATTTGAAAGCGATTTATTTTAGAACTCATCTTGTTTTATCTCAAAAAATTGTCATTCGTTATGGGCTTTTTGACACTTTAGAAATTCCTTTTGATTCTATTAATTCTATTCAGAAATTCGAAGGGGATTATCATAAAAGTAACAAACTTGTAAAATTTGCTTTGTTGGGAAAATTAGAACCTCATAATGTTTCGATTGAATTAAAAGAAATTATTACGGTTAATTTAACGTTTGGAATCACCAAAGAACCTAAAAAAATATTGCTATACGTAGATCACGTAACTGATTTTCTTAAAACCGTTACTGGCAAAATAGAAGAATCGCAAAAATTTGATGCTGTACCCTTACAACCAGATGGTGCTACTCCTATTTTTGTTACTTAGGAATGAAATGAAAAGGTGTAAAACCTGAAACGCGGAGCTGTCACCCTGAGTGAAGTGGAAGGGCACGCAAAGGGCTTCGACTACGCTCAGCCTGACAATGTTGATAAACCTTAAACTTTAAACAAAAGCATCTCAACAACTTTGTCAAAGTTTTGAACTTTGACAAAGTTTCTCGTAAAGTAAATATTGTCACCCTGAGCGAAGTCGAAGGGCGCTCCAATTGGAACGTGGGCTTCGACTTCGCTCAGCCTGACAATGTGGATAAATTTTAAACTTTAAACAAAAAGCATCTCAACCAACTTTGTCAAAGTTCAAAACTTTGACAAAGTTTCACGTAAATTAAACCCAATATTGTCACCCTGAGCGAAGTCGAAGGACACGTAAGAAGCACTACAAAGATTGTCGATTTTCTTTGGGTAATTTCTAGTGTGATTTCTCCTCCGAAATGATAAGATTGCGAAAAAATTCCGCGTAAATCCGTTTAATCCGTAAAATCCGCGGGCCATGGCAAACAAATTAACCACAAAAAAAGCTTGTCTTCAACAGACAAGCTTTTATATTCTCAAACGAAAGACTCGTTTATATGTTTACTTCTTTTGCAGCATCTTTCGATTTCACTAACTGATTTACTCTCCAAATAAAGAATATGGAACAAAGTGTAATAATCGCAATTACGTATCCTAAAATATCATAATTTTCAAGCGGAGCTGTTTTAGTTTTCTGATGTACAATGTATCCCGCACAAACCGCTGCGATTCCACCTGCAATTTGTTGTAAAGAGGATGATATCGACATGTAAGCACCACGATCTTCTAATCCCGGAATAGCGGTATTTAGCGTTGTGGCAGGAATCATTCGGCTCATAATTCCCATAAACAAAATCATATTGATCACTACGATTTCCCATAGCGGAATAGGATTTAAGTTGGTATAAATTAAGATCATAATGATCGAAAGTATAGAACCTGCTGCAAACAATTTGAACTTGCTTATTTTATCACTTAGCTTCCCGACCAAAGGCATGATAAAAAGAACTGAAAGTCCGGTAAAGAAAAATACCATTGGCAATTCTAATTGGCTAATTTTGATATTATTGACCAAAAAAGCACTTCCGAAAGGCTGTAACATAAATCCTCCAACCGAAAGAAAGGCAATAGAAGCAAATCCTATCTGATATTGTTTGTTGCTTAATGTATGCCAAAGATGCAAAAACGGACTTTTATCTGATTGTACTTCAAGGTGTTTGACAATAGGCTGCATTTGGGTGATAATCGCAATAAGAATCAGAACGCCTAAAACGGCGATCATGATAAATGCCGAATGCCATCCCCAGTTGTTGGCAAAATACAAACCAACCGGAATTCCAAGAATCTGACTGGTGGCAAAAGCCATTTGTATAAAGCCCATCACGCGGCCTCTTTGGTGAATCACAAATAAATCGGTTACGATGGCTAAAGATACTGAGCCAATTACACCACCAAAAAGTCCGGTAACAATTCGTGCCATAAGCAACATCATATAACTTGTTGAAAGTGCACAGAAAACTGTACCAATGATAAATCCGGTATAAAAGAAGATCAATAATTTTTTTCGGTCGAATTTGTCTGCAAAACCTGCTGCTAATAATCCGGATATTCCGGCACTAAAAGCATAAGCAGAAACGGCAAAACCAAAGTTTGCAGTGGTCATGTCGAGTGTTTTCATTAAGATATCTCCCAGCGGAGAAATGACCATAAAATCGAGAATTACAGTAAACTGCAAAAGTGCCAGAATGGCGATAATGATTTTTTGGTTAAAAGTAAAAGTGGGGCTTTCCCCTGATGTTTTTTCCATATAAAGTGGTTATTTTTTATTAATTTAATTCCTGGCATTCATGACCAAATTCGTTGATCATACCAATGATTGTTTCGGGTTTTAGTACCGAGGAAACAACGCGGAGTACACAATCGACATCTTCGTGATCGATACTCCATTGCTGTATATCCTGATGGTCGTTGAGCGTTTTACGCAGCTGGCAAGCCGGATCTACAGTGGCAATATTTGTTTTAAAAACGTGTATGGTATTTAAATCAGTTTCCATAATTTTTCATGGTTTTAAAGCTTTTATGGTTCGGCTAAAAGCTTCTTTCATAATTTCACTGGTAAGCTTAAATGGCTTCCCTCCCATACTCTTACCTTCAGTATGCAAGTTCAACAGCGTGTATAATGGTCCGTAGGCAACAGACCAAAAAGCTTCAAATGTCATAGGGACCAGTTCTTTGTTACGTAGTCCGTTATCTATAAACTCCTTCATAATCATTCTAAAATCTGCAAACTCCTGGATAGAATCCAGAATAATTTCTGAGTGAGGGGAATGTTTGACGATTTCAAAAAAAGCAACTTCCTTGGGGTATTTCATGGTAAACGCCGCACGGTTTTCCCATTGCTTCCATAATCCTTCTTCAAACGACATTTGAGGTGAAAAGTTTTTTACCGTACTGGTAAAAAATTTAAGTGCAGTAATGGCACCTATTTTTTGTATTAAGTCATCTTTGTCTTTATAATAAATATATAAGGTTCCAACAGAAATCGAACAGGCTTTTGCCAGTTTGTTCATGCTGAAACCCTGAAATCCGTTTTGTACGATTTGATCTATGGCAGTCGAAATTACCAGTTTTTCTTTATCAACATCACGTATTCTCATGGTATTTTTTTGGCAAAGATAAAATAATAAATGAATGAACATTCTTTTATTAATTATTTTTTTGAAATTATTTTAATGGAGAAAAATAACCGGTTTCAAATTCAAATCTAAATAGTCTTGATATGGAAAAAACATAGCCAACGGTTTCAACCGTTGGGACACAATATATTTATCGTGTTCATTATTTCGATACGTTATTTCGATATGTTATTTCGATACGTTATTTCGATACGTTATTTCGATACGTTATTTCGATACGTTATTTCGATACGTTATTTCGATACGTTATTTCGATACGTTATTTCGATACGTTTCCCGTGGTTGAAACCACGGGCTATGTTTGAAATACGATAAGTTAAAACTTCAACAAAATATATCGCCAAAGTTTGTTATTTCTCTCTTCGGTCGAAATGCCAAAAATGTGCAGATCGGCTTTGAACACAAGTGATTTTTTTTTGTGAAATGACAAACCAGACCAAAATATTCTTATGGAAATGAGTGCCCTAGCCCCGATAGCAGTGGAAATCCTTTTTCTGGCTTCTTTAGCCAGGAAAAGATTGGAACGGATAGCGGGATTAGCTCCTAAAAAAAATATAAATCAAATGTCTTTTTCAAGTTAGAACCACACGTAATTTAAAATCTTCTATTGATAAAAAATCCTTTTTAATCCTTTAATCAGTGGCTATAAAAAAACACAACACTTTATTCCATAAAAAAACTCCTGCTCAGATGAACAGGAGTTTCAAAAACAAATCTAATTTCAATTTCTAATCTAATTCTAAGTATTTAATTTATGCTAAACCACGTGTTAACCAACCTCTTTTGTTGGCTGTAACGATGGCGTATGGTGTAATCCAGAATAGGCTGAAGGTGTAAAAAACACTGTATGAATACGCCCAAAGCGAATCTGAAAAATTATATCTTTTTGCGTAAAACAAAACCGGAAAGCTTGATACGATTAAGATTCCTAATAGTGTTGAACTTAAAAACAATAGCGGGTGAATGGCGATAAAAAAGAACATGAAAAGCATGAATGGATATGCCATAGCGATTCTTAAAGCCTGGTTCAGCCATAAAAGTCTTGAACCAAATTTAGATCCTTCTCTAAAATCGGTGAAAACATATTTCGCCATTGCAATGTTCTCACGTACGTTACTTCTACTCCATCTAATAAACATTTTGTATAATCCGGTGTATTCTTCAGGAACATTGGTAAGTACATAAGCATTTCTTTGAAACAATACATGTTGACCTTGTTTTAGGATCATATTGGTCATGGCACGATCTTCACCAATGTCTGATGGCTGTCCCATAAAAGTCTGGTTGATCCATTCGTCAAGACAAGCAAAAACGGCTGTTTTACGATATGCTGCTGCTGCTCCCGGAGTACAAAGAACCGATCCTAATTTACTTTCGGCAGAACGCATGAATTCAAAACTCATTACGAAACTTACATTCAGCATTTTTGGCAAGATTGCTTTTTTGCTGTTTAAAACATGAACGTTTCCAGCCACTGCTCCACATTTTTCGTCTACCACAAACGGGCTAACTAAATTACGTAGGGTATCTTTTTTTACGATTGAATCACTATCTACCGTTACAAAAATTTCTCCGGTTCCTAATTCAAATCCACGGTATAGGGCGTGACGTTTTCCTGCGTTTGCCGGTTGTTGAAAAATCGTTAAACGATCTCCTAATTTTATTTTGGCCTGTTGCATCCAGTACCAGGTATCATCTTTACTTCCGTCATCAACGGCTAATATTTCTAGTTTATGTGCAGGGAAATCACTGTCGGCCAAACTCAATAAAGTATCCCAAACCAGTTTTCCTTCGTTATACGCAGGAACGATTACAGTAACGGTTGGCAACATTTCATCCGAAACGGATTCGATTGGCTTGTATTTAAAAAACAAGTATAAGTTGTAAAGGAAAACTCCTGTCTGAAAGAAAAATAATAATCCCGCAACAATCAGGAATGGTAATCCCCAGGAAGAGTTTAATCGCTCAATTTGAAACTGATCGAAGTCGTCCTGCAAATGATATACAGAATAGGCTCCCACAAACATTAAGATAAAAGTACTTACCAGCACAAATAACCCAAACTTACTTTTGGTGCGCTCGCTTACTTTTTTTGTTGCTGCATGATCATTACTGATACGAAAAATGGAACTGTTTAAGGCTTGTTCGTTGTTAAGGTCTGATTTCGAAGTATAAAATTGTTCTGATGTTAAGGTTTCACTTTTCATATGACACTACTTTTGATTTGCTTTGTATGGCTTTTATTTTTTTTGCTTTCCTCCCGATTCGTTATTTTCATTTATCGACAGAAATCTACATTATCCCATTTTGCAAGCCTTGTGCCATTATCAGTTTTTACTGGTTTTGAGTTGTTTAGCGGTTTTGATAATTTAGAGAGTGTGTAATTATTATACGTTTTTAGGATACAGTATACAGTTTTTGTTGGGGTTTCGGGAGATTTTGGGTTGAGGTTTTGGTGTGCCCGAAAGGGCTTGAAGTTTCATTATAACGCTTTCTGAGATTTATTATTGTTATGCTGAGGGAAGTTGAAGGATTTTTGGGATTTGGAATTTAAAATTTTGGAATTTAATTTTTAGGAGCTATTTCCAGCCATCCGCTATATCTTTTCCTTGCTAAAGGAGCAAGAAAAAGGATGCCGCTTCTGTCTGGGCTATTAGACTCTCATAAAAACTATATCTTATGGTAGATATTAAGCCATCATGGTATTTCATAAAAATAAGTATAATATTTTTCTTATATATTTGTTTTAATTATAAGTCTAATAAAAATAAAAATTATGTATCAAGAACATGACCTACTAGCATTGTCAATATCTGAAATTAGCCCATTATTAAAACATCAAATGTTTTCAATTCCTGAAGATAATCTCGTTTTAGATGCTTACGAAGAATTAGCAATTTTCATTATATCTAATTTCAATGTTTCGCCAACTCAAGAAGAGTATATTATTAAGAATTTAGGAATTTCAAAAGACTCTTTTAAAGGCAACATCAAAACTGCATTAGAAGATCATTTAAAAGGCATAAAAGGAAACTTTAACTTAGAGTTACCATTAAGAGCATTAGAATTTTATTTTTCTTTTGGGAGACCACAAGATATTGAATTAAACATTCTTATGAAATTAAAATACTTAATATCTAAACTTCATTATTTAGTAGGAGAAAATTATAAATTTTAAAAAGTACTCGATTGATAAACCTGATCTTAAACAAATAGATATTTATAATCCTTAAGCATAAGGATCTAAAGTCTTTTTTGCCCTTGACCAAATAAGGAGAGTAAATTTCTCTAAAATTTACTCTCCTTATTTGGTTATTTAAAATATATCCATTACATGAACTTAAAAAAAATCAATACATTAAAAACAAATTTAAAAAATAGAAAAGTTAAAAAATCAAATAATTCTAAAACTTAGACTTCTTTACTTATAGAAATATTTAAATTCCTAAGCCATCATTCCGTTTACAAAAACCTCTACGAACTCCTTCATTCTTGCAATAATTCGATCGCCAATAACCCTTGCCTGAAGAATACTTGGTCTATTGTCTAAACATTGAAAAACTTCGTCTTTTATTGGTTCTCTACCGCTATAAATATAAGCATCAATCAGCGCTTTGAATTGGGCTTTGTCCAGATGTTCTTCTTCACACAATTTTCCTAATGCTAATACTTTTTGATCTTGCCAGAATTTTTCAAACTCATCTTCGATCGAATCGCCATCTTTAATGTGGGGCATATTCTCATCGATGAATTTTTGAATCAATTCTCTTTTACTTCTTAATTGAATATCACCGCCCAATAAATCAATAATAACTTTTCTTTGAGCAGCCGCTGTAGTAGGAGTTTTAGCTCCTTTTAATTGCGCTAATAATTTCAAAATATAAGCAACATTTATTTGATCTCTATGGATTAATTCTAATTCAAAATCGATATCGTCAAGTATAGAGGATTTTTGTTTTTGATTGTCTTGTTTTACTTTTTCGTACAAATCCAGATATTTGCTTTTGTAGTCTTCAAATTCCTGCTCATCAATTGGTAAATCATCCCAGTTAAAATCAGTGTAGGATTGTAATACATTCATCGCTCGCATTAATTTTCTGAAAGCTTGCACAAACTTAGCATCTTCTTCTTCGCTTTCTAGACCATTTACACTTTGGGAGGTGGGCGTTATTTCTCTCAATAATTTTAATGCTTCATCAAACTTTTCCGCTATCTTTTCATAATCGGGCATTGTAACAACTTCTATCGCCTCTTTATTCGAAAACAAAGTAATTGCATCATCAGTTGCTTTTTTAAGGTTTCTGAAAGATAAAATGTTTCCTTGCGACTTCTGTTCTCCTAAAATTCTATTTGTTCTTGAATAAGCTTGTATCAAACCGTGTTGCTTCAGGTTTTTATCTACATAAAGTGTATTAACCTTTTTAGCATCAAAACCAGTCAACATCATATTTACAACAATCACAATATCCAAACGATCTTGTTCATTATTGAAATTTTCTTTTTCACGATTTTTTAATCGTTTACTTATATTTTGAAAATATTTTTCGAATGATGAACTATCTTTATTTGTAAAACTGGTACCATACATAGTATTATAATGTCCAATGTATTTTTCAAGTTTATCTCTGGTATGCCTGGATTCATAAAGAGTTCTTGGTTCTGCCAAAACATCAAAATCTACTTCATCAGAAGGAAGAAAATCTTGCGCCTCGTCTGAATCTTCATTCGTACCATAAGTAAAAATAGTAGCAATACGCAAATCATGTTCTCCGGCTTCTTTCTTTTGCTGAAAAAGATCATAATACTGAATCACATTATTGATACTGCTTACGGCTAAAAGTGCCGAATAATCTCTATTAAAGGTTTTTTGATTGTGATAAGCAATTATATAATCAACAATCTTGTTAATTCTTTTGTGGGAATCTAAAACTTCTTGCTTATCAATATCTTCAACTTCTATATCAATAAAAGTATTACTCTTGTTTTTGTATTTCCCCACATATTCAATTCCAAAACGTAATACGTTTTGATCCCGAATAGCATCTGTAATTACATATTTATGCAGGCAATTACCAAACAAATCTTTGGTAGTTCGTTTTCCTAAATCATTTTTAGAAGCGTTTTCTGCAAATATGGGTGTTCCTGTAAAACCAATTAACTGGCTTTTCTCAAAGAATTTTGTAATGCGTTCATGGGTTTCTCCAAACTGAGAACGATGACATTCATCAAAAATAAAAACGATTTTCTTATGTCTCAAAGGTTCAATATTTCCTTTAAAACGTTCTGAAACTGCATTATTTAATTTCTGAATAGTTGTTAAAACCAACTTAGTATTATCTGTTAATTGTCTGATTAGGGATTGTGTATTATCGGTAACATCAACACTATCTTTTTTGAAAGCGTTGAATTCGTTCATGGTTTGATAATCCAAATCTTTTCTGTCGACTACAAAAACTACTTTGTACACCTCAGGCAATTCCATCAAAATTTGGCTCGCTTTAAACGAAGTCAAAGTTTTACCGGAACCGGTCGTGTGCCAGATGTAAGCGTTATTATTGGAGTTTTTAACCTGATGAATAATCGCTTCTGTTGCAAAATATTGATAAGGTCGCAATATCATCATTACCTTATGTGTCTCATTTATTACAATATAATGCGAGATCATTTTACCCAAATGATTTGGGTTCAGAAAAGCATCTGCAAAATCAGGTAACTGTTTAATATTTTTATTATTAGCATCTGCCCAAAAGAAGGTTTGCTTAACCGACTGCAATTTGTTGTTGGCTAAATATTTGGTATTAACACCGTTACTTATTACAAATAATTGTACATATTGAAACAAACCATGATTGCTCCAAAAAGAATGCATTTGGTAGCGATTGATTTGGTTAAAAGCTTCTTTGATTTCGATGCCAGAACGTTTGAGTTCTATTTGTACTAAAGGCAAACCGTTTACCAAAAGTGTTACATCAAAACGATTCTTGTAACTTCCTTCCAGACTTATTTGATTGGTTACCTGAAATAGATTTTGAGTATTGTCTTCGGTATTAAAAAAACGAACATAAAACGAAGTCCCGTCTTCTCTGGTTAAATTATAATAATCTCTTAGCGTTTTAGCTTTCTCAAAAACATTGCCTTTGGCTAAATGATTCAAAATAGCATCAAACTCTTTTCCAGTAAAAGTAGTTTGGTTAAAAACTTCAAGTTGATTTTTTAGGTTGGAAACCAAAGCATCTCCATCCTGTATTTTAATGGGCGTATAATCCAAGCCTACCAATTGCTTGATTAAGTTATTCTCTAATACGGCTTCAGATTGATGTCCCATTTTTTTATTTATAAAATTTATCT
Source organism: Flavobacterium sp. C3NV (assembly GCF_046825355.2). Classification (NCBI taxonomy): domain Bacteria; kingdom Pseudomonadati; phylum Bacteroidota; class Flavobacteriia; order Flavobacteriales; family Flavobacteriaceae; genus Flavobacterium; species Flavobacterium sp. C3NV. Next base: position 55,497 of record NZ_JBKQBJ020000004.1, on the reverse strand, counting down.
TCTTCCCATTTGGAAGGATTATTCTCTATATAATTTTGAATATTTTCAAATGATGTAGAATCTTTGATAATATGATCATGAAATCTGGAATGCCAACTAAAATCAGCATGTATTTTACGCATTTCAAAACTACATCTTCCTTTATACCATCGAATAATGCGCGATATATTTTGATTCAGCATCGGGTTTTTATCTCCTGTCATTCCTCCTTTTTTCTCTTCGTTGTTTGGAGATGCGATGAATCGCGTCTCTACCGTTGCGGATTTGTTTATGATTAATATCCCATGTACATGGTTGGGCATAATTACAAAATTACCCAATTCGACATACGAAAATTGATTTGCGATCTCTTTCCATAATTCCTGGGCTAATTTCCCCAATTCATTTAATTGCATTTCGCATTCAAAAATTTCCCCAAAATAATGCTGCATTTTGTCTGTGCATATTGTGATAAAATAAGCACCATTTGCACCATAATTCCAATTTTGCAATCGGGCAGATGGAATGCGATATTTATTTTGAAATTTTATCATATCTATAATAATCTTTATCCTCTATGGGTAGTAAAGACGCGATTTATCGCCTCTCACGCACTGTGAATCAATCCAATTTGGAAATTCCAATATTTGAAATCCGTTGTGTTAGACGCGATAAATCGCGTCTCTACGTGCGTCACGTGTATCGATTCCAATTATCCGTACAGACGCGATTTATCGCGTCTCAACATAATCTACATCCATCCTGATTGATAGACGCAATAAATCGCGTCTCTACACAAACATTTGCTGCAATAATCCTTTTTTGAACGTTTGTGTTTGGGTAATTTCTTGGTTGGTGCTTTCTATCTTTGTATCAATGCTTGATAAAAAATTAGCTATTTTTTGTTGTTCGGGAATTGATGGAATACCACAAGATTCTATTGAATAGTCTTTAAAATAAATATGCGGGATAGTACTTCCAGTAATATATTTTTTAAAATCAATATTTAAAAGTAAACAATATAAAAAATATGAATCTATATTTTGCTTCGGACTTATTACCTCCATCGTGCCTAAAACTGATGATTTGCCTTTACAATATAACAAACGTCCCACGCCTGCTCCGTCTTTTACAATACTAATATAATCTTTTTCTTCTTTATAAAAATCAACTTTTTTTAAGACTCCAGACGCGCCATAAATAATGAAATCACCAAAATTTTCTTCAATTTTATTTGCTGAAATATTTGAAGATTTTTTAATAGCAACATCACCCAACTTCTTCTCCTCCCAATCCGGATAATCCTCCCCATTCTCATCTTTAAACCGTAATTTACCATAAAACAATTGTTGCATTATGCCTTTTTTGTATTGTTCTAATAATACTTTTTTACGAGAAAGTTGCTGTACTTTTTCATCGACAGCATTTAAAAAAGAGGCTATTTTTTTTTGTTCAGGAAATGACGGTGCTGCAATTTTTAGCTTTTTGAAATAAGGCAAACCAATTGTTTTGATAGTGTTGCCAATTGCAATTCTCTCAAACTCAGGTTTCATTATTTGCAAAACATTATACAAGAACCAATTAGAAGATAAATTTTCCTTTATAGTCCAAACAATAAAATGTTGACTTACTGCCATAGGATGTTTCATGACTGCACTTTTACCTACACCAGCATCTCTCGATAATAAAACTGATCCTGCAGGATGTAATATTGCTGATGAATTATCAAGCCCTAATTGAGTTATTTTAGTATTTGTAAATTCGATGTATCCATTATCCAGTCTTTTAGAGTCAGTTAATGAAATCCAATTAATATCGCCATTATAATATTCTGGATGACTTTTATTTGGCGTGTGTCCGGAACCTCTTTTAGCGAAATCTTCTAATAAAATTTCTTTCCACTCCCCTTCAAACTCTTGAAAACGCAAGCGAGGCAAAAATGCTTTTTTCTTTTCAATATATAAAGTTGCTGTACTCATCAAAATGGGGTTTCAATTCCTAATTCATCACAAAAATCGGCAATTGTTTCATCAGTAGTTTTACCAAGTACTGCTAATTCTCGCAATTCGGTACTTATAGCTTTCAAATCAATTGTATCTTCTTCTTCAATAGTATCTACATAACGAGGAATGTTTAAATTGTAATCTTGAGACGCAATAAATTGCGTCTGTACGAGATGGCTGTATTTCTCTTCTGTGATGCGGTTTTTATAGGTATTTATAATTTTGTTAATATCCCGATTACGCAATATGTTTTGGTTTTTTATTTTTTCGTAATGTTGGCTGGCATCTATAAATAAAATGTTTTCGACATCGGTTCGTTTTTTCTTTAAAACCAAAATACAAGTTGGTATACTGGTTCCGTAAAATATATTGGCAGGTAAACCAATTACAGCGTCTAAATAATTTTTCTCTTTTATTAAATACTCACGTATGTGTCCTTCGGCACCGCCACGAAACAAAACACCGTGTGGGAGAACAATTGTCATCGTTCCGTTATCATCCAGCTGGTGTACCATGTGTTGTACAAAAGCAAAATCGGCTTTACTGCTTGGCGCTAGTTTTCCGTAAGCAGAGAAACGTTCGTCATTCATAAATAAAGGACTTGCGCTCCAATTGGCAGAAAAAGGCGGATTAGCTACAATAGCTTCAAAACGCATATCATAATGTTGTGGGCGTTCTAAAGTATCTTCATTTTTAATATCAAAACGTTTGTAATGCACATCGTGCATAATCATGTTCATACGACATAAGTTGTACGTCGTAGGATTCATTTCTTGTCCGTAAAAAGCATTTACAGTTTTTACTTCTTTGGCAACACGTAATAATAACGAACCTGAACCGCAAGTTGGGTCATAAACGCTTTTAAGTTTGTCTTTTCCAACTGTTACCAATTGTGCCAAAATACTGCTGACTTGTTGTGGCGTATAAAATTCTCCTGCCTTTTTTCCTGCGCCACTGGCAAATTTTCCAATTAAATATTCATAGGCATCACCAAGAACATCGCTGTCTACATTTTCTAAATCGAAATCAATTTCGTCAAGATGTACAAGTACTTTTACAATCAATTCATTTTTATCAGCTTCTGATTTTCCAAGTTTATGAGAAGTTAAATCTAAGTCAGAAAATAGATTTCCAAAATCTTCTTCACTTTCAGAGCCCATTGTACTTTGCTCAATGTGCGTAAGTACTTTGGCCAAATCGCCCAGAATAAAATTGTTTTTTCCACCTGCATTTCCTCTTCTTGCCAACTCCGAAAACAATTCAGATGGTTCTAAGAAAAAACCAAGTTTATCAATCGCCAATGATTTTAATTCCTGCTTTAATAAAGCTTCGTCAGCATGTCCTTCGATTTCCTGAAAAGTCAAACCGTCTGGTTTTAATACTTCATTTGCATACAAATCCATTTTTGTACTCAAGTACTTGTAGAAAATAAAACCTAATATATAATCTCTAAAATCATCGGCATCCATTTTCCCACGAAGGGTGTTAGCGATATTCCAGAGTTGTTGTTCTAATTTTTGTTTTTGTTCGGCTGCCATTAAGCAAGTATTTTTTTGAATTTATTATGAGTGCTAAAGTATTGAATATATACCGAAGACTAAAGAGGAAAACTATAAAGTCTAATATTATAGTTTAATTATCTGTTTTAAACAATTAAAATTATTAAATGATGATCAAGATATAAGCAAAGCATTATTTTTTTAATTAAACAAGTACAAATACCTACAGTTTAATTCTTATTTAGTAGTATACTTGTCTAAAAAAAATAGCAGTTTATTATGGTTTTCCGTAAAGATGATAATTACTAAATAGTGACATTTGTTTTTAGATAGGCATTTTGTCTAATCCTTGGCAAGAAAATCTATGGTCTGGATTAATGTTGGAAACATTGGTGAATATATAAGTAATATTAGAAAATTAATTAAAAATGATAAAAGAAAGAATCGAACAATATTTAACAACTCAATTTTCTGAAAGAATAATTAATACTCAAGATTTCTTTTTTCAAAAAGGTCAAGATGCATTACAAAAATGGATGAATCTGTCCATAAATAATGAAGACAAAGCTGATTTAGAAAAATTAGCTGGTGATTATGAGGGCTTACAAACATTAGCTAGTCAAAAGCACACTATCAATGTAATACTCAACTTATTATTTGAAATTATTTCATATTGTGATAGTAAAGCAAAAAGCAAGGATTATTTCAATCAATACGATGATAATAGAACTTTAGCAATGGCTTATGTCAGAATGAATCATTGGATTGAAAAATTAATAATGTTCAAATTTAATCCAGATAATGTTCCAGTTGGTTCTATTCGAAATGCAATAAATTATCTTCTTGACCCTAATAATAATGCTACGATTTTAAGTGAAAATCATAGAATAATGATTTCAAAAACATTATTTAAAAAAGAATATAATCCAGGAAATTTCATAAAAGATTTAGAAGAATATTTTTCTTCTTACCAAATTAAGGTAAGTAATAGTAAAAACTATACCTATCTACTTTCTTGCATTATTTATTTTATCAAAAAAGAATGGCTAGATGATATCATTGGATTAATGGCTTCTGATAATACTGAATGGAAAGATAATACTATAGATAAAATGCAAGGAAGTGATTGTACGATCTTATGGAATTCTAAAAGACCAACAGGAACAGATAATACATTGAAGATGTTACGAAGTAAAATTAATGATGGTGGATACTTTAAGTTATTTTATTCCGTTCACGGCAATGTACAATATGTAGCTGAAATTATTGATTTTGTAGAAAATGACAGTCAATTAAAGGAAAAGAACTGGCCTTCTAAATTTAAAAAAATAGATGGCTACGAAAATGATTTTAGTAAGTATAATGATGACAACAAGTCGGCAAACATTGTATTTCTTACTAGAAAATTCGAAAAAATTCAATCAATACCAGCCGCTTCTTTTATAACGTACAAAGGATGGGCGTATCCCGTACAAGACAATTTAACCCCAATAATATCCGAACCAGATATAATCGCAATACCTACAAATAACAATTCCGCAACATCTTCTATTATGAATAATAACACTAAAAGTCCGTTAAATCAAATTCTATATGGTCCACCAGGAACGGGGAAAACATATGCAACTAAAGAATTAGCTGTGAAAATTGCTAATCCTGATTTTGTTTTTGATGAATTGTGGAATGATGAAAAAAAGAGAGAAGAAATAATTAAAGAATATAAAATTTTATTTGAATCAGGTCAAATTGTTTTTACCACTTTTCATCAAAGTATGAGTTATGAGGATTTTGTTGAAGGCATAAAACCTAAAACAATAAACAATCAGGTTGAATATGAAGTTGAGGATGGCATTTTTAAACAAATCTGTCAAAAAGCTAGTGTGAAGAATGGAAACTTTGATGAAGTGATAGAAAAGTTGAAACATGACGTATCAGAATTAGACGGAAAACCTGCCCTTACAATTAAATATGCCAACAATTCTTTTTCATTAATATATAGAGGAACCAGTGTATTTTATGTTCAACCTCAAAATACAACTAAGGATAATCCTTGGTATCCAGTCAATATAAACAATATGCGAATTGCATTTGATACTAATGATTATGAGAGATTATACAACCCCACCTATATCAGAGAAATCCTAAATTATCTAGTTAAAGAATATGCTCTAGTTAAAGGAAAAAAAGAAAACAGTAAAAATTATGTATTAATTATTGATGAAATTAATAGAGGTAATGTTTCTGCTATTTTTGGAGAATTAATAACTTTATTAGAAACTGATAAACGCATTGGAGAAGATGAGCAGATTTTTTTAGACCTACCTTATTCTAAAAATGAAAAGTTTGGTATTCCAAATAATCTTTACCTTATTGGTACAATGAATACCGCTGACCGAAGTGTAGAAGCATTAGACACTGCCTTAAGAAGACGTTTTTCTTTTACCGAAGTAATGCCAGAACCAAAACTATTAGAAGGCAAATTTATTGGTGGTATAGCATTGGACAAATTATTGGAAACTATTAATAAAAGAATTGAAATTTTGTTAGATCGAGATCATACAATTGGACATTCCTATTTTATTAAATTAAAAGAAGATTATAGTGAAGGTCTAAAACAAGTTTTTAAAAACTGTATCATACCATTGCTTCAAGAATACTTTTATGGTGATTATGAAAAAATAGGAATGATTATAGGTACTGGCTTTTTTGATGAAACGCAAAAATATGATAGTAAGGTTTTTGCAACATTCCCTACTCAAAACTATCCTGAAAATGGGAGCCTTTTAAGCTTTAAATCTATCGATGAAGATTTTAACATTATTGACGCAATAAAAATTTTATTAAAAATAAAAGAGGAAAAAAAGACTGATGCTTAAAATTCAAGTTTTTGAACATAGCTTTCTACCTATTGAAGGCAATTTTGGACAACGCCATTTTATGGCTTTGTCCAAATTAAATGCATTGCATAACGACAAGTATTTTTGCATACGTCATAACGGTATAAAATTTAAACAGTATGTAGGCGTAATTCAAGTTAATGGCTTAACAATTGAGATTCTTCCTAAAATAGATAACCATAGCGGCGATGAAGCAGTATGGCAAAAAGCTTTAATAGAAATGCTTCGCGTTACAAAAAAATTGAAAGTACAAAAAGTTGATCAGGCAAGTGTTAACAGACAAAATATTCATTTGCTGGATCTTTATTTTAAGTGGTTTTTAAATGAAGTTCAATCCTTAATTCATCAAGGCTTGATCAAACAATATTATAAAGAAACCGGAAATGTCAAAGCATTAAAAGGTAAATTAGAATTTGCAGGACATATTAGTGAAAATTTAGTTCATAAAGAGCGATTTTATACTACTCATCAAGTTTACAACAAAGATCATCTTGTTCATCAGATAATTTCTAAAGCTTTAAATATTGTAGAAAAATGTACAAAAGGAAATTATTTATATTCTAAATGCAAAACGGTGCAACTGGATTTTCCAGAAGTAAAAAACATTTCAGTTACTGAAGCCACATTTTCAAAAATTCCTAAAACCAGAAAAACCGCTCCTTATGAAACCGCTTTAGCAATTTCAAAATTTATTATATTAAATTTCGCTCCCAATATTTCAAGTGGTTCAGAAAACATGTTAGCCTTATTATTCGATATGAATAATTTATGGGAAGAATATATATTGGCAAGATTGAAACAATCAGAAAGAAAAGTAACTGTTCGCGGTCAACAGTCTACAACTTTTTGGAATAGCATTTCAATAAGACCTGATATTGTACTTGACCATTTGAAAAATAAATTTATTATTGACACAAAATGGAAAAACATTTCAAACGATAAAACTTCAACACACGATTTACGTCAAATGTATGTTTATAACGACTATTGGAATTCTGATAAGGCAATATTATTATATACATCAAATAAAACAGAACCACCTCTATTTAAATCATTTGAAGATCATAGTGTACAAAAATATACAATAAACAATGGGAAAACTGAAGAAATAAAACAACATCAATGTGGTTTGGGGAAACTTTCTATTTTCGAAAAAAATGGATCTGAATTAAATAAAAACATTGGCAATGAAATAATAGATTGGTTTATCAATCCACAATAAGATTAATCAATTATTAAAATCCCCCTACTCCTCATACATCTCCATCCACAATCTAGTCTCCTCCAAATCCAGTTCCTTCTCAATCTTCCTGAAAATCTCTTCATTGACAGAACCCGATTTATGCATCGATTCTAGTTTGTTGCGTTCCACATTCAAAAGATCGATTTGCAGTTTGGTGAAGTCGTTGAAGATCTCGCCGCCCATTATATTTCCTTTTCCGAAGAAGTTGGCTGGGAGTTCGGTTTTTTGGAGGCGGTTGAATTTTACCTCGTATTTGCTTTTGATGTTGTGAAGTAAATCGTCGTTGAGTAACGAGAAATTATCTTCGATATGGGTAATGGTTTGCGAAACGATAATGTTTCTTATCTCGTATTCTTCGGCGATGATAGAGTACTTTTCGATTTTTAGTTTTTTAATCAGCCAGGGTAATGTCAATCCCTGAATGACCAAAGTCGAAAGGATCACACAAAATACCAGATAAATGATGAGGTTTCGTAATGGGAATGCCTCCGTTTCGTTCATCATTAGCGGAAGCGCCAAAGCCGCAGCCATCGACACCACACCACGCATTCCGGACCAGCCGAAAACAATCATGTTCCGGAAATCGAATTCTTCCTGCAAACGGATTTTTTTACTGATATATCTTGGGAGCAAAGTTGCTGGAATCACCCATAAAAAACGCACCAAAATCACGACGATACTTACCGAAGCGCCCCAAATAAACAAAGACCAACCGGAATAATCCCCGATTCCTTCAATAATTTGTCGCAACTGCAATCCGATTAAGATAAAGATCAATCCGTTTAGAATATTGGTTAAAACACTCCAGATTGTTCCCGTCATGATTCGGCTTTCGTGTGTGAAAATCGTTCCTGATCTCGCCGAAAGAAAAAGTCCGGTTGCCACTACAGCCAAAACTCCCGATGCTTCAAAATGTTCTGCAATTAAGTACGATGCAAAAGGCGTTAATAAAGTTAAAGTCGCTTCGATCACCTCATCGCAGACGAACTTTTTATGAATAAAACTCATGATATATCCTACGCCCAATCCAATGGCGATTCCTAAAACCGACATGATAACAAAGTTCAGTCCCGCTTGCCAGAGGACAAAATTTCCGGCGGTAATAGCGGTCAAAGCATATTTGTAAGCGACCAGACCACTGGCATCATTCACCAGACTTTCACCTTCGAGAATTGCAATTAACCTTGGGTGCAAACCCAAACCTTTTGTAATAGAAGTAGCCGAAACCGCGTCAGGAGGCGAAACGATCGCGCCCAGTAAAAAAGCTAACGGCCAGGAGATATCATCTATCAGCATATGGGCGGCAACAGCCACAGCCACGGTGGTAAAAAGTACCAAACCTACAGCGGCCAAAGTAATTGGTCTTATAGTTTGTTTAAAATCTGACCAACTGGTGTACCATGCCGCGTGATACAAAAGTGGTGGCAAGAAGACAATAAACACCACTTCGGGACTTAAAGCAATAACCGGAAGTCCCGGAATGACGCTAATAATAACTCCGCAAAGTACCAGCACAATCGGAATGGGGAAATTGTATTTTTTACTGATAAGGCTTAGGAATGCAACCCCGAAAAGTAACATGATAATTACGGTAATATTTTCCATTTTCTGATTGTTTTGGTAATTCTGGTATTTAGAGTACGAATATAATATTTTTAAATCTTTGCGTTAATTTTTTTAAACACATAGAAACATAGATTAAAACTTTATTAAAGATGATTTTAAAAAATCCTGATTTTCTCACATAGCTATAACCTATATCAAAACCAATGATTTCCTGACAGCTTACTATGTGAATTCATGTTGAAGTGAAACGACTTTTATTTTCGCCCTATAAAGCTATGTTTCTATGTGTTTAAAAATTGTAACCACTGATTAAAAAAAATACAATGCTGAGATAAAACGCAGTAACATAAAAATACTCCTTTTTGAGAACTTTGTCAAAGTTTTGAACTTTGACAAAGTTGGTAACATCGTTATTTTTAAAATTTCCATCTTTCAAAAAAATCATTTTAATCCTTTATCCCGATAGCTATCGGGAGTGGCAAAAAAAATTAAACACAACACAATTAAACTCCATCCCGCAAAATCTCTTTTAACCAAATTTTATCATACTTTCCATCATAAATACCCTAAAAAAAATTACATTTGACCATTAAATTCATTGCCTTACATTATGATTCAGAAAAGAAATTTTATTGGTTTACTGACCTTAATAGCCGTCTTTTTTTACGCGCCGTTTACCTATTCTCAAACCAAAGCGGCTACAACTGAAACTGCAGCGGTTAGAGCTGATACTACTCCGCCTAAAACCCCAACCAAATCGAAACTTTTTGAAGAAAGTGCTACCGACAGCGATTATTTGATGGCGATCGAAAAAGCCGGAGAAGTTTTGGAATCTGCTCATAATGACACTGAGTTTGATGGTAACAGTCATCATTTATTTGGCGAAATAAAAAGAACACAAGGTAAACTCGATCTTATTCTGGCGAGTTTAAAAGGCGCGAATCCTAACGTGCGCAACCAGCAAATGTATCGTATTGTCCTGAAAGAAATCGAACAGGAACTGGACGAACAAAATACAGCAATTAATTCCCGAAACCTGGCGCTTGAAAAAATCAAAGGCAGGGTAATTGAGTTGCGCAAGGACAAAACCCTGATGGGACTTTTGACAGATACCATTAAACGCAAACAATTTAAAAAAGAATTTGCCAACCTAAAAAGCAGGTACCTGAGTACGGACAGTTTAATGACCAAAAATCAGGGCATTTTAAATACCAATAAAAGACTAACTGTAGAAAGAAAAATTGCGGTTTCGAATGCTTTAATTACTGTAGAAAGTAAACTGGAACAATCCGGAATAAGCATGCTCAAAAAAGAATATCCTGTTTTATGGAGCACCAGCGATTCTACAGCTAAAAAAATTGTCGGGAAAAATATCAAGGCTAAAATAATCATCGAAGAAAATGTAGCTTCGTACTATTTGAGTTATAAAGCAGGTGCCTTAATCTTTTTGGTGTTATTAATGGGATTATTGGGCTGGTACATTTCACGCAATTTAAAATACCTTAAAAATAACGGCCATGACGAACATTTATCAGAGTTTAACTTTAAATATTTAAATCGCGGCATTATCGTTCCTGTTGCTGTAGTAGGTCTTAACATTGCGGTGGTAAGTAATTTATATGCTCCGGCGATGTTTATAGAACTCATTCAGCTTGGTCTTTTGGGACTTATCACGATTCTTTTCAAAGACAATTGGTCAAAAGTGGCGATGCGCAATTGGCTGCTTCTTTTAGTTTTATTTTTTGTGTTGTGTTTCCTTGACTTATTTATTGCCGTTGGTTTTATACAACGCTGCGCCTTTCTTATCATCAATATTTTGGGCGTTCGTTATGGATTTGTTCAGATAAAAACCCTGAAAGATCAGCTTTACTACAAAGGATTTTTTAAATGGGCGACGATCATTTTTATTGGTCTGAATGTTCTGGCGATCCTTAATAATCTCTTCGGAAGAGTTTCGCTGGCCAATATGTTGAGCATAACTGCTTTTATATCGCTTACGCAAATTGTTGCCTTAAGCGTGCTTTTGAAAATAATTTTAGAAATTATTCTTTTACAAATTTATACTACTCGCGTAAAACGCGGTATCGAAAAGATTTTTGATTACGAAAGCCTGTCTGAAACACTCAAAAAACCTTTCATAATTGTAATCACTTATATGTGGGTTGTGGTAATCGCAGCCAATTTAAACATTTGGGAATCGCTGCGTACGGGTTTAAATTCATTGTTAAATCATCCTAATACCATCGGGAGTATCACCTTTACGTTAGGAAACATCGTTTTGTTTTTTATCATTATCTGGATGGCCCATTTACTACAGAATTATGTAGCATATTTCTTTGGTGAAGTTGATGATGAAAACGAAGAAAACATCAATAAAAAACAACATTCTAAATTACTGATCACAAGATTACTGGTATTAATTTGTGGTTATCTTCTGGCCGTTGCCGCATCCGGAATGCCATTGGATAAACTAAGTATTTTATTAGGAGCTTTGGGAGTTGGTGTTGGACTTGGTCTTCAGAGTGTGGTGAACAATTTCGTTTCGGGTATTATTTTGATTTTTGATAAACCGATACAAATTGGAGACGTAATCAATATTGCTTCTGAATCCGGTCGTGTAAAATCGATGGGATTGCGTACCACCAAAATCAACTCGGCAAACGGTGCCGAAATCATTATACCAAATGGTAATTTATTGTCGCAAAATATTACGAACTGGACGTATACTGACAATTATAAACTGGTAGAAATCGCTGCAGAAATTAGCGGAGATGTTATGCCGGAAGATATTAATGCCTTAATATTAGAATCTCTTGAAAGCATGGATTTAGTCAATAATACTAAACCTCCGCAGATTTATTACACCGCAATTGCCGACGGAAAATTCAAACTGCAAATAAAATTCTGGTGCAGCATTTACCGTACCGAAGAAACCATTAGCAGTGCTCGTCAGGTTCTTTTTAGTAATTTTAAGGCTAAAGGTTTAACCTTATCAACATAAAAATAATTTAGATTATATCTTAAAATCCGTCAAATCAAATTTTGGCGGATTTTTTTTTTGAAGCTGATTTCAGAAATAAAAAAGACATTAACAATTGTTCTATGAAGCAAAACCAATTTTTTATTTTTAAAATTCATTAGAAAACAAACCCCTTAAAACCCTTAAACCGTTAATTTTAAAAACAATAACTCCCAATTACAAATTATTGAATTAGAAACGAAAGCGTTAAATTTATCCGTATATTACTGATTAATAGTAATAAAATTAGTTCTATCTTAGCAGAATTAAATCGATTTTGGATTAAATATGAACTTTAATTAAAGTAAAAGTCAATTCAAAACAGATACAATTAGGAAATCTAAAGGTGAATTAATTGCTTAAAAAATAAAAAAAATATAATATTCAAAATGATTAAACAGAATTACAATTTATTGCTTGCAGATGATGATGAAGATGATTGCGATTTTTTTAAAGAAGCACTGGATGAATTAACGCTTCCGGTATCTCTCGTAACTGTTAATGATGGCGTGCAGCTTATGGATTTTTTAGCAGATCATAGTGGAGAAAATTTACCGGACCTGCTTTTTCTGGATCTTAATATGCCCCGCAAAAATGGCTCTGAATGTCTGAAAGAAATAAAAGAAAGCGAAGCGCTCAAAAACCTTCCTGTCATTATTTTTTCTACTTCGCTGGACAATGAGATTGTCGAGCTGATGTATGCAAAAGGGGCTACTTATTACATTCGTAAACCAGGCGAATTTTCTAAATTAAAAAAAGTGATCGAAAATGCTCTGAATGCAGTATCCGAAAATAATTTTAAGCAACCTATAAGAGAGCAATTTATACTCCAACCCTAATTCGTTTCCAGAATGAGCTCTACAGATCATAAACATTATTTTCTATCCGATGGCGGCGAAATGGGCAAATTGATACGCTCAAAAGACTGGAGTAAAACATCATTGGGCGATCCTGACAACTGGCCTCAAAGTCTCAAAACCATTGTTGCCCTAATGCTCAACAACCCCTTTGGAATGTTGGTCGTTTGGGGTGACGATTATACGCAAATATACAACGATACTTACAGTCAGATTCTGGGCTCTAAACATCCTAAAGCCTTAGGAATTAGTTCTCAAACTACATTTTCAGAAGTTTGGGAAATCCTTGCGCCTATGTTTCATGATGTTATGAAAGGAAGTTCGGTGAGTTTTCCGGATTTTAAATTGACATTGGACAGAAATGGATATGATGAAGATTGTTATTTCGATTTCTCGTACAGCCCTATAAAAAAAGAAGATGGTTTAATAGGCGGTCTTTTGGTCACCGTTATCGAAAGCACCGAAAAAGTGCGGGCAACAGCAGCGCTAAAAGAAAGTAATCTCAGATTTAGAAATAACATCATGCAGGCTCCTGTGGCCATGTGCGTGATGAGAGGACCAGATCATGTTGTAGAAATTGCCAACGATCAGATGATTCAGTTATGGGGAGTCAAAGCCGGCGAAATTATAAACAAACCTGTTTTTGATGCTTTACCGGAAACAAGAAATCAATATCTTGAAGATGTACTGAATAATGTGTACAAAAGCGGCAGAAAGTTTATTGCCAACGAACAACTTGTAAAACTGCCTCGTAACGGAAAAATAGAAGATACGTATTTGAATTTTGTTTACGAAGCGCTGAGAGAAGCTGATGGCACTATTTCCGGAGTGGTAGGAATTGCAATAGAAGTGACTTCGCAGGTTCTTTCGCGTTCGAAAGTGGTCGAAAGCGAGCAAAAAGTAAGAGAGTTGGTCGAAAATGCACCTTTCCCGATTGCATTGTATGCCGGAAAGGACATGATTGTTGAACTAGCCAATGATTCTATTATAAAAATATGGGGAAAAGGTAATGACGTTATCGGAAAATCATTCAAAGATGTGCTTCCGGAACTCGATAACCAATTGGTTTTTGAACAAATTACTGAAGTCTTAAACAGCGGAAAATCTTTTCACACCCAAAATACCCCTCTTGATCTTACTGTCGACGGAAAATTACATACCTATTATTTCAATTACAGCCTAACGCCAATATACGATGTAAACGGTAATGTATATGGCGTAATGAATACAGGAGTCGATTTGACTGATCTGAATTTAGCCAAGAAAAAAATAGAGGAAAGCGAACAGAATTTGCGCAGTATGGTTTCGCAATCGCCTATTGGTATTTGCGTACTGGATGCAGAAACTTTAATAACAGAAATCGTAAATGATAGTTTTATTGAAGTTGCAGGAAAAAAATACGAGGAAATTGCAGGAAAACATTATTGGGATGCTTTTGCCGAGGTAAGATCTGCTTACGAAATTCCGCTGCAAAAAGTAATCGACGAAGGAAATCCGTTTTATGCTAATGAGGTTGAAATGAAGCTCATAAGACACGGCAAAGAAGAAAAAATTTATGTGACTTTTGTTTATGCTCCGTTAAAAAATATTGATAATAAAGTTACCAAAATTGCTATTTGGGTACTGGACAATACACCGCAGGTAAATGCCCGTCAAAAAATTGAAGAGGCAGATAAACGTTTTAGAAACACGGTCAAACAAGCTCCTGTTGGAATTACTATTTTACGTGGACCTAACCATGTAGCAGAAATGGCCAATGAAGCTTATTTAAAATTGGTAGGAAAAGAAGAAAGCAGCTTTGTGGGCAAACCTTTGTTTGATTCTTTGCCTGAAGTAAAAGGAACTGTTGGCGATCTTTTAGATACTGTTTATACAACCGGGATTCCTTATCACGGAAATGAATTACCTGTACCAATTAACCGATTTGGAGATCCCGAAATTTTCTATTTTGATTTTCTTTACCATCCTTTAAAAGAAGAAAATGGAGAAATTTCAGGCATCATCGTTACCGCAACAGAAGTTACTGAAAAAGTTGAATCCAGAAAGAAAACAGAACTCAATGAAGAAAGGCTTAACATTATAGTTGAAGCCAGTGAATTGGGAACCTGGGAATTATATGTAAAAACAAAAAATCTTCAGTACTCAAACCGATACCTGGAAATTGTTACCGGTCATAAAAATACCGAACATTTAACTCATGCCCAGCTTCTTAGCCATGTGCATGCTGATGATTTGCACATACGTGAAAAAGCCTTTAAAGAAGCTATTGCTTTAGGCAACATTTATTATGAAGCCAGGGTAATATGGGATGATCAATCGATTCATTGGGTCGAAGCCAAAGGAAAAGTATTTTATGATTCAGAAAATAATCCTGAAAGATTGTTAGGAACCATAAGAGATATTACCGACGAAAAAAATCACCAGCAGGAACTTGAAGCAAGCGAAAAAAGATTCCGAAAACTGGTTATGGAATCTCCTGTTCCTAAAGCGATCTTAAAAGGCAAAGACATGGTGATCGAAATGGTCAATGGCGCCTTATTGAAAAATATCTGGAAAAAAAATGAAAGCGATGTTCAGGGTAAAAATATATTAGAGGTTTTCCCCGAACTCAAAAAACAAAAATACGCCAGACTTTTAAATGAAGTCTACAGTACCGGAAACGTACATTCAGAATCTGAATCTTTATTTTATATAAATACTGATAGTATTGAACATAAAATGTATATCGATTTTGAATTTGCACCTCAACGTGAGTTAGACGATACTATTTCAGGAATAAAAATCACCATGATTGATGTAACTGAAAAAGTAGAAGCAAGAAAAAAAATAGAAGAAAGCGAAAAAAGATTCCGTTCTCTGACCGAAAGTATTCCTCAGCTTATTTGGGAAACAGACGATAAAGGCAATGCATTGTTTACCTCAGGCAAATGGTTCGAATATACTGGAGTAGTTCCTAACGGCGAAGCAGCTTGGAAAGCCATGATTCATCCTGACGATTTTGATGAAAACTCCAGAATATGGAACAAAAGCCTGACAACCGGGACAATATACAAAGCCGATGTGAGGGTTTTAAGAAAAGACGGAACCTATAGATGGCATTCTGTTATTGGCGAACCCGTTTTGAATAAAGACAATAAAATCATTAAATGGGTAGGCGCTTTTACCGATATCCAAACAGAAAAAGCTTTTACACAGGAATTAGAGAAGCAGGTTACGGCACGTACCAAAGAACTGGAGCAAAAAAATGTCGAGCTGGAGCAAATGAACAAAGAGCTTCAGTCGTTTGCTTATATTTCGAGTCACGATTTGCAGGAACCTTTGCGAAAAATTCAAACTTTTGCAACTCAGATTATCGAGAAAGAATCTGATAATTTATCCGATTCCGGAAAAGATAAATTTCAGCGTATGCAAAATGCTGCACAGCGAATGCAAACGCTTATCAATGATCTGCTCTCCTACTCGAGAACGAATATTCAGGAAAGAAAATTCGAAAAAGTGAATCTTTCTAAAATTATCGATGAGGTAAAAGAAGACCTGAAGGAAGAGCTGGAGCAAAAAGGAGCCGTAATAGAAATTGATAATACCTGCGAAGCAAGTATTATTCCGTTTCAGTTCAGACAATTATTGTATAATCTGGCCAGTAATTCCATAAAATTTGCCAATCCGGAAATCCCTACAGTAATAAAAATAAACTGTGAATTTACCAAAGGCGAAAATTTAGATCATGAATCTTTAGTTAAAGAAACTACTTACTGCCACATTAGTTTATCGGATAACGGTATTGGTTTTGAACCTCAATACAGCAAAAAGATTTTCGAAGTTTTTCAGCGTTTACACGGAAAACTCGAATACACCGGAACAGGAATTGGACTTGCAATCGTGAAAAAAATTGTAGAAAACCATAACGGAATTATCACCGCCAAAGGCGAAAAAAATAAAGGAGCTACTTTTGATATTTATATCCCTGTAATTTAAGTTTAAGCTTAAATCTAAAACAATAAAAAACGGAAACAACTTTTAGAAAGTCGTTTCCGTTTTCGTTTTTTAATCCTCCCAAGGAATTAAAAAAATTTACTTTGATAGATTATCTTGTATAAACAGTAATAATACCAGTTGCTTTATCTTTCAATTTCAGCTCTTTGTTTGTAAGGTTCATGATATCGCTAGTTGAGCTTAAAGCACCAACAGTAAGCGTTAAATCATTATGAGATCTTACGTAAGTTCCTGTAGTTTCTACTAAGGCACAATCAGAACCATTGTAATCACCAATAACAGCTGCATTGCTTAATCTTAGATCTAAATAATCTTTTTTGCATCCCGCTTGATTTTGCGGAGCATCAATTAAGACCTCTTTACCGTCAATAATTGTTCCTGTTTGGCTTAGGTTGTAAACACCCTGAATTGGTACGATTGTTTCCCCGTCATTGTCATCGCTGCTACAAGATGCTGCAAATAAACCCATGCTCAATAATAATCCGAATAATATTCTTTTAGTTTTCATGTTTGATTTCTTTAAAATTATTTTATGCTAAATTAGTTTTAAAGTCCTCCAACAATGTTCTATAATTTTCGGTTTGATTTACATAATTTCATTTCAGTTTAAAGAATTTATTTACGGAATCATAATTTTCAGCATTATTTACATGGCTTATTACTTACGTATTTACCAATCATATAACTTGTTATGGGTCTTAAGTATTGACTACGCCTCTCAGGATGAGGCCCAATTTGATTAAAGCATTCTAATGAATCTCCTGATCTGGCATAAAACACTATAGCCTTTTCGTTTTTAAAGAATGGTGTTGTATCACACACTTTAATCCTTTTAAGATTAACAAGATTTGGATCTAACAGTTCAATGTTGTTATCTGCCGCTTTCAAATCGCAATCTACAATTTCATAGTTATTACCAGTCCATTGCATGCAGCCTTTATTTGGAAATGCAAAAAAGATTACCGGAAACCCTATAAATAAAACCAATCCCAGTCCTATTATAGTATTCCTAATTCTTTTGTTCAATTTGCCCGGAGTTTTTTCCTGAATAGAGACAAATGCATTGATTGCTTGTGGGCTTGATTTTATTTCTTCAGTAGTACTTTCTGTTACTTCTTCACTTTCTTTTACCTCAACATGTTTCTTTTCTTCTATTATCCCCTTTTCTATTCCTTTTTCTCTTTCCTTTTCATCAAGAAAAACTTCCAGATCTCCTGAACCCTCATTTTGTCCCTTTTGTTGATTTACTAAAGCTACTCCATCATCACCTTTAATTTCATCAGGAAATAAATTGTGAATTCTAAATTTATTAAAAGGCCGCGCTTCAAAACCTACCAATATTGCAGCCATATTTACTGCCTCAACATTTGCAGGATCAGTTTCTCCTTTAAAGAAAGTCTCAATAGGTCTGAATTTATCTTTTTGGTCATCAAACTTGTTCTTTTTAGTAACATCAAAAGATAATCCTAATAAGGAACTAAAAACATTTAAATCATCCTGATTTCTGTTTTGCTGCAGAAATAACTCCCAGCATAAATTACGAAGTCTTCCTCTAGTTGGATTATCTAAATAAACAAAGTATTCGCTGTTTCTAACCTCTTCATATTTATTTTTTACAGCAATTTTATAATCATCAAAAGTATTGTTTGGCATGGGTTTTCTGGAATTTTAAGGATTTCTCATTTGGATTTTTAAGGAATTTTGCGGAATTATCGGGACTTCAAATAATACTTCGGAATTCCCGGAATTCCCTCTCAATTCAGGCTCAAAGCCGTTGTTACTTTGCCTCAGAATTAGTTCTTGTTCGATATCGAATTAAAACAAAAATACAAAACTAGTTCAATTAAAAGTACGGAAAACCGTAAGACGAAATTTATCCGGGAAGTATAAATCAATCTTACTGTCTACGCACTTCACTTCCCAACACAAAATGATGTTGCATTAAAAGTTCCGGAAAAGTTCCGAACAGCAATACTCATGCTTAATCCTTAAATATAAAAAAAATGAAAAAGCTAATATTATTGGGAGCGTGCGCTCTATTGACAACTATGATTTCTTGTACCGCTGATGATTTCGAAGATACTAAAGCGAATATAAAACCCGAAGTACCAGCATACGCTGACGGACCTGGAGATGCTCCAATAAAGGTTCCACCACCACCACAATAGTGGTAATTTTAAGTAGTTAATTTCAAATTAATTACTATTTTCGGGGAAAGTAACTTTTATGCTACGATCCCCGTTTTTTTGTTTTCTTTTTTTTCTGCTTTTTCTTTCCTGTAAAGAAGAAAACATTAAACCTGTGGATACATCTTTTATTAAAAAAGAAGCACTAGATTTTAGAAAAAAAGGAATAGAGAACTTTGAAAATAAAAATTTCAATAGTGCATTCTACAACTTCAATAAATCAAAAATAATTTTTGAGACCATAAAAGATAGTGCCAATATTGTCTTTAATCTGATTCAAATGGCTTCTATCCAGCAAATAAATGGAGATTATTATGGAAGTAAAGAAACACTTACAGAAGCACTGCCTTTTCTGAAAAAGAAAGACATATATAGTGCTGCCATTAATAATTTCTTCGGAATTGCTGATAAAGAACTTTCTCTTTACCATGATGCCATCTATTATTACAGGGAAGCTATTGCAGATTGTACTGATGAGGTTTCAAAACAATCTCCTTTAAATAATATGGCCGTAATTCATATTCAACAAAAAAATTACAACAAGGCAATCAAAATTTTAGAATCTTTACTCGATAAAAAAGTAATTGATGAAAAAGCAAGAATACTAGACAATTTGGGTTATGCTTATTTTAAAGACGGATTAACCGAAAAAGGACTTTCATTAATGAACGAAGGTTATCAACTAAGAAAACAAATTACTGATTTCTACGGAAGTATCGAAAGCAATTTACATCTTGCTGAATTTTATTTAAAAACAGATTCTAAAAAATCGAATCAATATGCACAAGCGGCATATGAAATCGCAACAAGATTCAATAGTGTCGATGAACGTTTGAAAGCTTTATCGTTTTTAATTTCGAATGATTCCGGAAATAAAAATGTACAATATGCTCAAAAGTATGTTACTATAAATGATAGTATTATAAAGGTTCGTAATAACTTTAAAAATAAGTTTGCCAAAATTAAATACGATTCTAAAAAAGAAAAAGACGAGAACCAAAAACTTCGTTTAGAGAAAGCAGAAAATCTATTGTCGATTCAGGAACAAAAATATCAAAAAGTAGTGGCCGGTATTGGGGTTATCTTTTTGATTATTGTAATTTTTATTCTAATACGATATTATAAAAACAGAGGCCGAATCGAGAAAATAAAAACAGCTTATGATACTGAAACCCGCATTGCCAAAGATATTCATGATGAGTTGGCAAATGACGTTTTTCATGCAATGACTTTTACTCAAACGCAACCTTTGACCAGCGAGAATACAAAAGAAACATTGGTTCACAAACTAGACAATATTTATTCTCGTGTTCGCAGAATTTCGCAAGAAAACAGTACAATC
This sequence comes from Flavobacterium sp. C3NV, assembly GCF_046825355.2. Classification (NCBI taxonomy): domain Bacteria; kingdom Pseudomonadati; phylum Bacteroidota; class Flavobacteriia; order Flavobacteriales; family Flavobacteriaceae; genus Flavobacterium; species Flavobacterium sp. C3NV. Next base: position 34,913 of record NZ_JBKQBJ020000004.1, on the reverse strand, counting down.
GATGTGACATCAAATTATGCTGCCAACTTAAAAGAAATGCTTTCGACTTATAATAGCGAGACTACAAACGTTATTATTAATAATATAGAAAAAGTAAATTGGGAATTAGTCGATAATATAAAAAAGGTCACGATTCATAGAATTCTGCAAGAATTAATGGTGAATATGAAAAAACACAGTCATGCATCATTGGTGGTTGTAAAGTTCGAAAGCAACGGAAAAATGCTTTTTATTGATTATACAGATAATGGAAAAGGCTGCGAAAAAGATAAAATTATAAAAAATGGTTTGCAAAATATGGAAAACCGTATTCTGGCCATAAAAGGAACTATTACTTTTGACTCTGAACCGGATAAAGGTTTTAAAGTAAAAATAACTCTGCCTAAATAAAAGCCATATGTTTAAAAAAGTAATAATTGCCGAAGATCTTGACGGTATTAATTTAGCAATCGAACAAACCTTAAAAGATTTAGAAATTGTAAATTTTCAAAACTCAAAATATTGTGATGACGCTTTTCTAAAAATACGAAAAGCCATTCTGGACAATGAACCTTATGACTTATTAATTAGTGATCTTTCATTCAAAAAGGATCATCGCGACGTACAGATTACTTGTGGTGATGAACTTGTTGAAAAGGTTCGGGAATTACAGCCTGATATTAAAATTATCGCCTATTCGGTAGAAGATAAAAGCCATCGCATTAAATCTCTTTTTGATAATGCTGATATTGATGGCTTTGTATTAAAAGGCCGAAATAGTATTGAAGATTTAAAAAAAGCAATTCACATTACTTCAACTTCAAATCAAAAGTTTATTTCTTATGAAGTTGCTTCTGCGCTTCAGGAAAAAAGCAATTTTGAAATCGATGATTTAGATATTCAAATCTTAAAACACCTATCATCTGGAACTGCGCAAGACGAAATCATACAAATCTTTAAAGACTTGGGCATCAAACCCAACAGCAAAAGTGCAATGGAAAAAAGACTTTCTAAACTAAAAGACTTTTTTAAAGCAAATAATACCGTTCATCTGGTTTCTATTGCAAAAGATATGGGGATTGTTTAAAATATCGTTATAAATTATTAATTCTATAAAGCTCCTTCTGGGGCTTTTTTTATGGCTTAAAATTAAAAAAAATACGGATTATGGATTTCCGTAAAATACTGGTTTTAATTGGATTTACATTTGGATAATTACAAATTAAAATATTAACCAGTATGATAAACGATTTAAAAAAGTTCTTAAACGAAGAACAAGATCCAAAAGCGGTCGAAAAACTTTTAACTAAAGTTAACGGATTACTTACTTCTGGAGAGCAGGTAGAATACATTGCCGTACAAAAAAAACCAGTTGTAAATCTTTCACCAGATTGTATAGCTCTAACTAATAAAAGAATAATCTTTTGTAGACCAAGAAATCTAGGATTATCAATGGATTTTCAGGATTATGCATGGAAAGACATACTAGATTGTCACATGAAAGAGGGAATTATTGGGGCAACCTTTTCTATGAAAACAGTCAAAGGAAATATGAATATGCTCGATTACCTACCAAAAGCTCAAGCCAGAAAACTATATCAATTTGCGCAACAAAAAGAAGAAGAAATGGTTGCATATAGACGTGAGCATGATCTGGAAAATAAAAGAGCAATTGCCGGTGGAGGAATTACTGTAAATGCGAATTTACCTATTCCTCAAAATGTAGCAGAGCAAAAAGAAGATCCACTGGAAACACTTCAAAAATTAAAAAAATTATTAGATAGTGAGATTATATCACAAATGGAATTTGACACAAAAAAAACAGCAATTTTATCTAAAATGTAAATTATGAAAAGTAAACTAACCGCAGCAATTTTAACTTTCTTTCTTGGAGGAATTGGTATTCATAAATTTTATTTAGGACAATCTGTACAAGGAATTCTTTATCTCCTCTTTTGTTGGACATTCATTCCTGCAATATTGGCATTTTTTCAGTTTTTTGGACTATTGCTAATGTCTGATCATTCTTTTAACGTAAAATATAACAATGGTTTTTTAAATGACTAAAAATGGGAAAATACATAAAAAGGAAAGATGCCATTAGCGTATCACTCACAGACTTTATAGATTTTGTAAACAAATCAGGGGGTTCTAAAATGACAAAGGTTAAGCAAGTTAAAAATAGACCTCCTTACAATCCTGCTACCGATTTTTATAAAGCCTTACGTGAGGAAATTATTGACACTCACAAAAATAATGATGATAAAAAAAGGTTGGACAACTTATTGCAAAAACTAACTGATTCAAAGAAAATAGCTAATTATCCTTCATCAATAGACGGATATAAAAAATTTTGGGGAAAGAAAAAAACACAATGGTTTGATCCTCCTTTTTATCATTGGCTAACTGGAGATCTTGATATTAAAATTAATCCTGAATTAGGACTAGCATTTGATAACAAATATTATGTTATCAAATTATTTTTAAAGGCTGACAAAATTTCTAAAGATAAATTATCACAAATTTTATCACTTATGGAAAGCCAATTACGAAAGGAAGCTGGAGATCAAGTTATCTTTGCTGTTTTAGATGTAAAAAATTCGAAACTGTACGAAAATACAAAAGATGATTTCACTTATTTACCTTTATTAGAAGGTGAAGCAAAAAGTTTTGAATCAATTTGGAAAGCTATATAAATTTCTAATAAAATCAAGTATTACTACGCATTTTAAAAAAGGTATTTCTACTTAGATTTAGAACTTAAAAATTACTTGGTTTTTAATCACAGATTTCAAAAACACTTTTTTTATATATAATTTTTTTTATCCAAAAAGCCTATGCAAAAAAACTACCTCGTCTTATTTTTATTACTTGTAACACTTTCATGTAAAAAAGCTTCAGCTCCTCCTCCACCGGAAATTAATTCGTTTTTAAAACAAGTAATTACGCCAGATGATCGAAAAACAATTACTGCCGAAGAAGCAAAAACGTATCATGTAAACGACACCTACCAATACAAATACAGAACCGGAAATCCCGGAAAATACGAATACAATTATGATGTAAAAGGAATCAACATTGATGGCGATTCGGTTTTTGGGAATATCAATGTCGAAGGAAAATATGGCGCAGGAATTTTACTTGGCGATACTATTCCTGATATTGAAATTAAAACTGAATGGGTTTCATACGGAAAACTAAATGCCACCGATTTAAATGGAAATAAATACCAATTAATTGTCAAATAAAACACTGATGAAATATTCTTTACTCTTACTATTTATTTTTTTAACTTCTTTTACACCTCCTCAAACCACTGTATATATTTGTGGCCCAACTGGTGCTAAAAAATACCATTATAGCCAAACCTGTCGTGGTTTATCATCTTGCAATCACGAAACTGTAAAAACATCACTAAAACAGGCACAAGGTTTAGGCCTTACACTTTGTGGATGGGAAGATTAAACATCTTCCCATTTTTATTATTTAATCATTTGATAATAATCACTTTACGTTAAATTCACATTAGTTTTATTAATTTGATTAAAACTAAACGTTATGAAATTCTTCAACCTAAATTTTCTGGTTTCATTCAAAGAATGGCTGTTTTTAAGAGCTATGCAATCGTCTTTCCTTCATTAATAAATTACAATAAAATAAAGGAAATACTTATTTGAATGAATAAAATAGAGAACTCATTTTTGAACAAAGACCAATTTGGAGATGATTTCTTGTGGGGTGTTTCAACCGCCGCTTTCCAAATTGAGGGAGCACACGATGCCGACGGAAAAGGTTCTTCGATCTGGGATGTTTTTACGTCTCAAAAAGGGAAAATAAAAAACGGACATCATGCTTTAACCGCTTGTGACTTTTATAATTCGTACCAAAACGATATTGACTTAATCCGGGAATTAAATATTCCGAATTTTAGGTTTTCTATCAGTTGGCCCCGAATTATGCCTACAGGAGTTCATCCTGTAAATCAAGCCGGTATCGAATACTACAATAAAATCATCGATGCTTTATTAGACGCCGGAATAGAACCCTGGATTACACTTTATCATTGGGATCTGCCACATGCCTTAGAAACAAAAGGCGGCTGGACGAATCGCGAATCAGTTTCCTGGTTTTCAGAGTACGTCGAAGTTTGTGCTCAATATTTTGGAGATCGCGTAAAAAACTGGATGGTGATCAACGAACCTTCTGTGTTTACCGGCGCAGGATATTTTTTGGGTATTCACGCTCCGGGCAAAAAAGGGATCACCAATTATCTTAAAGCCATGCATCACGTAACACTCGCTACTGCTGCCGGCGCGAAAATATTGAGAAACAGAATTCCCGAAGCGAATATTGGTACAACTTTCTCCTGCACGCATATCGAAGCCGCAACAGAAAGCCCTAAAGATATTGAAGCCGCAAAACGTGTAGACACTTTACTGAACAGAACTTTTATAGAACCTATTTTAGGATTGGGTTATCCGCAGAGTGATTTGCCGGTATTAAAGAAACTCAATAACTATATTTTAGACGATGATCTCGACAATTTATCTTTCGATTTTGATTTTATAGGCCTGCAATGTTACACCCGTGAAGTTGTAAAATCATCTATGTTGATTCCGTACATAGGCGCTGAACTAATAAGTGCCGAAAAGAGAAACGTAATTTCAACCGAAATGGGTTGGGAAGTTTATCCTCCTGCCCTATATCACGTCCTGAAAAAATTCAACGAATATAAAGGCATTAAAAAAATTATCATTACCGAAAATGGTGCTGCTTTCCCTGACACTTTAAGCAACGGAAAAGTCTACGATATCAAACGCACCCATTATATTCAGGATCATTTAGAGCAAATTCTTAAAGCCAGAAAAGATGGCCTAAATGTCGAAGGTTATTTTGTCTGGAGTCTTACCGATAACTTCGAATGGGCTGAAGGCTATAATGCCCGATTCGGCTTAATTCATGTCGATTTCGACACGCAGCAACGAACCATTAAACATTCTGGATTGTGGTTTAAAGATTTTTTATCTTAAACCTGATACCTCAAAATATAAAAAGCCTTTCGCGATTAAGTCGTGAAAGGCTTTTTACATTTGAAATACAATCATTTATCGTTGAACTCTAAAAGGATATTGTTGTTTTAAGATTCCAATAGTAATCTTGCCATTATTTTTTAAATGAGCTGTTGCAAGAATATATCTATCCTCGGGATAATTTATATCAAAACTAAAGATCGTATCTTTTACTTTCACCTGAAGCAAATGTTTCCCTACATCTGATACCGGCAGTTCTGCTGTTTCATAACTGGGCATTGCAGTTGTCGCTTTTAAGTTAATGTCCTGAACTTTCTTTTTATCCAGAAGCACTTCGAGTTTTAAGTTATCCAATTTCATATCTGTTGGCTGCTCAAATGAGACAACATATTTTTTACAACCAAAAGTGCATAAAACAATGAATAGTAGTAGAAGCTTTTTCATAAAGATATTTTTAAAAGGATAGTGAATAGAAATTAAAACCTAATGCAATATTTTTATAAATATAATCCATTGGGTATAATGTATGAAAATTTAATTAAACACATAGAAACATAGATTGTAGGATTCTTAAAAAAGTAAATCAAAAAGAAACACGTTTCTCTCACATAGCTATATGTGTTTATGCGATTGAAACGACTTTTTTGAGTTCAATAATTCTATGTTTCTATGTGTTAAAAATATTTATAAACAAAGAGTAAATATAGATAATTTTATTACAATCCAACCGCTGAAAAAAAGGCCGTTTTTTTTGCTTTAAAATGAGTAATTAGAACCAGAAAAAATCTAAAAATTAATTGCAAAAAAAACACAAAAAACGGCTATTTCCCTTGTATTTATTAGGTTTAACGGTTATTTTTTCTTATCTTTATAGTATAAATAACAGTACAATATATGCCAAAAAACAAACTATTTAAGCGCCCGGATTACTCCTCAAAAAATTGTCCTTTTTACAACTTCAGACATTTTATTTTTCAAAATGCTTTCCAATTTCATTTCGAAATTTTTCAAATGAATCTTTTCTCTGCGCAACATAGAAACACGCAGATTACACCAGAGCAATCGCTCCAATTTCAACCATAATTATTTTTCCCGGATATATTTCTGAGCTATTGTTTTAGAAAATATATTCCTGACATTACAGAAAAGATTTCCTTTTTCAGGATTCTCTTTCGACTCTTCATGTTCATTTTTCACTAAACTAAATGTAATTCTATGATTTATTTCTCGTTTTGCAACAGTCAGATTTGTTCTGATATTAATTTCAATGTATTGATTTCTTCAATGCAATATTTTCATCTTTTTTAATAATCAAATCCAACCTTTTTAGGACTTTTTGCATCTATATAATAAAAGGTCAGATTGGTTTTTCATTCAACTAACGCGTTCTAACGAGCCTAAATTTACTATGCATTGTATTTTGTTTTTAGGAATTCCTGGGAATCTCAGGAAAACGTGGGAATTCTGGGAATCCCTTGTCAACAAAGGCCTAAAAGCGCCTTTCCTTTGCCATAGAAATTAGTTCAGGTTTTGTCTGCAGACTAAAACAAAAATAAAAACTATTTCGAACTAACAGTGTAAAAACCGTAAGACCGAGTTTATCTAGGAAGTATAAATAACGTCTTACTGTTCTACACGATTTACTTCCTAAAAAATCAATTTGGTATTGCTCCAAACAAGCTCTGGATAAAATCCGGACAGCAATACCTATGTCTAATTTCTAAATTAAATCAAAATGAAAAAATTTATACTATTTATCGCTTTTGCATTATTGTTCACTATATTTTCTTGTACTCCTGATGAATACGAGAGCCAACCCAAAAAGGATACAGAAAAAGCTGTTAATCCTGTAAAAGCAACTTATGCTGACGGTCCTGGTGATGGTAATGGTGGTATACCACCACCTCCACTTTAATATTAAATATATATTTTTAGTATCTAATTAATTACTATTTTCGGGGAAAGTAAATTTATATGTTACGGTCCCCGTTTTTTTATTTTATTATACTTCTCTTTCTTTTTTCGTGTGAAGAAAAAAAGACCGTTAATATCAATACAGAATCCTTACAAAAAGAGGCCCGTAGCTTACGAAATAAAGCAATTGAAAATCAGGAAAAACAAAACTTCAATACTGCTTTTCATGAGTTTAATAAATCAAAACAACTTTATGAAACTTTAAAAGATAGTGCCAATATTGGTTATATACTTATTCAAATTGCAGTAATTCAACAGGTCAATGGTGATTATTACGGCAGTAAAGAAATCGTAACCGAAGCACTACCTTATGTTAAGAAAAAGAGTATTTATACAGCTGCTATAAATAATATGTTAGGTATTGCTGACAAAGAACTTTCTCTTTATGATGATGCGATTCTTTATTATGAAGCAGCAGCAAATGATTTTAAAGATCCTATAGATAAAATAAACCCTTTAAATAATATTGCGACTGTTTATATTCAACAAAAAAAATATGGTAACGCAATCACTATTTTAGAATCTCTTTTGAGTAAAAAATTTTCAAAGAATCCTCCTCCACCAACGAAGAAATCACTAATTCTAGATAATTTAGGCTATGCTTATTTTAAGAATGGAATGGATGAAAGAGGATTCCGTTTAATGAATGAAGCGCTCCAGACAAGAAATGAATTTGAGGATACATACAGAAGCATTGAAAGTTATCTGCATCTCGCCGATTATTATGCTAAAAAAGACATTCAAAGATCAAATAAAAATGCTCTTGCGGCTTATAATACAGCCACAAAACTAAATAGTGTTGACGAAAGATTAGAAGCATTGCAAATTTTAATTTCAAATGATCACAGTGCTCAAAACAATCAATATGTACAGAGGTATTTTACTTTAAATGACAGTATCATTAAGGTTAGAAATAATTTTAAAAATAAATTTGCAAAAATAAAATACGATGCAAAAAAAGAAAAAGATGAAAACGCAAAACTTCGCTTAGAAAAAGCAGAAAACTTATTATCGCTTCAAAAAGCCACTTATCTGCGAATTGTATTTGCCATTGTCTTTGTTTTTCTAGTTATTTTGATCTTCATTTTAATACGCTATTACAAAAATAAAAACAAAGCAATAGAATTTAAGACTTCCTATAACACAGAAACCCGAATTGCCAAAAAAATTCATGACGAATTGGCCAACGATGTGTTTCATGTGATTGCTTTTGCCGAATCTCAGCCCTTATCTATAGAAAGTACCAAAGAGAATCTACTACAAAAATTAGATGACATTTACGGGCGCGTGAGAGGAATTTCAAGAGAAAACAATAAAATTGAGACTGGTACCGATTTTATAAAAAGCTTAAAAGATATGCTTTCGACCTATAATACCAGCGAAAGAAATATCATGGTTACTAATTTAGAAAGTATACACTGGGAAAGTATCGATGAAATAAAAAAGATTACCATTAGCAGAGTTTTACAGGAACTAATGGTGAATATGAAGAAACACAGCGAGGCAAATCTCGTGGTTATAAAATTTGAAAGTGATCCAAAATCAATTGTGATAAATTATACTGATAATGGTAAAGGCTGCGAAAAAACCCTGATGATAAAAAATGGTCTCCAAAACATGGAAACCCGTATTCAGGCCGTTAAAGGAACTATCGATTTTGATACCGAACCTGGCAAAGGCTTTAGAGCAAAAATAGTAATGCCTAAATAGTCAAATTAAATTTAGGCATTATAATTACAAAAAAGCCTTTCAAAATTTTACTCTTGAAAGGCTTTTATTTTTACAATACTATTTTAGTTTGGCATTTGATGAAACAATTCTACCATTATTTTTAATCCGTCCGCAGAATACATCCAATCCATCATTTCTGCAGTTTCTTTTCCTTCATCTGCAAATCTTTCGAACATTTGCTTCTCATAATCCGCTATTGCTGATTTTACATCCGTAAATTTTCCGTTAGTTAGATTTTCGCTTAAATATAACGCATCGAGCATGGCTGAATTTACCCCTTCTCCATTAGGAGGTAATAAATGTGCTGCATCACCAAGCAACGTTATATTAGGATTCGTTTCCCAATATTGATCCAGTGGCATACCGTATAAAGGCCTTACAACAAATTCGGTTTCATCATAATCAAACAATTCCAACCACATAGTATCCCAATTCGCAAATTCCTTTTTAAACCATTCTAAAACCTGCTTATTATTCTTAAAATCAATTCCGATTTCTGTAGCCCAGTTTGCAGTTGCTTTCCATCCAATGTAAAAATCCAGGCTACCATCGCCTTTCGCACTTAAAAATAAAGTTTTAGAATCGGCCATGGCAGAAATCTTTCCGCCCTTTGTCAGTTCATGCAATTTTGGAGCATGCTTTTCCGAATCAGGGATATTGCACACCAAATAAGTAACACCTGAATAAAAAGGCTTAACTGGCGTAACAAACGGGCGAATTTTTGAATTGGCTCCATCTGCTCCAATTACAAGATCTGCAGTTACAGTGTTTCCATTTTTAAAAACAATTTCCCAACCATTTTCTTTTTCTTCAAGCGAAACAATATGGCTGTCCCAAACAATTGTATCGGGTTGCAGCGCATCTATTAAGATATCTCTTAAAGGTCCGCGGTCAATTTCGGGTCTAAAAAATTCATCACCAAAATCACCTGTAGATACTTTATCGTGATCATCATGAAGAACATTTCCCTTTTCATCAACAACACGATACCGATCATTGTCCGGTCTGTAATGAGTTTTAAAAGCATCCATCAAACCCGCTGCTTCAATGGCTTTTAATCCTGATTCATAATGCAAATCAAGCGTTGCGCCTTGTAATCTTACATTTCGATTTTCATCTCTTTCATACACTTTTACATTTGCGCCTTTTAGCTGTAAAAGTCTTGCAAGAGTTAATCCACCCGGACCGCCTCCTACGATAGCTATTTTTTTATTTTGTAGTAACATCACTTTAATATTTGTTTTATTACTGCAAAATTATTCTTCAGGCTGTGTATTAAATAGTAAAAATCGGTCGTTTTTGTCTTTGAATAATTCTTTCGGAACCACTCCGGAAAGTCTTTTGACTTCTTTTATAAAATGATTCTGATCCGTAAAATTCAGTTCGGGAAAAAGTCTTCCTTCTTTAATATGTTCCAATGATTCTTTGAATCGTACAATATTGCAGTACGCTTTTAAGGAAATTCCAAAATGATCATTAAAATAGCGATTGATCTGGCGGCTGTTCCAAAAAACCTTTTCAGACAATTCTTTTACAGACATTGCGCCATTCGAAGCATAAATCAATTCAAATAGCTTTTGCTTTCTGGAGTCAATATTGGGCTTAATCAGCGAAATCATTTTTGCTGAAACTTTCTCGCAAAAACACTCAAAATCGTTGAGGTCCTTTTTTGTAATTCCCCAAAAATCAGTTGGCAAAGGATCAACTGTGTTTACTATAGAAGCCGCTTTTACATCCAACAAATATTCGATTGCAAGAAGTTTGAAACTAATAGCAAATAACAGCGTTTTTGGCGGAATTGAACCTTTTGCAGGCTCCGTTTCCAAACCTATTCTTGTTATCTGAAAGGATTCTTCCGGCGAATAAAAAAACGCGATATCGAATCTTCCATTCGGTAAAACAACAATATCATGTGGTGAATCTGAAGTATTTTCAATCATCCAAAAATTTTCTACAAAATCAGAAAGCCTTGGTTCAGGTTTTATTATTCTACGTTTTATAGCGCTATTTATTGTCAAATCTCTCTTTTATTTAAACTCAATTCCTTTATATAAAAATAACCATTTTTATCAATATTATTTTCCAATCGACCCGTTCTAATTTCTCTTCTAATTTCTCACGGCGATTCAGGACACATTCAAAACCAATATATAATTTATATAATGATTGCATTACGAATTAGAATCCTTTTTTCGTAACATTTTTGTCAATCTAAGTATTGTAAAACCTATTACAACAATTATATTTTATCCTTTTCCAGGATAAAAAAGTTCTGGTTTACCATCTTATTATAGAGCAAAATTCAACATTTCACGCTATAAAAAACTGTCATTCAGCATTTTATTTTTTTTTCAAATTTTATTAAAAATTATAAGAAAAAGACTGTCTTTAAATTGATTTAGAAGAAAAATACTACTTTAATTTTTTCTGGTCATTTAATACTATTAATGATTTATCACTACAGGTACAGAATTAAAATAATTAGATAAAAAAGCAATATAGAATACATCACGATAAAATTTGTCCTTATTAGGATACAATTCTCTATGCTCAAAATCCTGACAGTTCATTTTTATTTGAAAACGAGCTGAATTTATAGATCATCCTGTTATTAAAAAAAAATAGAATTATAACGATCAACAATAAATACGCTACCAATTAAATTTTAATGCATTATGCAAAAAACAAGAAAAGAACATGATTTTTTAGGAGAATTAGATATTCCGAATCATTTGTATTATGGTATCCAAACTTTCAGGGCTGTAGAGAATTTTAATATTACAGGAATTCCAATTTCAAAAGAACCTTTATTTATTAAAGCTTTAGGTTATGTAAAAAAAGCAGCTGCTTTAGCCAATAAAGATTGCGGGGCACTTGATCCTAAAATTGCAGAAGCCATTTGTTACGGAAGTGATCAGGTTATTGCAGGTAAATTCGATAAGGAATTTGTAAGCGATTTGATTCAGGGAGGAGCAGGAACTTCGGTAAATATGAATGCAAATGAAGTAATTGCAAATATTGGTTTGGAATATCTGGGACATAAAAAAGGAGATTACAACTTCCTGCATCCAAATAATCATGTCAACTGTTCCCAATCTACAAATGATGCTTACCCATCGGCATTTAGAATTGCGCTTTACCTGAAAATGGAAAGCTTCATTAAAACATTAGAAGGTTTAGAAGTTGCTTTTGCTGCAAAAGGAGAAGAATTTAAAAGTGTTCTTAAAATGGGAAGAACCCAGTTGCAAGATGCGGTTCCGATGACTTTAGGACAAGAATTTAGATCTTATGCGACTACAATAGGCGAAGATGTTCGAAGACTAAAAGAAGCTCAGAGTTTAGTTTTAGAAATCAATATGGGAGCAACCGCAATTGGTACAAGAGTAAACGCACCGGAAGGTTATCCTGAAATTTGCGTGAACTATTTAGCCAAAGAAGTTGGAATTCCGTTAACACTTTCTCCGGATTTAATTGAAGCAACGGTTGATACAGGAGCTTACGTTCAGATTATGGGAACATTAAAAAGAACAGCCGTTAAAATTTCTAAAATCTGCAATGATTTAAGATTATTGAGTTCAGGACCAAGAACAGGTTTCAACGAAATCAATTTACCGGCACGTCAGCCAGGATCTTCTATTATGCCTGGAAAAGTAAATCCGGTAATTCCGGAAGTAGTAAACCAGACTTGTTTTTACGTAATAGGTCAGGATTTAACCGTTACTATGGCAGCTGAAGCTGGACAATTGCAGCTGAATGTAATGGAGCCAGTAATTGCTTTTGCCATGTTTACCTCACTAGATTACTTATCAAATGCCATTCAGACTTTGATCGATAAATGTATTATTGGAATTACGGCAAATACAGATCATTGCTATAATATGGTAATGAACAGTATTGGGATTGTAACGCAACTAAACCCAATTTTAGGTTATGAAGTAAGTGCCAGTATTGCCGGCGAAGCTTTAAAAATGAACAAAAGTGTTCATGATATTGTGGTGGTCGAAAGAAAACTAATCACACAGGAAAAATGGGATGAAATTTATTCCTTAGATAACCTTATCAATCCAAAATTCATAACCGCTTAGAACAAAAATCTTAGAAAGAAACTCCATATAAATAATTGAAAAAATATAATATGAAAAATATTTTAATCGTATTGTTTATGTCATTACTGACAGTATCAATACAGGCACAATCTTCTCAGGAATCTAAAAGAATTATTATTCTGGCTACTGGCGGAACTATTGCCGGTTCTGGAGAATCAGCTACAAAAGCCGCATACACTGCAGGAAAAGTACCTATTGATGAATTACTGAATGCCGTGCCTCAAATTCACAATTACGGAAAAATTACCGGTGAGCAAATTGCATCAATTGGAAGCCAGGATATGAATATTGTTACGTGGCTAAAATTATCTAAAAGGATAAATGAAATTTTTAAAAACAACGAAGCTGATGCTGTTGTAGTAACACATGGAACTGACACACAGGAAGAAACTGCTTATTTCTTAGACTTAACGGTTATGTACGATAAACCTGTTGTTCTTGTTGGTGCTATGCGTCCCTCTACCGCAATGAGTCAGGACGGAAACAGGAATTTACTAGATGCTGTAGTTGTTGCCGCTTCTCCTGAAAGCCAGACAAGAGGAGTTATAGTAGCTATGGATGAAAAGATTTTTGACGCAAGGGATGTTACCAAAACCAGTACTACAAATTTAGAAACTTTTCAATCCAGAAACTTTGGTCCTCTTGGACTTATTTATGATGGAAAGGTGAAATATTACTATCAGTCTTTACGAAATCCTGCCAAAAAATTTGATGTTACCAAACTGAATTCATTGCCTCAGGTAGAAATAGTATACGGATATGCAGATGCAAATGCTAATAGCGTTTACTGTATCAGCAATTCAGGTCCTAAAGGAATTGTATATGCCGGAATGGGTAACGGAAATTTTAATGCTCCTGTTGGGAAAGCACTGGCCGAAGCTTCTAAAAAAGGAATTATAGTTTGCCGCTCTGCCCGTGCAGGTTCAGGTAGAGTAACCTTAGATAATGAAGTTAAAGATGCTGAACTTGGTTTTGTAGTTTCTGATGATTTGAATCCTCAAAAAGCAAGGGTTTTACTAATGTTATCTTTAACTGAAACTTCTGACAGAGCTAAAATTCAACAAAATTTCTTTGAGTATTAATTAGTGTCGAAAAAATTGAAACTCGTTTTTTAATTAAATCTTTAATCTAAAAATAAAATAAATGATTTGGATTGAATTTATGATTCTGATCGGAATGATTCTGATTGGATCACAAATGAAAGGAATTGGTCTAGGGGTTATGGGCATGCTGGGTCTGCTTATTTTCATTCTTGTTTTCAAAATGAAACCAACAGACCCTCCGCTTGATGTAATGCTGATTATTATGGCAATTGTCACTACAGCTGCAACTCTGCAGGCTTCGGGAGGATTGGATTATTTGGTGCGATTAGCAGAAAGAATCATTCGAAGCAATCCTTCTAATATTACCTTTATAGCACCATTTACGGTATATTTTCTGTGCTTATTTGCAGGAACTGCTCATATAGTTTATTCTTTATTGCCCATTATTGCTGAGGTATCTGCCAAGAAAAGGATTCGTCCCGAAAGACCATTGAGTATCTCAGTTATTGCTTCGCACGTTGCTTTAACAGGAAGTCCCATGAGCGCCGCTACGGCAGCATTGGTTGTGATTTTAGGTACGCAGGGAGCATTAGTGAATATCATGATGATTTGTATTCCGGCGTGTATCATTGGTTTATTGCTTGGTTGCTTTTCTGTGTTCAAAAAAGGTGTCGAACTCAATGATGACGCTGTTTTTATAGAAAAAATGAAAGATCCCGAATTTGCAAATACTATCAATTCTGCTATTGAAGGAAAAGAAACCGAACTGAAATCGGGTGCCAAAACGGCTGTTTTAATATTCGCCTGTGCGATTGTACTTATTGTAATTGCGGGTGCGTTTCCTTCAATTTTACCTCACTTTGAAGCCGGAGAAAAATCTATAGCCGTGAATGCTGATGGTTCATTAACAATGGTAGCAGTTATCAGTGTTATTACACTAACTGCCTCGGCTGCCATGATGCTGATCACTAAAACCAGTACTACGGCTGTTACCAAAGCAAGTTTGTTCACCTCTATGGCATCTGCAGTTGTGTCTGTATTTGGAGTAGTCTGGATGAGTTCTACTTTTATGCGTGCCAATAATGACACAATACAACATGCACTTGGAGAAATTGTTTCTCAATATCCCTGGACTTTTGCGATTGCAGTGTTTATTATGGGAGCACTAATGTTTAGCCAGGCTGCTACTACAAAAACCATGATGCCATTAGGCATTGCATTAGGATTACCGCCATCAGCATTAATAGCAATTTTCCCTACAGTTAATAGTGATTTTGTTTTGCCCGGTTATCCAACTTTATTAGCAGCCATCAATTTTGACCGGACCGGAAGTACCAAAATAGGAAAATTTGTTATCAATCACAGTTTTATGATTCCAGGAATTGTCACTATTGGCTCTGCTGTTGCCATTGGCTTTTTAATAGGTTCCTTTTTATTATAAAAATTTAAAAACTTAATTATGAAAAAATATTATATATATTTCCTGATTGCCCTATTTCCCCTTATGGTATCAGGACAGACTGATCATATAGAAAAACAAACCAGTGAAGGAAATTTATTTAAGGATACTATACAACCAATAATTCCTGTTTCAAAACAATCTTTATTAAGAGATATTGATGTGATTTTTAATTCCAGAATGGCTTACAATAGCTATTTTACCGATGGCGATCACGACCTTTCACATTATAACGTTGATCAGCTAAGATTTGAGATAAAAGGAAAAATTCACGACAAAGTATATTTTAGATTCCGTAACAGATACACGAGAGATCCTATTCCGGGAAACCTGGATAATATTAGCAGATCTATTGATTTGGCTTTTTTAAGAATAGATTTGTCAAAAAGAACAAATATTTCTGTTGGTAAGTTATGTGCAGATTGGGGAGGATACGAATTTGATTTTAACCCCATTGATATTTTAACTTATAATGATATTATAGAAAATGCAGATAATTTCTTAGTTGGTGCTGGAATTTCACATACTTTAAAAAATGGAAATCACTCATTTTCATTTCAGTTACTAAATTCACGAACAAAAACTTATGAAGAGCAATATGGGAAATCTGCACCGCCAAGTGTTACCCCAAGTGAATATCCTCTGGCAATGGTAGGAAATTGGAGGGGAAAATTTTTTGATGGGAAATTTGAAACTACCTATAGTTATAGTTTCTTTAATGAAGCCAAAGGAGCTCATATGAATTATGTTGCTCTTGGAAATAAATTTGCCGCAAAAAACTTTGTACTCTACTATGATTTTCAATATAGTAATGAAGGTCTTGACCGTTTAGGAATTGTGTCTAATATTATTAGCAGTCAATATCCTTTCGCAGCAAAAAAAGCAGTTTATCTTGAAAATTGGATAAGAGCCGAATATTTGGCAACTCCTAAAATCAATTTACTTATGACGGTAATGAGTAGCAATCAATCCTGGAAAGACAATCCGGATTCAAATGCAAACTGTAAATTATCGACCAGTTACGGACTTATTCCTACTATTCAGTATATGCCTTTTAAAGACTTTAATATAAAATTCTACTTGGCTTATACAGCCAGAAAATACGATTATACCAAGTATGCTGAAAATACTTTTGGCGCAAAAGATTACACTACAGGTCTTGTAAGCGTTGGATTTATTGCCCCTTTATTGGTTTTGTAATGCAACGTATACAGGAAAATAAAAAAAGTAATAAATAGATTTTTTATAAAATAAAAAAGAAGCTGCCTCAGTAATGGGACAGCTTCTTTTCTTCTACAAATTAACAGGCAATATTATTTCCATCCGCCGCCTAAGTCTCTGTAAACATGGACAGCAGCATTTAGTTGTTCTTTTTTGGTATCAACCAATTCTAATTTTGCTTCTAATGCATCACGTTGTGTCATCAACACTTCGAAATAATCTACTCTCGCTGATTTAAACAAATCGTTTGAAACATCAATAGAAGTATTTAAAGCATCTACTTGTTTCGATTTAAGATCATAACCTTTTTGAAGATTTTCGATTTTAGAAAGTTGGTTCGAAACTTCTAAATAAGCATTCAAAACCGTACGATCGTAATTGTACAACGCCTGAAGTTGTCTTGCATTTGCACTTGCAAATTCTGCTTTGATCGCATTTCTGTTGATCAGTGGTGCAGCAAGATCTCCCGCTAACGAGTATAAAATAGATTCCGGAAACGTAAACAAATAAGCAGGTTTAAAAGCTTGCACTCCAAATGCTGCCGAAATATCCAATGATGGATAAAACTCAGCGCGGGCTACTTTTACATCTAATTTTGAAGCTACCAATTCTAATTCGGCTTGTTTTACATCAGGACGATTCGCCAATAATTGAGAAGGAATTCCTGAACTTACAGCAGCCGGCAGTAAACTTAAAAAGTTGTTAGCATTTGTTCTCTTGATTTCCTGAGGATATCTACCCAACAAAAAGTTGATTTTATTCTCTGTTTCTTTGATTTGCTGCAAAATTCCAAACTCCAAGCTTTGAGAAGTCAAGACCTCTGCTTCAAATTTCTTAACCCCAAGTTCTGTTGCTCTTGCAGCTTGCTTTTGGATTTTTACAATCTCCAAAGCATTGGTCTGCAATTTGATTGTTTGTTTTACAATATCCAACTGCGTATCTAAGGCCAATAATTCGTAATAAGAATCGGCAACTTCAGCAATAAGGTTGGTAATCACAAAGTTTTTACCTTCAACTGTAGCCAAATATCTGTTTAATGCCGCTTTTTTAGAATTGCGTAGTTTTTTCCAGATATCCACTTCCCAATTGGCGTAAGCCGAAATGGTAAAATCTCCCAACGGATCAGGAGTTTCTATTCCGGGTTTAATTTCGGTAGTAGCATCACCCGCACCCTGACTGGTATATCTACCTACTTTTTCTACTCCAGCTCCGGCGCGAACACCAACTGTTGGTAATAAAAGTCCTTTTTTTACACGAATATCATTTTTAGCAATTTCAATTTCCTGTAAAGTGATATTTAATTCCTGATTGTTTTTCAGGGCAACATCAATTAAATCAACCAGATTTTGATCTTTAAAGTAATCTTTCCAGACTAAAGCTGAGGTATTATTGTTTGCGTCCTGAGTTTGGGTTGTTGTACCAAACGATTCAGGAACTGGTGTACTGGTTGTAGGTGCTGTCTCAGGCGCAGGGGCTTTACACCCTGCAACCGTAAGACATATACCTAACGCAATACCATATTGATATGATTTGAATTTATACATGGTTATCATCAATTTCTTCTGTTAATGGATTTTCTTCTTCATTTTTTACCAGTTTATGCTTTTCTGCAATTTTAGCAAAAATGAAATACAAGCCCGGAATTACAAATACCCCACAAATAGTACCTATAAGCATACCTCCGGCAGCTGCAGTACCAATGGTTCTGTTACCAATTTTACCCGGACCACTAGCAAAAGCAAGTGGCAATAATCCCGCAATAAAAGCAAATGAAGTCATCAAAATAGGACGGAACCTCGCTTTCGCTCCCTCCATTGCGGCTTCAAGTACTGATCTTCCTGCTGCATGTCGCTGTATCGCAAACTCTACAATCAGTACGGCATTTTTACCTAGTAAACCAATAAGCATTACCATCGCTACCTGAGCGTAGATGTTGTTTTCTAATCCTGTTAATTTCAGCAATAAGAAAGCTCCAAAAATACCTGCCGGTAAAGAAAGAATTACAGATAATGGCAAAATAAAACTCTCATATTGAGCCGCTAATACAAGGTATACGAATCCTAAACAGATCATGAATACCCAAATCGCCTGATTACCCTGAGCTACCTCATCTGCAGAAATACCTGCCCAGTCAATATCATACCCTCTTGGTAATTTTTTCTCTGCAACTTCCTGAATTACTTTAATAGCGGTACCTGAACTATATCCAACAGCGGGGCCACCACTAATTTCAGTAGAATTGTACATGTTATGTCTCGTAATTTCTGAAAGACCGTACACTTTTTCTAATTTCATAAAGGCCGAAAAAGGAACCATTTCGTCACGATTATTTTTAACATAAAGTTTTAAAATATCATCCGGCTGAGCACGATATTCAGGAGATGCCTGAACGATAACTTTATAATTAATTCCGTATTTAATAAAACTAATTTCATAGTTACTACCTACAAGAGTTGACAAAGTATTCATGGCATTTTCGATAGAAACACCTTTTTGCTGTGCCAGATCATTGTCGACTTTCATCATATATTGAGGGAAACTCGCACTAAAGAAACTAAACACATTCGATAATTCCGGACGTTTGTTCAGTTCTTCTACAAACTCTTTATTAACAGCTTCCATTTTTTTGAAATCACCAGAACCTGTTTTGTCCAGTAAACGAAGCTCAAATCCTCCTGCTGCTCCATATCCGGGTACTGCAGGCGGCTGGAAAAACTCGATGTTGGCTCCTGGAATATCTTTTGATTTTTCTTCCAGTTCGGTCATAACTTCCTGTACAGATTGTTTACGATCGCTCCAGTCTTTTAAGTTGATCAAACATGTTCCGGCATTAGATCCCGTTCCCTCTGTCAAAATTTCATAACCTGCCAATGAAGAAACCGATTTTACTCCGTCTACCGTTTCGGCTATTTTTTGTAATTTCTCAGCAATATTATTTGTTCTTTCTAATGATGAACCCGGAGGCGTTTGTATAATAGCATAAAACATTCCCTGATCCTCATTTGGGATAAACCCTGAAGGAACTGTGCTGCTAATTAACCATGTTCCGGCACAAAAAACTAAAAGGGCAATAATAGTAACGGCTCTTCTGTTTACAATTTTACCTAGTACATTTTGGTATTTTCCTTGTGCAAGATTAAACTTGTTGTTAAAACCATCAATAAATCTATTTACAGGTGTTCTCTTTTTAGGTGTAGCGTGATTGTTTTTTAACATCATTGCACAAAGTGCTGGTGTCAAAGTCAAAGCCACAATACCCGAAAGTATAATTGCTGTTGCCATCGTGATCGAGAACTGTCTGTAGAAAACTCCAACAGGACCTGACATAAAAGCAACCGGAATAAATACCGCAGCCATTAAGAATGTAATCGCAACAATAGCTCCTGCAATTTCGTGCATCGCTTTTTTGGTCGCTTTAAGCGGAGAAAGATGTTCCTCTTCCATCTTGGCGTGAACGGCTTCGATAACTACAATCGCATCATCGACGACGACTCCAATTGCTAATACCAAAGCAAATAGCGTAATTAAGTTCAATGAAATATCAAAGAAAGTCATGAAAATAAAAGTTCCTATCAGGGAAACCGGTACTGCAATAGCCGGAATAATTGTAGAACGCCAATCGCCTAAGAAAAGAAAGACAACCAAACCAACCAGAATAAATGCCTCGACTAAAGTGTGAATTACTTTTTCGATAGAAGCATCAAGGAATTTAGAAACGTCATAAGAAATTTCATAATCCATTCCTTTTGGAAATTTTTGCTTGATCTTTTCCAGTTTAGCTTTTACGTCTTCAATAACCTGATTCGCATTACTACCAAAAGACTGTTTTAATACAATCGCTGCCGATGGTCTTCCGTTTAAGTTCGAATAAATATCATACATCGAGCTTCCAAATTCTACTTTGGCAACATCTTTCAAACGTAAAAGTTCCCCGTTAGCATTTGATTTTACCACAATATTCTCGTATTGTTCTTTGGTTGTAAAACGCCCTGAATATTTCAATACATATTCAAATGCCTGAGAACGCTTACCGGAACTTTCTCCTGTTTTACCAGGCGAAGCTTCTAAACTCTGACTTGATAAAGCCTCCATGATCTCATCTGCAGAAATTTTATAAGCTAACATACGATCAGGTTTTAACCAGATACGCATAGCATATTCACGTGTTCCCAAGATATCTCCTGATCCAATACCGTTTACCCTTTTTAGTTCAGATAATACGTTGATATCAGCATAATTGTACAAGAACTTCATATCGGTATTTTTATCCGTACTATAAAGATTCACGTACATTAACATACTCGGAACTTCACGAGTAATTTTTACACCTTCTCGAACTACCAATGGAGGAAGTTTATTTGTAACAGAAGCTACACGGTTTTGAACATTAATTGCAGCCTGATTAGGATCTGTACCCAAATTAAATACAACCTGAATACTTGCTTCACCATCATTTCCTGCATCAGAAGTCATATATTTCATTCCGGGAACTCCATTTAGGGCTCTTTCTAACGGAATAACTACTGATTTAATCATTAGCTCTCCATTCGATCCAGGGTAATCTGCTGTAACGTTTACCATCGGAGGAGAGATGGAAGGAAACTGGGTAATTGGTAAATTCAACACCGACAATATTCCTAAAAAGACAATTATAAGCGATATTACTATCGACAATACAGGTCTTTGAATAAATTTATTAAACATTTTTATATTTTTTTAATGATTAAACCTATTCTGCTTTTACGCGCAAATGATTGATAACCGTTTGAGGAGCTTGGTATTCGAATTTAATTTTATCGTTTTCTTTTACTTTCTGAACTCCTTCAAGTAAAATCTTGTCGTTCTCAGTAAGTCCGGTTTTAATCACGTACAAATCAGGTATTTCGCCTGTAATTGTAATTTCTCTTGACGTTACTTTATTGTTTTTATCAACAACAAAAACATATTTTTTATCCTGAATTTCGTAAGTCGCTTTTTGCGGAATTACGATAGCATTTTTAAGAGGAACTAACATTTGAACTTGTCCTGTTTCGCCGTTTCTAAGTAATTTTGCTGAATTAGGGAATCTTGCTCTAAATGCAATATTTCCAGTTTCATTATTAAATTCACTTTCGATAACTTCTACGTTTCCTTTTTCTTTAAAAATATCTCCATTCGCTAAAACAAGGCTAACTTTATTGTCAGCACGATCTTTTACGTCTGTTTGGTATTGTAGATATTCAGGTTCTGATACATTGAAGTAAGCAAACATCTGACTGTTGTCTGAAAGACTTGTCAATAATTCGCCTTCGTCGATAAGACTTCCTAATTTTAAAGGGATACGGTCGATAGTTCCGTCAAACGGAGCTCTGATTTCAGTAAATGATAAGTGAAGTTTTGCCAATGCAACCTCAGCTTTTGCTGATTGCAGTTTTGCCTGAGCCACACTTAATTCGTTTTTAGAAACGATATTTTTATCTGCCAGTAATTTAGAATTTTGCAATTCAATTTCTACTGATTTTTGTTCAGCCTGTGCTTTAAGCAATTCAGCCTGATACATGTTTGGCATAATTTTAAACAACAGCTGTCCTTTTTTTACAAACTGTCCCTCATCAACATAAATATTTTGTAGAAACCCTTTTTCCTGGGCTCGAAGTTCGATATTTCGAACAGATTTAATTTGCGAAACATACTCCTTCGTAAACGAAGTATCAATTCTAACCGGATTGGTCACCGTGAATTTTTCTGCTTCTTCTTTTTCTTCTTTTTTAGTTGTACAACTAGTAAGGCACACAAGGGCAAATAAGCCTGTGAACAAGATAATTCTTTTCATGATTTTAATGGAAATTAAGCGATTGAATGCTTGGAATACAGTGATTCCTTTAGATGAAAAAATGCATCAGGCAGCCTTAGTTATAACTTAACTTTCATACAAGAAGAAGTAAAAAAAAATATACATCAACAAGATATGCAGGATTACAACTTAGGTAACCGATGTATACTGTTGAATCAAATTCTTAGAACCTGTTGGGTAATGTAAATAGGATTTGACTGGCCATAGAATGGCACGAAGATTTTAAAACGATTGTAATCATTTACAATAGTCTGACTTGAAAAGGAAAGGTACCAATTGTCAAGTAAACTGTAGTTTGTTGCAAAAAACTTATTCGTAAGTCCATCTTTAAGATCATCACTTCCAAGATATTCTTCTTCAAGATCTACATCGGCATCTTCAATGATTGAACTGCCCTGATCCTGATTGGTGAATTTCACTCGGTGCTTTTTCTCAAGAGTATGATGGTGAAAGTTTTTAGGAGTACCCGCATTAAGATATTGCCCTCCGCCAAGCAGAAGCAAATTCATGAATACTAAAAATACTATTAACTTTCTCATTTGGGTGCGAAAGTAAGCAAAGTATCGAAACAAAAAAAGATTTTTTTATAAGCTTTAACATTTAACAAAAACGAAAACGTTTTCATTGATTTTTTATTTACGAAATATATTAAATCGCTATTTTTTTATGTTCAATTATCTTAAAAATCCTTAATAAAAATAAGTCTCGTACGAAAGAAAAAGATTACTTATTCAAAATCATCAAAAACATAATTATTTGATATTGTTTATTTTAATTCAATAATTCCGCTTATATTTTTAAAGTGAAATTTCCATTATTGTAAATTCCTGATTTGCTTTAACAAAAGTTTTATGAGTATCTTTCATTCCTAATTTCTCATAAAAAGTTTTTTTGTTTGTTCTGGCGTTACACCACATTTTGTTCAAATTCTTTTCTTTTGCAAGCTCCAAAATATAGTTTAGAAGCTGAGAAGCAATTCCTTTTCCCTGAAATTCTTCTAAAGTGGCTAATTTTCTAAATTGCATTTCATCATTAACAATAAAGCACGAAACGATCGAAACTAGTTTTTCATGATCAAAAACACCAAAATGCAATCCTAGATTATCTTCTTCTAGTTGTACAAATTCAAAAGGCTGATCCGGCCACATTACTTCATGCCTTATTTGCCAGGTTTGCGAGGCACTAATTGGTTTTATCTCCATAATTATTTATTTCATCAACTATACAAATTTACAGGATTTACAAATCCTATTTTTCTAATTAACTAAATCCATATTTTACTCACTATCAAAAACATACCTCAAATAAATAAGATAAATCATTCTTTTGTAAGTAATAATATTTATTTTTATGCTATCTAAAAACAAATAAATCCAGTTATGAAAAAGTTCATTTTAGCAGCATTATTATGTATTAGTGCGAATGGTTTTGCGCAATTGATACAATTTGGACCTCAGTTTTCTTATAATATTACTTCTCCGCTTACGGATGATTTCAGTTCTAAAAGCTCCGGAACTGGATATGGCGTTGCGGGATTTGCGCGGGTAAATTTATTGCTTTTTTATGGACAGGCAGAATTTGGTTATGCTAAATCAGAATTTAGTCTTTCGCAAACCGGAATTGGAGAAACTGAATATAAATTATCAGGAACTGATGCAACTCTTCTTATTGGTTTTAAAGTTGTTCCTTTAGGAAAACTGGGTAATGTTCGCATTTTTGCCGGATATAACTGGAAAAGTTACTCTGATATTAAAGCCAATAACAGCTTGAATTATATTGCTTTTGAAAAAAATAACAGCAGCATTCTTGGCGGAGTTGGTGTTGATTTATGGAAATTGACTTTAGATTACAGGTATCTCGCCGGAGTTACAGATCTTGATCCTTCGGGCAGAAATGTAAAAACTGCGGTTTCTAATATTTCGCTTGGTTTTAAGTTTTTATAAAAAAGAAATTAAACATAAAAAAAGGGAATCTGATTATTTTAGATTCCCCTTTCTTCTTATTTTACTTTAACATAAAAACGTTCTATGTTATTGTTTTCTATTTTCTCAACACCGTTATCGCTTGTTTTACCGACATTTATTACACGAAGTTCATCTGATTTTTCATTAATCGAACAATTCCATATTGTTCCATCTGATAAAATTACATCCGAGAATAATGCATCAGATTCTTGTTGGTTATAATAAACCAAAGGTTCTGTTTTGATTATTTTCTTTTCCTGCGTCTTTTTATTCTTCTCATAAAATAAAATCTCAGTTGGCATAATTGCTATAAATTCCTCAGTATCTTTTTCTACACTTTTTTCATTTTGATTAGACGCCCAAACCGGTTTATCTCCGTTCATTTTCCAGGTTCCTAAAGCCTGAGTTAAAATAGCCTCTCTCAAAACAGTTTTCAAAGTATCTACTTTTTGAATGGATTCTTTAGCAATTTCGGTATCAGGTTTAATTTTGGAAGCAAGGTGAAATAAATCAAGGGCTTTTTTAAAATCAGCTTTTTTATAATACGAAACAGCTAATTCGTATCGGCTTTTTTGAAATGCAGTTTTAGAATCGTTTTGAGCAATTGTTTTAGAGACAATTAATAAAACAATTAAGAGTAAAAGTTTTTTCATTTTTTGTAGTAGGTTTTATTTTTTTTGCAAACCTAGTTTTTTAATTCTAAAACTTTTACCGCATTTCTTATTTTTTTTACCAAAAACTTTCCTGCATTAAGTAAAAAAGAGAGAATCTAAATAGCTAGATTCTCTCTTTTAATAGGTAGGAATAAAGTAAGCAGGACTAACTTAAACCGAAAATGAATGTAAAATCTCCATTGCTTTTTCCACATCTTTTTGATTAACAAAAATATGATCATGATAATATGCCGCAACAACATTACAACTGATTCCTTGCTCTGAAAGCGCTTTCGAAAATGCCGCCGTAAGACCAACAGCTTCTAATGAAGAATGTACTGTAAGCGTTATCCAGGACATTACAACCGAATAATCTAATTGTAATTGATCGGCGATTTCTTTTTTTAGAATTAATGTAATGGCTTCTTTTTCTTTGAATAACATTACAACGTTATTCAAATCCAGATTTTCAAATTTCTCTACTTTACAAAAAACATAATCACCTGAAACGTGTTCCGGTTTCATACTTTTAAGCAATATTTCTAAATCTTTTTCTCCCGACATGGTTACATATTAGTTTACAATCAAAGTATTATTCGATGGCGTGGCATCCATAAAAATACCGCCGTCTAAAGATACTTGCTTGATTTGTTTTTTATTTTTTAATGCAATAGTGGCTCTTTTTTGATTGGTTTTCCAGATTTCCGGAGTCTGATGTATAGTTTCTGTCGAATTATCTGCATAAACAACATTTACATCAAAAGGAACTGCAAAACCACCAACGTTTTCTACTGAAACTACATTCTTAGCAACATTTTTGACTGAAAGATCTATGTAATTATTCGTAAAAAACCAGTTATTAAAAAACCAATTCAGATTTTGTCCAGAGGCTGTATTCATCGAATTAAAATAGTCCCACGGAATTGGATGTTTACCATTCCAGGTATCCATATACTCGTGCAATGATTTTTTGAACAAATCATCACCCAGCATATCTTTTAAAGCCAGATAAGAAAGAGAAGCTTTTCCATATGAATTATTTCCGTATCCGGCACCTGAAACCTGTGTAGACATCGAAATTATAGGTTGATCTTCTTCTGTAGATGCATCTTTGATATAATTCTGAACTCTAAATTCTTTATAAAATTTATCGGCAGCTTCTTTTCCGTGTTCTGCAATTCCAATTAAGTATTCAAAAGTCGTTGCCCAGCCTTCATCCATAAAAGCATAACGCGTTTCGTTGATTCCCATATAAAACGGAAAATAAGTATGTGCTACTTCATGATCCTGCACCAATTGTGCAAAAACAGGATCTCCCATTTGAGAATCGTTACACATCATAGGGTATTCCATATCGGCAAAACCCTGAAAAGCAGTCATTTTAGAAAACGGATACGGTACTCCCGGCCAATTGTTCGAAAAGAAGTCTAAAGCATATTGATTGTTTTTTACCGAATTTACAAAATCGGTTCCTTTTATATCATAGGCTGCCTGAACACTCGCGCGGCGATTTGTTTTTTTATCAACCACAACACTGCTGGCATCCCATAAATAGTGATCACTTAACCCAAAACAAACATCTGAGATATTCTTCGCTTCGAATTTCCATACATTCCATTCATTTTGTTTGGTTACTAATCCGCTTTTTAGTTCAGTCTCGTTTGCAATATGTAAAATTTCATCTGCTAGATATGATTTTTTCAAACGCGCGGCAAACTCGGGTTGCAAAACTTCGTCAGGATTTAAGAAATCTCCCGTTGCATACACCACATAATTTTTAGGTGCTTTTACAGAAAATACATAGTCATTAAAATCATTATAAAATTCCTGACGATCTGTATGTGGCAATCTGTCCCAACCGTTGTAATCATCAAAAACACTCACACGAGGATAACTATAGGCTACAAAAAAAGTAGTTTCATCAATTTGCCCTTCCCTTCCGCTTTCTTTAGACAAAGGATAATTCCAATCGATATTAATTGTAGCTTTAGAATGAGGAGGAATACCTTTTTTCATTTTTACATTCCCAACCGTACCCCAGCTTCTTGCATCTTCTTTATAGATCTCACCTTCAATTTTCAAGGAAGTAATGGTCAATCCATCACTCAAAAAATCATCACTTACAGTTCCGCTTCGTGGTGAAGATGGTTTATGCAGATTATTTACAAATCGAACAACTAAATTCCTTAAAGTATCATTACTATTATTTTCGTAAACGATTGTTTCTGTACCGCTAACAAGTCTTTTTTTAGGATCTACCGAAATATCCATGGTATATTTTCCATGATTTTGCCAATAGTTTTTTCCAGGTTTTCCGTCTATAGAACGCGTACCTTTTTTGTAAGCCTCTTTTATATTTCTGGGCATATAAAGTTCTTGGGCGAAACTAGTTTGTGCCAAAAATAAAAAGGCAATAAACAGTAATCGAAATGATTTATTTCTCATAAATGGTCTCAGGATTTTGATTTATAGAATACGAATTATATTATTAGTGGTTATTTTCGTTTTAAAGTTACAATTCTGTATGAAAATATGTTATTTCAAAATAAAAAAACATCTCATTCTTAAAAAGAAAAAGATGTTTTCAAATGTTACAACAAGAATTATCAGCCCTGTCTTATTTAATTTTAATATAATAGGATTCTTTATTATCTATATCAATTATTTCTCTTCCTGAAGAAGTTACATTACCGGTATGAATTAGACGAAGACTATTTAAAGATTCATCTACTATAAAAGTCCATAATTCGTTTTCTGAATTTATCATTTCTGTCACAGAATTAGTATTATCAAAACCATCATAAAATTTAATTTCATCTGTTTTGAGTAATCTTGTTTCTTTTGTTTTTATATTTTTGACATAATACGCAATTTCCTGATTGGTAATTACCATCAAAGTATCATTTTGTTTGGCAGTTTTTAAATCTTTTCGTGTCCAGATTGGCTCGCTACCATTTAGATTCCATTTCCCTATTATTTTATTAATCAGGTTTTCTCTTAGAATAGGCTTAAGTAAATCGATTTTATTTTTTGACTTTTTTCCAATTTCCGATTCTGGATTTATTTTGTAGGCAAATAAAAGAGGCTCAATCGCTTTATTGTATTGCTTTTTCTGAAAGTAAGATAATCCTAAATTATATTTATTTTCCTGAAGCCATATTTTTTGATCATTTTGAGACCAGGAATTTAATGCGAATAAGAGAAGAAATATAATTGTAATTTTTTTCATTTTTGACTTCATTTTTATCAATTAAAAAAGTAGTAAAAATAATACAATAAAATCATTTAACAAGAAAATACGTTTTTTATATTAAAATAAAAACCGTCTAATTCTAAAAAAGAAAAAGACGGCATCTACAATTAATATATAACCTTGATTGCTACAAAATATAATCGGTATTAATAAAATTCGACTCTTTGCTATTTAGCAATTCCTGAAGAATTTCATTATTATAAGCGATATCTTTTGAAGCTACAAACGTACGGATTGAGAATGAACGTAATGCATCCGGAATACTCAATGTTCCTACAGCAGAATCTTTACGACCTGTAAACGGGAACGCGTCCGGACCTCTCTGGCAAGAACTGTTGAGGTTTACTCTACAAACTAAATTCACTAAAGAGTCAATAAGCGGTGCTAAAGTCTTGATATCTTTACCAAACAAACTTACTTGTTGTCCGTAATTAGACTCTGCCATATCTTCTAGTGGCTCATTGATATCTTTAAAAGCAATAATTGGCACTACTGGTCCAAATTGCTCTTCGTGATACACACGCATATCTTTGTTTACAGGATATAAAACAGCTGGAAAAATATAATTCTCAGAATGTTTTCCGCCTTTTTCATTTAATATTTTTGCTCCTTTATGAGTAGCGTCATCAATTAGTCCCTGAATATAATTTGGTTTCTCCGTTTCAGGAAGTGGTGTTAATGAAGCTCCTTTTTCCCATGGATTTCCAAATACCAGACCATCTACTTTTTCAGCAAAGCGCTTGTTAAATTCATCAACAATAGATTCGTGTACATATAATACTTTTAAAGCCGTACAACGCTGACCATTGAAAGATAAACTTCCTGCAATACACTCCTGAATTGCCAAATCTAAGTCGGCATCCGGTAATATAATCGCTGGGTTTTTAGCCTCTAATCCTAAAATCAAACGTAATCTGTTTTTATTTGGATGCTGATCCTGCAAAGCAATTGCAGACTTACTATTTCCAATTAATGCCAAAACATCAATTTTTCCTGATTTCATGATAGGAGAAGCTACTTCACGGCCTCTACCATAAACAATATTGATAACCCCTTTTGGAAAACTGCTTCTGAAAGCTTCTAACAATGGCGAAATACATAAAACACCATGTTTCGCAGGTTTGAAGATTACGGTGTTCCCCATAATTAAGGCTGGAATCAACAATGAAAAAGTTTCATTAAGAGGATAATTGTATGGTCCTAGACACAATACAACCCCCAGAGGTCCGCGGCGAATCATCGCATTTACACCTTGTACTTTTTCAAAATGCGAACTACGTCCGTTTAGTTCTTTATAACTTGCAATAGTATCGTAAATATATTCTACTGTTCTGTCAAATTCTTTTTCAGAATCTCCAAGATTTTTTCCAATTTCCCACATCAAAAGTTTCACCACTTCCTGGCGGGTTTCTTTCATTTGTGTTACGAAATTTTCCATGCATTTAATACGGTCTACGACCTTCATGGTTGGCCATAAACCCTGACCTTTATTATAAGCAGCATTGGCAGCCTCAACAACTTCGGCAGCTTCCTTCTCAGCCATAAACGGAATTGATCCCAATAATGTTGGCGTATATTTTTCTGTAGATGAAATGGTCGAAAATACTGGAGTAGTTTGTCCTGTCCAAGGTTTCAATTCGCCATTTACAAGATAAGTATCTTGGTTTATAAGGGTTTTAATCTGGTATTCTTCCGGTATTAAACTCATAATCTGGTAATTTTATGTTTGGTTATTAATAGTTTATTAAAAGAAAAAAGAGGCTTTTTGCGCCTCTTCATTTTGTTTTTATGGATTTATGGTTTCGCCTTCCCAGTCCAGTATACCACCAAGCAGGTTGTAGGCATTATTTATACCCAACTCATTCATAACCTGACATGCTTTAGCACTTCTGGCTCCAGAACGGCAATACACATAGTAATTTTTATTTTTATCCAGTTCTTCGATTTCGTAAATAAAACCTTGTCCTTTATTGATATCAATGTTTACGGCATTCTCGATATAACCGTCATTAAATTCGTCTTCAGTTCTTACGTCCAGTATAACTGCATTCTCGTCAGCAGCAAGCTGATTAACCCAATCTTCTTGTGATAAATTCATAGTATCTGTTTTTTGTAAAATTACGACGTTTCTATTAATTAAAAACGTGCCCAATGCGATTTCGATTATTATTCTCAGAAAACGTTTTAGAGAAAGTATTATAATCAGTGAAAGACAAATTTACTTACTATTTTTAAAATTACAGTCTATAAAATCGATAGAAAATAGGATTTTTTCATTTTCATAAAATGCATCTTAAATATAGTTTTCTGACAATTTATGCCATTTCAATCTGCTATCTTTGTATAAAATTATATGTTTTAATTTTAATTTGATAAAAAAAGTTGGCCACCAATATTTTTTTGCCACAGATTAAAATGATTAGAATGATTAAAATTGTTTGCCACGAATTGCACTAATTCTTATTAATTAATTCGTGAAATTCGTCGCAAAAAATAAAATTTAAACACATAGAAACATAGGTATATTTTTTTAAGTTTAGAGCAAAATAAATAACACATTATTTACACATAGCTATGTGCATTAATGCAAGTGAAATGCCTTTTTTTGAGCTACTAAAAGCTATGTTTCTATGTGTTTAAACATTCAATCCTTGATTTTTTTAAAATTATATCTGTGAAAAACAGTTCAAACCGTAAAATCCGTGGGCTATTATTACCACAATTAACATATGCAAAACTCACTTAAAAATATATTTCCTAATTTTTCTAACGAACTCATTTCGACGATTGAAGAAAACGGAAGTCTGCAAGATTTTGAAGCCGGAACGATCTTAATGCGAACCGGACAATACATAAAAAACACTGTTTTGATCACCAAAGGAAAAATCAAAATCTATCGTGAGGGCGAAGATGGCGGCGAATTTTTAATGTATTACCTGCAACCCGGACAAGCCTGTGCCATTTCGATGATTTGTACCGCCAAAAGTGAGAAAAGCCAAATCATGGCCAAGGTAGTCGAAGATGTTTCGGTTATGATGATTCCCTTGCAAATGATGGACAAATGGATGATGGAGCACAGAACCTGGTACGAATTTGTAATTGAAACCTATAGAAGCCGTTTTGAGGAAGTTCTCGAAGTCGTAGACAATATCGCTTTCCGTTCTATGGATGAGCGTTTGGAATTTTATCTCAAAAGACATTCTGATGCCTGCGGATGTTCTGAAGTTAATTTATCGCACCAGGAAATCGCAACTGAACTAAATACCTCAAGAGAGGTCGTTTCAAGATTGCTCAAAAAAATGGAACAACGAGGTTTGGTTAAACTTAATCGCAATCAAATTGAGTTATTAAACACGAATTTCACGAATTAACACTAAGTTTTTTTTTATTTTAACCATTAAGAGATTAAGAAAAATTAAGGCTTGCTGCTTAATTCCCTTTTTAGTCATTAAGAGATAAAAAAGCTAAGCTTAACTTTCTTAATATCTTAATGGTAAAATTAATATTTAAAGACAACAGTTGTCACATTGAGCGAAGTCGAAATGCTTTGCGGGTTCTCGACTTCGCTCGAACTGACAGATCAATTTGTGCAAATTCGTGAAATTTGTGTTTATTTTTTTATGTGATAAATGTTACTGTAGATTTCTTTTTATCCAAGCACCTTTGCATAAAACAAATGCAATGGAATATTTAGGTTATTTTGCTTCGATTATTATTGGGATTTCGCTGGGCTTAATTGGCGGAGGCGGATCGATTTTAACCATTCCTATTTTAGTGTATTTGTTTAAGGTAAATCCTGAGCAGGCCACATCCTATTCTTTGTTCATCGTAGGATTAACTGCTATGTTTGGGAGTTACAGCCATTATAAAATGGGAAATCTAAAACTAAAATCGGCATTGTATTTTGCCATTCCTTCTGTAATTTCGATTCTGATTATTCGTGAAGTTATTTTTCCGCAGATTGCCTCTACCCTGTTTTCTATCGCTTCCTATTCTGTTTCGAAAGATTTTCTGATCATGATTATTTTTTCGGTTTTGATGATCACCGCAGCAATCTCCATGATTAGAAAAAATAAACCCGAAATAAAAACAACCGAAACCAATTATATTCAATTAAGCATAATAGGTTTCATAGTCGGGATCATCACCGGATTTCTGGGCGCCGGCGGCGGATTTCTAATTATTCCTGCTTTGTTATTTTTTGCTAATTTACCCATGAAACAAGCCGTAGGAACATCATTACTGATTATTACCATCAATTCGACAATAGGTTTTGGAGGCGATTTATACATTGGCACACCCATAAATTATCCGTTTTTATTGGGAGTTTCAGCAATGGCGCTTTTCGGAATGATTATCGGGAGTCAGCTTTCGAAAAAAATTGACGGAACGAAACTCAAGCCACTTTTTGGCTGGTTTGTACTCGTAATGGGTTTTTATATTATTACCAAAGAGGTTTTGTTTTAAGTTTTTTTTGTTTCTCGCAGATTTAGGAGATTCAGCAGATTTTTTTTATAACTTTAATTTGTAGATTAAAAATGGGGAAACGAATACTGCTTCCCCATTCTTTATTCTTTGTTCTTTGTTCTTTATTTCCACCAATGGTAATAATTATGCAATCCGTCATATTCAAATCCACAACGCGGGTATAAGGTGTTGCCTATATCATTTGTTTTTTCGGTTTCCAGCATCAAACCACAGGCATTTGTTTCTTCACACCATTGTTTACTTCGGTCAATTAAAGCTACCGAAAGTCCTTTGCCTCTATAATCAGGATGTACAAAAAGATCACTTAACAGCCATTGTTTTTGCAATTTGGTATAATGAAATAATTTGTAGAGCTGTACAAAGCCAACCGCTTTTTCGTTCACGATTGCTAAAAAAATATCCGACTCATTGTTTAATAATCGCTCTTTCAGAAATGCTTTTCCTTTTTCGACATCAGATTCCTGACGGTAAAAAACACGGTACAGATTAAAAAGTTCCGCTGCTTCGTCAAGGTCTTCAATACTTGCTTTTTTGATTTGGTAATTCATTGTTTTAAATATTTTGATTAAAAAGCGAAAGTATCCTAAAGAGCAAGCTCCCTTATAGTCCAGTTTATATAAAACAAGACCATCCAGTATTTACAACGTCAAAAAGACCTTTTGATAATGAATAAATTGACAAATGATTTTTCTGTAAATCAATTCTTATTTAAGTTTCGAACTTTGATTGAGAGAAAAAATCCGTTTATTCCTGAGAGTAAACGGATTTTTATATTTTGGACGTTTTCGCCGCGGCGAACGGGCTATCCGCTATATCTTTTCCTTGCTAAAGAAGCAAGAAAAAGGATATCACTTCTATCCCTAACGCAAACTTGTGTGAATTAGAAATTTTAGTTTAAAAAAAATTGTACGATCCATAAAACCGATATCCCAGAAGGAGATTGCTTCAATACTTTCAAGAACACACGCAAAATTGAATGAACGAAGCAATTAAATAAAAAAAATTAAAGCATCAAATTCTACAATTCAGAATGTTCAACTTTCGTAGATTTTTTCGATTCAATAAGTTGTTTTAATTTTGTCAATGATTGTTTTATATTTTCAGACTTTGTTTTCTTCAACATAAGATTAACTTTTTCTAGTAGATCATCGTAATTAAAATCAGGATAAATATTAATTAATTCAGTAAAATTCTCATTTATTCCATTAGCAATCAAATTCAACCCTACATCGCTATATGATTTTTCATTATTTATTTCATCCAAATAGATAATCATATTATTGACAAGAGTTTGTGTATTCCTATTTATCGTATTTAGTACTGATAATGAGTTTGGATCATCTGCCTTTTCAATAATTTCATCATTTCCAAGTTTGAAATATCTTAATTGTAAGCCTAATCCAAAATTAAAAACCTCAAGATATTCTTTTTCATAAATATATTTATCTGTCCTGTCAATTGCATTATAAATGGTAGTCATATCTTTCCATTTATCAAAAAATTGTTGCGCTATTTCATTTCTATGTTTAAGCCCTAATTCTTTATCATCTAATACAACTTTAAAATTCTCCTGATCTGTTAATTTCTCAAGTAAAAGCTTAGTTTCCGGATTATCAAATGTTGGTAATTTTTCATCTGGTTTAGTTCCGTATTTAACCTCTCTAATTACGTTATCATAATCTGTAACATCCCAATATTTTTTTTCAAGGGGAAATTTATTCTCTTCTTTACAACTAACTAAACATAACAATAGAAAAGCAAAAAGTAAAATTGTATTATTTTTCATTTATATAAACTTTGGGATTTTTAAAATTACTGTGTAAATTTAACAAACTATCTATATCATTTTGATACTTTTTTTGTTCACTAAAAACATAGCTATGAAAAGTATCATCATCATACTTAAATTGAAACTGTCTTTCTTTGATTTTTAACTCATTAATCAAGTTTTCAATTTGAATATTATCTCTGTTTTTAGATTCGAAAATTTTTTTCTTTATCATTCTGGAAAATAGTTCTGTTATCTTAAAATGATATAACTCATGAGTTAATAATTCCTTACTAAAAAGATCCTTTTTATAAACATATGAACTGGAAGGATGGAAAAATGATTCTACTTTTACTGAATCCTCTTCTATTTGATAATTAATTGATGTTTTTATATAGGCAAAATGCTTAT